>CAXMPY010000023.1:19004-19385 GCA_964195275.1 uncultured Paracoccaceae bacterium
TAGGCGTCAAAACTACGCGTCGCATCGTGGTTTACCTGGTCAATTTCATAAGCGAATTGCTTTTTGGGTCGGGTCATTTCCTTTTCGTCTGTGACGCGATGGCCACTGGGTGCGATCCACGCGATATCGCCGATAACTTCAGTGTTAAACACCCGACCGTGGGTGCCAAACCGCTCAACCAATTCGTTACGCTTAAACACAGATTTTACAAATCGGTTTTTCAGGCCACCATTTTCCAAATCAGGCTGCGCGTCGGTATATCGGCTGGTGACCAATTCTTCAATAAAGTCCACGACGTCATCATTTGAAAACAACCGCCAAGTCACCGGGATCACATCTGCCTCTGGGACTGCATCTAACAAATCCTGCAAATGGCCTTGC
>CAXMPY010000024.1:0-19129 GCA_964195275.1 uncultured Paracoccaceae bacterium
CGGCCGTCAATACTACAACCGCCATTGCGACAAGCGAGGCGACCAGAACGACCCAATCTGTTGTTACGCTGCCGGATTGGCCTGTCAAAAAACGCTTAATAGTTACAAACATATTTACACTTCCTACTTGTTAAAGACACTGAACATCGGCGTTTACCGGTCAATTCATACCTGTGGTTTTGGGCGATAGTTTGAAAAAATTGTAGCGAATTTCGTTAAAATTGCGATATTGATGTCGATTTGAACCCAGTCAGCGACCAAAATGCCTGATTGTTTTCGATTTGTAATCAATTAGGTGTTTTGAAAGTACAGCTTATGAAATCAAATGATTGGCCAGCGTGTATCGCCGGCACTGGTTGTGTCGATTCGGTTTACCGTGTGTCCCAGAATTTCTGAGCCGCTCGGAAATGAAAAATTGCTTAGATGCTATTCGACATAAAAAACGTCCGAAACAATTAGGGCTGATCATCGGCGGCCCAATCTAAGGCTGCCGCTATATATTTTGCCATCCGGTCAGACGATTGTGGAAACCACGGCAACACTCAGTGACAACACACCAGCACCAAATACCGCCCAATCTACAACAGCGCTGCCCAATTCCTCATGCCAGAAACGTTTGGTAATATTGGTCATGTCGTCGTCTCCTTGAACTGGTCTGCTGCCGATTGCTTTGTGCAGAACCGACCGCTGATATCTCTTGTCAAATTGCGGCGCAAATGTGGTAATCGGGGTTCATCTTTAGGGTAATATCGACAGGTCAAGATCGTCTTTACAGACTGTGTCGCAAGGTAAAATTAATGAATAACAGAGACTTAAATGAAAAAATACCGAATTGGGTTGCGCCACCGCACCCAAAAGGCGTGGTGCTAGATGGCCAATTTGTGCGGCTTGCACCCCTAACCGCTGTGGATCACGCGGCGGCAATCCACGCCAAGAACCGGGCCAGTGACAGCATTTGGGATTACCTGGTCATCGGGCCGTTTGGCGAAGTTGGCAACTATCAGAATTGGGTCGCAAGCGTCGAGGCCGCGAACGACCCGGTTTTTTTAGCGATTTATGACAAAGACCGAAACCAGTGGGGTGGTGTGGCCAGCTTTATGCGCATCGAGCAACAGATGGGTGTTATCGAAGTTGGCAACATCAACTTTGCACCGGCACTACAGCGGACCCGCGCGGCGACCGAGGCGATGTATTTGATGATGAAATGGGCCTTTGAAGCAGGATATCGGCGTTACGAATGGAAATGTAATGCGCTTAACCTGCCGTCCTGTCGCGCGGCTGAACGATACGGGTTCAGCTACGAAGGTATTTTTCGACAGTCCAACGTTATTAAGGGCCGAAATCGCGATACGGCTTGGTTTGCCTGCATCGATAAAGAATGGCCCGCATTGGAAAAAGCGTTCAAGGCTTGGTTGACGGCCGATAATTTTAGAACCGATGGCCAACAAAAAACATCATTACGCAGTCTTACAGCGCCCACGTTGGTCAAACGCGATCCGCGCATCGGTTAGACAGCTTTTTGGTCCTGCAGGCGTTTCTGTACCAATCCGGCGATGCGGGCGACATCCAGGTTCACCGGTTGGCCCAGTTTGCAATGGACATTCAGATCGGCGCAGCCACTGCCAGTGGTTGGTCATGGGCAAGCCGCGCCACCCCGCCCAGAAATTGTGCAACATAACTCAAAGATTTGGTATCGGTGGGCGAAGCGCTCAGAATTTCTGAAATGTTCTCAAGGTCATCACGCAGCGCCAACGGGTCGGGCGTTATTTCGTCGTCGCCCACAGGTTTGGGCCGCGCGGGTGTTGTTCTTTTGGCAAATGGCCTAGCACCACGGATTGAAAAGCAGCCAGACTGACAATTGGTTTCTCCACAAACCCATCGGCACCGGCGTTTTCGGCTTTTGATTGCATTTCTTCGTCACCACTAATGCCCAATATTACCCGCACCCGGGGCGAAGCCGCGTTAAGTTCCTGAATTAAATCGGCGCCCGAACCATCGGGCAGGCCCAAATCAACGATCACGACGACGGGTCGGTAAACTGACAGGTGCCTATGGGCAGACCTCAGGCTGTCGCACGGCGAATGCGCGCCCCTGAGCGCAGACACAGCAGGCGCATCGCTTCGCAGGCGTAAACGCTGTCCTCTACCACCAGAACTGTAACGCCCAACAGCGGGCGTTCGGCAGTTGGGGTTTGGGTTTGCATAAATTGGTTAAGCTCATCAGGCATTGCATCGCTTCCGTATTGCGTTTTTTCAATAAAACCTGCGGAACGTGAAAAGATGGTTAAGGCGATGCCTGCGACAGGCTGACCCTTGCAGGAAAGTTCAGGCAAGGAGATAAAGCGGCAGCAGAACTGAACTTAAGGCAATGCAGATGATTGGACGGTTAAACCATGTGGCGATTGCGGTGCCTGATTTGGCGGCGGCGTCAGCTCAATACCGCGATATTTTCGGCGCCAAGGTAGGTGCCCCGCAACCGGAACCGGATCATGGTGTGACAGTTGTATTTATCGAATTGCCAAATACCAAAATCGAGCTGCTGCATCCGCTGGGCGCGAGCAGCCCAATTGCCGGGTTTCTGGCCAAAAACCCAAACGGCGGCATCCATCACATTTGCTACGAAGTGGATGACGTTCTGGTTGCCCGCGATACGTTAAAAGCCAGCGGTGCCCGTGTTTTGGGCGCCGATGAACCCAAGATTGGCGCCCATGGCAAACCGGTTTTGTTTTTGCATCCAAATGACTTTACCGGAACACTGATCGAACTGGAACAAATCTGATGGGCCCGACCAGCGCAATTGTTCTGTATGTCGTCGTGTGGTTTTTGGTAATGTTTATTACGTTGCCAATCGGGCGGCGCACGCAGGGCGACGACAACGACATTTTCCCCGGCACCCAGGCCGGTGCGCCGTCAAATTTTAACCTTAAGCGTACGATTTGGATTGTCAGCGGTGTGACATTGGTGATTTGGACGATATTGGTTGCGGTGATATTGTCGGGCGTGTTCAGTATCCGCGATTTGGGTTGGATTTAGGCGCTGAATATTTTGTGGTAAAGGTGGGTGAATGTGGCAACGCCCACAATTGGTACCAACAGGTTGACCACCGGTATAGCCAGAAACACCGCCAGAAATATACCAGCCAACCAAAGCAGAGCAATATTATCCTGGGTTTGCCCCTGAGCCTGTTCTATCGGGCTACGGCGCAGCGCCACCACCTCAAAATATTCGCGCCCGATCAGATACCCATTTGCAGCGATAAAGACCAAAGGGGCCAGCACACCGGAAAAGAATGAAATCACAAATGCCGCCAAACTGACCCCCAACATAAGGGCCAAAAATCGCAGGCCATAGGCCAGCATCTGGCCAAATGTTTGGTGGCGAACTGCGGGCAGGTTTAGATAATGCTTGGCTTCCACAGCATCCACAATACGTTCCATCAACACGCCAATGATCGCCACAACCACCGGTGACATCACGTAAGTCCAGAACACCCAGGATGTTTTGGAAACCAATCCAACTGTAAACACACCCAGAAAACCGACCTGTCCGAACCACGGCAGATCAACACTGCTGGGCAATACCCATTCAAGAATTGCCGCGATAACCAGGAACACCGCCAAAAATGGGCCCGTGATCAGGGCCGTGATCGCCAAGGCCAAGAACAGCACTTTTACCAAGCGTGGGTCGCCCAACTGCTGCACCGCCCGTGTCAGCGCGCGCCGGATCATCGCGATTTCGGTCACGTGGCGACCCAGTCGGTTATTTCGTCGATATTGGGGCGGGGGCGCTCTGGCGGTTGGCTGGTTTGGGTGCCGATGAATATCAGCCCGGCTACGGTTTCAGTGGCGGACAATCCCAAACCTTGGGTCAAAAATGCCCGGTCATGGCTGGCCCAGCCAGTTAGCCAGTTGGCGCCCCATCCACTGGCAAGCGCTGCGTTCAACAGCGACAGACAGACGGCACCGGCAGAATACGTTTGTTCAATTGCCGGAATTTTTGGCGTTGGTTTGGGCGCTGAAATGACGGCCACGGCCAAATGTCCGTCGCTATATTGCGCAACACCTTTTGCCCGTTTTTCCGGTTCAATTCCCAGCGCTTCGCCCCGGGTTTCGGCCAGTTTGGCCAGCCGCATAAGGGCGGGTTTTTGGATGACAATAAAGCGCCAGGGTTCCAGCTTGCCGTGGTCGGGCGTGCGCGCAGCAGCCGTCAGTATCGGGATCAGGTCGGCGTTGTCCGGGACCGGCGCGCGCAACGTTTTAGCGGGGCGCGAGCGACGATTTTGCAGAAAATCCAAGGCGGCGAGGTTTTTTGTGGGCATGTACAATTATCCTTTGGTCCCATGTCGGGATTTTAAGGCGCGTGTTCAAGTAAAATGACGCCTGCGGCGCGGATATTTTGGCTGAAAGGAAGATCTGGCGAAGGTCGAGATTTAAGGCGCGAAAAAATGTGTTTCCAATTCACTGACCACACCAGACAGGAAACGTTGAAAACCGGGGCCCGGCTGACGTTTGCGGAACGTCTCGGTAAAGGGGTCAGGGGCGTGAATATCGCTGCCAGCCAAAACTTCGACAACCCCGTGGCCACAGAACGGCACATAGACTTCTGACTAGCCGCCTTCATGGGCCAGAACCAGGCGGCCATCGCATCAATCCTCGGCGATTTCCATTGTCAGACGAGTCATCTCTGCAAATGTTTCAGCCGTTGCCAGCATGCGGCCCAATGGATCGATTGCGGCGGCGTCATAGCCGCAAGCAACCACGATCAGATCAGGTTTGAAACGGTTTAACGCTGGGGTTACCAGGCGCTGCATCACATCCAAATAGGTGGCGTGACCTGCACCCGGTGGTAGCGGAATATTCATATTCCAGCCTTCGCCTTTGCCGCGACCGATGTCATTGGCGTCGCCGGTATCCAACGGGTAATTCCGGTCTTGATGGATTGAAATTGTCAAAACATCCGGGTCGTCATAAAAAATTGCTTCTGTGCCATTGCCGTGATGCACGTCCCAGTCCAGCACCGCGACACGGGCGCATTGTTTGCCCGCGATTGCTGCCCGCACCGCAATGGCGATGTTTGCCAGCAGACAAAACCCATTTGGAAAATCGGGCAGGCAATGGTGACCCGGCGGGCGCGACAATGCATAGGCGTTGGTAACATCGCCTTTCAGAACGGCCTGCATCGCAGATTTAACCAGCCCGGCTGACAGTGCCGCAAGTTCAAAACCACCCGGCCCAAATGGTGCCCTAAGCCCAATTTCACCGCCCATTTGATCTGATAAGGTTTTGAAATCGTTCAGATACCCAGCTGGGTGAACCCGCGCCAGGTCTTCTTGGGTCACTTGGCGCGCCGAGCGCATGTCCAATTCTGCAGACAGGCCGGTGACGTCGATCAGGTTTTTAAAACGCCGCTTGGTTTCAGGGTTCTCGGGCAACCCGCCTTGGATGGGTTGCACCAAGCCACCAACCGGAAGAACTGACGCGTAATTCCCACCGCCATGCCAAAAGCTGCGTTCATCCCAGAAGAATCCAGTGGTCATTTTGGCCCCTTCGGCTATTTTTCCCGCCGCAACCGATACAGCCCCTCTGGCAAATCTAACGCCGCGCCAAGATCGCGCAGCTGAGACAGGGAAAGCGACACCTTAGTGGTTGTATCTTTGCGGGCGTCATATTGTTCAACTGTGATGCAATCCTCAAATGCGTGAATGATCAGGTCTTCGCATAAAGGCGCATCACCCTCGTCGACCAGGGTCACAACGGTCGCGTCAAATTCGTGTTCTATGGTAAACATCGGGCCAGTCTAGGCCGGCAAATTGGGTTGTGCAATTGGGCTGGTTATGCGGGCAAATTTTGCTAGTCTGACCGCAAAAATTCAGGAGCAATTGATGCAGATAATTTTTCGGCTGATCGCGGCGGCTGGCGTGGCGGGATGCACTGTACTAACACCTTTGCCGACCGTGGGGCCAGCCGCTGACATTGGGTCCAGCACCAGTCGGCAGGCGGTTGATTTTGCTGCGGTTATTCGGCGAATTGAACCTGTTTCAGAACGAATTTGCCGCCAAAACGCGCCTGACGCCAACTGCAATTTCCGGATATTTGTGGACGACCGCGCGGGGCAACCGGCGAATGCCTACCAACGACTGGATCAAAACGGACGGCCAGAACTGGGTGTAACATTGGCCCTGATTTCCCAGGCCCATAACGCCGATGAACTGGCGTTTGTCTTAAGCCACGAGGCCGCGCATCATATTTCCGGCCATCTTGCCAAGACCCAAAATACCGCGCTTGCAGGTGCCGTTCTGGGTGGATTGTTGGCAGCACTGGTTGGGGGAAATGCGTCAGATGTTGATCTGGCGCAAAATTTGGGCGGCACAGTCGGCGCGCGCGCCTATTCCAAGGGTTTTGAACTTGAGGCAGATCAGTTGGGCACGCTAATTGCGTTTCGGGCCGGGTACGACCCCTTGAATGGCGCGCAGTTCTTTGACCGTATACCTGATCCGGGCGATCAGTTTTTGGGTACGCACCCGCCAAATAGCGCACGGATATCTGTGGTGCGCCAAACGATAGCAGGGTTGTCATGACGTATCGTAATCAATTGCCACCAGATACCGGTATCCTAAAACGCGAATGGTTGTTGTTTAAAAACAGAGTGTTATGGTCCTGGGCGGGCTGGCTGAATTGTTGGCGCAATGAACCCAGCCTACATATGTGGTTTTGGGTGAACGTGTTGTCTGCTGGGTTTGTATTCTGGCTAGACCTGGTGGCACTGGAACGGGCTTTGATCCTATCGCTTGGATTGCTGATTTTGGCAGCAGAGCTGATGAATACCGGGATCGAACGGGCGATCGATTATATCTCGGAAGATGAGCATCCGCTGGCGAAACAGGCCAAAGACGCAGGCAGTGCGGCCGTCGCCCTGAGCGCGATAGCCACCGGCGTTGCCTGGGCTGTGATATTGCTGGGCTAGGGCTGGGCGGCCAGACCCAGACTCCGAACAAATCGCTATTTTTTTTGAATTCAAGCGCTTTTTCTGGCCAGCATATCCGCGATTTGTCTATTTGTTTCAGTCGCTTGCATCTGGCGTTTTTCAATCATCAGGCTAACTTTGTATTGTTTGCGGCGACTTTTGATCTTTAGCGTTACATAGCTGCCAACCGCCGCTGCGACGCCGATGGCCAGATACACCGTCACCAAACGGGGCAGACCCGGTAGCACGATGGTTATCGCGACAATTGCTGCAAACCCAGACAACGCCCCGGCCAAAAACCCGATACGGGTTGGATCCGAATGGCTGGGGTTGTGGATCTGCAACAGCAGACCTTCTTCCATTGCATTACCAGACATGGGCGCGACCTATTGGTTGGGTGTAGTCAGCGTAAGGGGCAACCGGCCAGGTTTGAACGGGCCTCGCGGCAATGTGACTGTTGGGCGGGCACATCAAAATATGCACGGAAGAACCGTGTGAAATTGGACATCCGAATTTCATCGGACCCAAACAAAGTAAACGGTCAGATTTCTGACGCGTAGCGTGTATTGCAAATTCTGATCAGCTGGTGTTTCATAATTAATTGAACCAAAACTACTAATAAAAGATCGCGTGGAAACTAGAATTTTTTGCTCCATTCGGCGAGATTACCAAAGTTGGTGACGTACCTGTGCATATGGACCATGTCAGCGACTAAGCAGCCAATATACTGTGGCGCATTTGGGGGAAGAATACGGTGGATATCGACCAAATTGCACCCGAACTTCGCCCGGCCTTTCGCAAATTTCCAAAACTTCCGTTGGACAAGCGATATTTGTTGCCGGTCATTAATTTTCTGCTGCGCTTTATCGTACCGTCAAAAATGTCCGCTGGTGTCAGTTTAAGCCAAAGAACCAACAAAGATCTGCGTTTGCGTATTTACACACCGGCGCAGAAGAAAAGCGATGGATGTCTGCTGTGGATACATGGCGGCGGTCTGATCATTGGGTCGCCCAAGTTGCAAGATACTTCTGGTTCAGAACTTGCCGCCAAACTTGGCATTGTTGTGGTTGCCCCGCAATACCGGCTGGCGCCAAAACACGCTGCACCTGCAGCAATCGACGACTGTTTTGATCAATGGCATTGGTTGCTGGATAATGCCGCAAGGCTTGGGGTTGACCCGGATAAGATTGCGATCGGTGGTCAAAGCGCGGGTGGCGGTTTGGCAGCTTGCCTTGCCCAGAAAATCGCTGATGGAACCGGCCCCAAGCCAATTGCGCAAATTCTGGTATATCCGATGCTGGATGATCGCACCGCGGCAGATCGGTCGTTAGACAATATTGATCATGCGGGCTGGAATAACAAATTCAACTTGTTTGGTTGGTCGTCCTATCTGGCGCCAAATAAACCCGGTGCCCAAAACCTGCCAAATTACACATCCGCGTCGCGTCGGGAAGATTTGACCGATTTACCACAGGCTTGGATTGGGGTCGGCGATATCGATCTGTTCTGTTCAGAAGATAAAACCTACGCAGCGCGCCTGAATGCGCAAGGCGTCAAAACCGAATTGCGTGTCGTCAAAGGTGCGTTTCACGGTTTTGACGGGCATTCGCCAGAGGTTAAAGTGACGATCGATTTCAAGGCGTCGATGGTTAAATTTATTGATGATCGGCTGTGATTGGTTAGGCGGTTGGGCCAAAACCGCGCCGGCGTTTGGCCGCATAACCGCCCCCGGCCCAAAACGTCAGACCGATCAGGAACCCAAAATCATACCAGCCGCCAGAATTGGGGGTGCCATAGATGCCAACCGAATCTGAGAACCACGATACAATAAAGGCGATGGGCGCGACCGCACCGTCGAATATCCCCCAGAAGAAACCGCGGCTGCCTTCGATGGCCAAAGGCGCGGTTGCGCAGGCATTTAGCACTAAAAGCGTGGCGATAATGGTGATGGTGCGTTTCAGCATGGGGCGAGTTTGGGATATCGGGCGGGAATAGGTCAAGGGCAATGTTGCGCCCCAAACCCCACGCGCCGTCGACAACGGCATGCGCATATGATGTGTTGGCCCGAAAAGCCACGAATAATCGTAGATCGAGGATCACATGGCCAATTCTGATCAGCACACAAAAGCCCAATTAAATGTGGCGATCTTTGCGGGCTGCATGATCGCGTTCCTTGGCTTTGGTTTTGCCACCACGTTCGGGGTGTTTTTGGCCCCAATAACCGCAGATCTGGGGTGGGGTCGCGCCACATTTTCGCTGTCGGTGGGGTTGCAGGTGCTGGGCTGGGGTTTTGCGCAACCTGTCGCAGGCGCCATCGCCGACCGCTATGGAACCGCGCGCGTCCTGGCCTTTGGCGCAATTTGTGCCGGCATCGGTTTTGCAATGCGCGGTATCATTTCCGACCCGTTGCTATTCGTGCTGACCGGCCTACTGGTTGGCGTTGGCACCGGCGCAGCATCATTTCCGATTGTCATTGGCGCACTTGGCAAGATCGTAACGCCGGAACGCCGCAGTTTCATTTTGGGGTTGGGCACCGCTGCGGCATCCCTTGGTATGTTTGTGGCAGGGCCATCGGCCATTGTCATGATTGATGGTCTGGGCTGGCAAACTTCGCTGATATTCATTGGCGCCAGTTTTGCATTGATCCTGCCATTTCTGGTTTTCGTCGCGCGTGTTTCCAAACCAACGGCGGCTGGGGCAAGTGCTGTGGATTTCGGCCAGGCCATAGGCGTGGCATTTCACGAACGCAGCTATCTGTGCCTGTTCTTCGGGTTTTTCGTCTGCGGGTTTCATGTGGCGTTTATCCAGACCCATTTGCCCGCCTACGTTGTTGATGTTGGGCTGGCCAGTTGGGTCGCGGGCTGGTCACTGGCATTGATCGGGTTGTTCAATATCGCCGGGTCATTTCTGGCGGGATGGGCTGGGCAGGTCTATTCCAAGAAATGGACGCTTAGCGGGATCTATCTGGCCCGCGCCACCGTCATCAGTATTTTCATTCTGCTGCCGATAACAGAGATTTCAGTTTTGATATTTTCGGCGATTATGGGGGTATTATGGCTGTCGACCGTGCCCCTGACGATGGGGCTGATCGCGCAGACCCAGGGCATGCGGTTTTTATCAACCCTGGCCGGGCTGGTGTTTCTAAGCCACCAAACCGGTGGTTTTATCGGCGCTTGGCTGGGCGGTCGGTTCTATGATCTGAACCAGGACTACACCCCGATGTGGTGGGCCGCGGTGGTGCTGGGTGTGCTGGCCGCGGTGGTGCATCTGCCGATCAAGGAAGAGCCCGGGCCGCTGGCGAGGGCCGAGGCTGGGTGAGGGGGGATTGGAACATGTGCGCTGGTTTGTCCACCAGAAGTAGAAATCGAGTTCGAATTGTCCCGCCAACAACCCACTAACCAAATTTCACGCATGGAACTGGGATGATTTTCTTAGTATAAAGGTTGTGCCATTCATACTTTTTTCTCAGTTAATCCACTTTAATTATATATCCACTGGTTGAGCCGGAGAACATTATTGAGTGACTGCCAACGCCTGCATCTCCGATCGCCCAATCTATGGGCCGCCAGTCCGGATTATTATACTGCGGTGCAGCGCCCGCGTAAATTAGTGCGTAATTTCCGAATGAGTTCCGATCATTGGTAACGACGAATGGAATTGGATACCCGCCGACTCCGGTTTGATTGCTGGAAACTAATTCGCTGAATGCGAATAAATCCTCGCGAAAAGTATCAAAAAAATGCTTGCTGTTTCCAACTTCACCGCAGAATTTGAATTCTGGTTGGATCGCTGCGCGGGTTTTGTCGTGTCTGATTTGCTGAAACCGGCCGAATGCGTCTTGTAACCCGATCCAAGTCGCCTGATCACAAAGCCTTATATCGCCCTTGATTTCGCAAAGGTTTCTTTGTTCAAATTCGATCAAAATGAAATCTAACACGAACTATTTCGAGTTCTGATGTCGGAACATGTTTCAAGTAGTTGGTCGATGTTTTTGCATATTATGTACTCTTCTTGGTGGCGCCAGAAAATTTCGATGGAGCCAGAAACGGAAATGATAAAATCATCCATTATCAATACCTTAGAGATATTATCGGTTGGATCGATTCTTATACGTTGCGGATCAATAACCGCACTGTCAGCGATCAAATATAATTCATTCTCAATTTTCTTGGCCACGACCAAAGTCTAAATATTTCACCAACAAGATTGAGCGCAATTTTCTTAGCGGATTCACATTTGCGCCCGGGGCATCCCTGAAACTCTCCTTCAGGGAGTTTCTATATCGGGATGCGACCCCACAAATCATACTCCCCCGCCTCATCCACTTCCACCTCAACTATATCCCCCGCGCTCAACCCCTCAAAACCCGCATCGATAAACAGGTTCCCATCAATCTCGGGGGCGTCCGCTTTGGTCCGGCAGGTGGCCCCATCGGCCTCAACCTCATCCACGATCACTTGCATCTGCGACCCGACCTTGGCCGCCAGTTTCGCCGCCGATATCCCCTGCGCTTTGGCCATAAACCTGTCCCACCGGTCCTGTTTCACATCATCCCCCACGTGGTCGGGCAGCGCGTTTGACCGCGCGCCGGCAACATTTTCATATTGAAAACATCCCACCCGGTCCAACTGCGCGGCATCCATCCAATCCAGCAGAGTCTGAAACTCGGCCTCGGTCTCGCCCGGGTAGCCGACAATAAACGTCGACCGCAGGGTGATATCCGAGCAGACGCTGCGCCAACTGGCGATCTGGTCCAGCGTTTTGGCCGCTGCAGCGGGCCGCGCCATGCGGCGCAATGTGTCGGGGTGGGCATGTTGGAACGGGATATCCAGATAGGGCAGAATGCCGCCATCCACCATCAGCGGGATCAGGTCGCGCACAAACGGGTAGGGGTAGACGTAATGCAGCCGCACCCAGGCGCCCAGACTGCCCAGATCGCGCGCCAGATCGATAAACGGCGTCTTGGTCGGGCGATCCTTCCAGTCGGTGCCATAGGCGCTGGTATCCTGGCTGATCACCAGCAGTTCCTTGACCCCGGCATCCACCAGTTTTTCAGCCTCGCGCATTACCGCTTTGGCTGGGCGCGAAGCCAGACGGCCGCGCATATCCGGGATGATGCAGAATTTGCATTTGTGGTTACAGCCCTCGGATATTTTCAAATAACTGTAATGGCGTGGCGTCAGGGTGACGTTTTGGGCCGGAAAAAGGTCAAAAAAAGGGTCCGGATCAGGCGGTACGCTGGCATGGACGGCGTCCAGCACCGCCTCATATTGATGCGGACCAGTGACGGCCAGAATTTGCGGATGGTTTTCACGGATGTAATCGGGTTCAGCCCCCAGACAACCGGTGACGATAACGCGGCCATTTTCGCGCAAGGCCTCGCCAATGGCATCCAGACTTTCAACCTTGGCACTGTCCAGAAAGCCGCAGGTATTGACGATGACGGCATCGGCCCCGGCGTAATCCGGGGAAATCGCGTAGCCCTCGGCTCGCAGGCGGGTCAGGATGCGTTCACTATCCACCAGTGCCTTAGGGCAGCCCAGGCTGACCATACCGATGGTGGGTTGGCCCGGGCGGCGGGTGGACGCAATGCGGGGTTTTGGCGCGAGATCGGGGCGCAGGTTTGGTGGGTTTGTTGTCATGGCGGTGGGTATAGGGCGTCATGCAGCGCAGCTCAACCAAACGCTTAGGGCATCGCAGGGCCAAATTTCATGTAGTCGGCTTCACGCAAGACCGCTAGGCTGCTGGATATTGTGACAAAGTTAGCCAAGCCATCCAGCGACACTGATCGCGCTACAAATCCACGAATGCCGAAATTGCAGGTGTTCGGTGGTTTTGAACTGCACGATCCTGCTGGTACGGTCATTCCCCTGACAACCCGTAAAGGGCGGCAATTGCTGGCCTATCTGGCTGTGCCTGGCGGCATTAGCCACAGCCGGGAACATCTGGCAACGCTGCTGTGGGCTGATCGCCAGGATGAACAGGCACGCGGCAGCCTGCGCACGGCGCTTTCAGGTATTCGGCGCGCGCTTGGCGATGATGCGCTGATTGTGGAAAATGATGCCGTGCGTTTGACCCCTGGCGCGGTTGTGTCCGATTATGACGCACTAAAGGCAATCAGCGAAAACCAGCAACCGGTTGACGCACTGGAAGACATCTGCCCCGGGCCGTTGCTAGACGGCTTTGAACATGACGATGACGCGTTCGGTGACTGGTTGCGCGCGACGCGCAACGATGTTTTGCAATTGGCGCAGCAGGTGATCGAAACCAGTGCAGCACATCACCAAAAAACCGATAATCCGGCCGCTGCCATTCGTCTGATGCGCGACAGCCTGTCACTGGAACCGCTGCGCGAAGCGACCCATCGCGCCATCATGCTGCTGTACGCCCAAACCGGTGAACGGGCTATGGCATTGGCGCAATTTCGGGCGTGCAAACAGCTGCTTATGCACGAATTGGGTGCCGAACCCGACCCGGAAACCGCAGCTTTGGCTGACCGGATTGCCCTGCGCGAAAATACAAATGCCGACGAAATGAAACAGCAGCTATCAACAGCGATGGCCGGGGTTGCTGCTGCGGCGCCCGCTGCATCCGCGCCCACAGTCAGGGATGGTTCCATCGCAGTTCTGCCGTTTGCCAACACCAGCGGCGACGCCGAACAGGCCGACATCATCGACGGCATAACCGAGGATATTCTAACCGACCTTGCCAGCATTCAAGAACTGTCAGTAACTGCCAACAGCGCCAGCCAGATATACAGCGGAACTGGGCAATCGGCCCAGCAGATCGCCAGTGAACTGGGTGTGCGATACGTGTTGGAAGGCAGCATGCGCAAGGCTGGTGACACCGTACGTATTTCGGCCCGCCTGATTGAAGCGCAGGCAAATCTTCAGGTCTGGGCGCAGCGGTATGACCGACAGGTTGACGACATTTTTGAACTGCAAACTGAGATTTCACGTGCGATTGTTACGGCACTACGGGCCAATCTGGCGACCCTTACGACCGTCCCTAAAACAAATCATCATTCGCACAACGCAGAAGCCTACCAATATTTTCTGCGCGGGCGGTCCCTTTCGCGGCAATTTGCGTTGGGTGCGCTGCAAGCGGCGCGGCTGATGTTTGACCAAGCGATCAAGCTGGATCCGGAATACGCCGCCGCCTATGCTGGGCTTGCGATGGTCGATGCCACCATCGCTTTTCACTATCCTCAAGATGAGGGTGAAGCCAACACAGTTTTGGAAAACTGCGAAACTTCGCTAAAGATTAACCCCGGATTGGCCGATGCTTATGCAGCGCGCGGGCAATATTATATAACTTTGGCCGATCCTGACGAATGCATAAAAAATGCATCACGGGCCGTCGAATTAAACCCGTCATCCGCCGAAGCACATTCAATTCTGGGCTTTGCCTATCTTCAACCAGGTGATTATGAGGCCGCCTTTCGCCACCTTAAAAATGCCTATGCGCTGGATCAAGGGGTCTGGATTTCGATGATGCTGCTCACCAGCCTGAATGGCGTCGACCGACCAGATGAACAAAGGCACTATGCCGGGCAAGTTCTGGAAGACATGCGCAAACGTGTCGAAATTAACCCCCATGACGCCGGTGCCACATTCATGATCGCTTCGGCATATGCCGATTTGGGTGATGCCGACCAGGCCCGCCACTGGATCGCGATTTCGACGGCATTCGCCACCGATGATGCCCGTCTGACCTATAATATTGCCTGTGCTCAGTCGCGCCTGGGCTTGATTGACGAGGCACTGAATATGCTGGCGCAGACGATCGAACTTGGTATTTCAGATAGTAAACGGGTGTATTTGTTGTCCGCGGACCCCGATTTGAAACTGGTCAGGCAAGATCCACGGTTCGCTGAATTGATTGCGGCCACAATCAGCTAGTGCAGCCCGTTCCAAAAATTGTTTACGTCGCGCTGCGCCCGGGCGATTTTATCGAAATGCTGGTTGGCGTAGAAATCATTATTTGGTTCGCGACGGAACAACGAAAACAGTGATGCAGCGGCTTTGGCCAGTGTTTGGGAAAAGTTGGTTGATACTGATATTGTGGGGGCGCATTGTTGACGGGACATAAAGGTCATTTTGTTGCTCCTTGGGCTGGGTGTCGTTTTGTTGACACCAACATGGGGCAGCTGCGTGAAACCAATGAGAACTGCGCGTTAAGGCAGCGCGATAAAATCAATAAATGAGTGTCAAAAGTCGTTAAATTTTAAAAAAAACGCGTATATCTTTAAAAAACGGGATCAACCGCGATGATGTATCTGGACGATCAGGCGCTGGAAGCCTTGGCCATAAGCCCTGCATTGATCGTTGAAGAGATTGAAAACGCCGTTTACCAGGTGGCCGCTGGTAAAATCTGGACCGCACCCAAAGCGGCTGTCGTGCCCGGCGATGGGCGCTATGTGATGACCACACTGGCCCTTAGTGATGATCCGGCATTGGTGGCGGTAAAATGTGCGATGGTCAGCCCCGAAAATCCGGGGCTTGGCCTATCGGCGATCAACGCCACCATCTTGTTGATGCACGGTCAAACAGGTGCCCTGCTGGCGGTGCTGGGTGCCAACTGGATCACAGCGGTGCGCACAGCAGGCCTGTCGGCGGTGATGGCCAAGCGGCTGGCCAACCCAAAGGCGCGTGCGATTGGGTTTATCGGTACGGGGGTGCAGGCGCGGTCGCATTTGGCGGCGTTCGCAGCGTTGTTTCCGCTGGAAGAGGTGTGGATTTTTGGGCGTGGGCGGGCCAATATTGATGTGCTGGCAGCGGACGCAACAGCACGGGGGCTACGGGCGCAGGTATTTGACGACCCGCGTGCAGCGCTGGAAACGGCAGATATCGTCGTTAGCTCGGTCACGCTGAACTATGATACAGCGCCGTTTCTTGACGCCCGCTGGTTAAAGCCCGGCGCGTTCGCAACAATCACCGATCTGGCGATCCCGTGGATTGATGCCGGTATGACGGCATTTGACAGCCTGTACGTTGACGACCGCGCGCAAGAGGCAGCGATGGACAAGCCGATGGTGGCAGAAAAGTTGATCTCTGGGGATCTGGGAACGGTTGTAACAGGTGGTACGCCAGCCGCGTTTGATGAAACACGCCGGTCGGCCTTTGTGTTTCGCGGGCTGGCGATCGGCGATTTGGCCGTGGCGGGGTTGGCCTACGGGCGGGCGATGGCGGCGGCGGATTGAACGGTTACTGGTGTTAAGAACAGATACCGGGCGAATTGGTCTCAGACGCCACCAGTCGTACCAAATCCCTGTCACCAATATCACCAATTACTACGGTGCGCCCAACAACCATGCCCGGCGTTCCCAACATGCCAAACAGGTTGGCCACAGCCCGTGAACGCCACATTTGATCGGCGACGGGCCGGCTGCTTAGATCGCTGATCAAAAGTTCGGCATCTATGCCTACACTTTCGGCCAACAGGCCTACATAGCCCTCGGTTGCTTGAAACTGGGCCCGCATCAGGCGGTCGTGAAACGCGTCATAGGCGCCCTGATTGCGCGCCGCGATCGACGCGCGAGCGGCTATTTCTGAGCCAGACCCAAGGGCGGCCAGATCGTGCCAACTGATCGCAACCCCATCTAACGCGCGCAATCGCGGTGTCAGGCGGCGGCAGATTGGGCATTGATAATCAAAGAAATAGGCCATTGGCACTTGGCCTTCGGTCGCGGGGTTTTGGGCGAACAGCGCTGCACAAATATCATTTTTGACAACCCGTTCAGCCCGCAACAGGCCGCTGGATGTTTCTTCGGGAATGCCAATCAGGGGGTCAAATCCGCCGGTCAATGAACCACCCGATAGCAGACGATAACCAGCAGGTGACGCCATGTCTTCAAAGGGCAAAGGTTTTTGTGGCAACAGCCGAAATGGCCAATTTGCCTTTGCAACAGCATAGCCAATAACACCCAGCGCCCCGACCCCGACAATCAAGCGCCGTCGATCAAGGGATTGGGGTGGGTTTGTCACGGGCGCAAACGCCAACCGGTGCGGAAAATGATCCAGATGACAGTGATACAGAACGCCAGAAACACGATCACCGCGGTAATAGAAATGCCAACCGGCACATCGGCCACGTCAAAGAATGACCAGCGGAATCCGCTAATCAGGTAAACCACGGGATTGAACAAGCTTATGGTTTGCCAAGCCGGTGGCAACATGGATATCGAATAAAACGACCCGCCCAGAAACACCAATGGCGTGATCACCAACAGTGGTATCAACTGAAGTTGTTCAAAGCTCTTTGCCCAAATGCCGATGATAAACCCCAGTAATGAAAACGAAATTGCCGTAAGAAACATGAATGTGATCATCCAGAACGGATGCACGATTTGCAAATCAACGAATAGTGTAGAGGTGGCCAATATGATTAACGATATGGCAATCGCCTTGGTCGCGGCGGCCCCGACATAGCCAATGACAATCTCGACAAAAGACAGCGGTGCCGACAAAAGTTCGTAAATCGTGCCGATAAATTTGGGAAAATATATCCCAAACGATGCGTTACTGACCGTTTGCTGCAACAGCGTTAACATGATCAGCCCGGGCACGATAAAGGCACCGTAACTGATACCATCGACGGCCTGAATTCGGCTGCCAATGGCGGTCCCAAAAACCACAAAATACAGCACGGTCGACAGAACCGGCGATACGATAGATTGCGCAAGCGTGCGAAATGTACGGGCCATTTCAAACACATAGATCGCTTTGATGGCATGCAAGTTCATGCTGTTTCCTCCACCAATGTCAAAAATATATCTTCAAGCGAACTTTGCGAGGTATTCAAATCACGCACCGATATGCCTGCGCTGGACAGATCAGCCAGCAGGCGCGTAATGCCGGTACGTTCAGCTTGGGTGTCATATTCGTAATGCAGTGACGCGCCAGTTTCAGAAAGTTTTAGGCCATAGCTGCCTAGGGATTTTGGAACCCGCTTAATGGGTTTTTGCAGCTCTAGGTCCATTTGTTTGTGGCCAAGTTGCTTCATCAATGTCGCGGTTTCTTCGACCAGCACCAGTTTACCCTTGTTGATCACGCCGATCCGGTCGGCCATTTCTTCGGCTTCTTCGATGTAATGCGTCGTCAGAATAATCGTTACGCCGGACTCGCGAAGTTGCGTCATGACGTCCCACATGTCTTTACGCAATGAAACATCGACACCGGCGGTTGGTTCATCCAGAAACAGGATGCGTGGTTCATGCGACAGCGCCTTGGCAATCAATACCCGGCGTTTCATGCCACCGGACAGTTCGAAATTGCGGTTATCTTTCTTGTCCCACAGCGAAAGCGACCGCAAAACCGCTTCGATATGGGCGTCGTTTTTGGCTTTGCCAAACAGGCCCCGCGAAAGCCGCGTGGTATTCCAAACGGTTTCAAAGGGTTCAAGCGTGATTTCCTGCGGGACAAGACCTATCAATTCGCGGGCGGCTCGATAGTCTGTGACAATGTCATGTCCGCCAACGGCTACGTTCCCAGAACTAAGCCGAATAAGGCCGCAAATCGCTGATATTAAAGTGGTTTTTCCAGCACCATTTGGCCCCAACAGCGCAAGTATTTCACCCTTATTAATCTCAAGCGACACATCGCTTAGGGCGGCAGACCCGCTGGCATAGAATTTTGACAGGTTTTGGATTGAAATGATCGGCGGCATCCGGGTTATCCTAGTTTTGGCTTTTATGCGATCGAAAAAAGGTTTAGACATAAGACGCGCGCGAGGCCAGACAAAGCCAACATTTAGCGAACCAATTCGACGTTATTTGGTGACCCTGCGGGGCAAATTCAATCTTTTGTGAACCAAATGGTGCCAATAAAATTGCCTGCTGCCGATTGGGTTGATCAGACGCCGTTTCTGGTCACACAATTGTATCACCAAACATTGCGGTTCGTTGGCAGATTTTCATCGCTTAGGTGAACGGTTTTGCCCCCAAAAACGTGGAGGCCTAGCGGCGGCGGTCACGACGCGACGACATCGGCTGAAAGGCAACGCTGACATGGGCCTTGCAATAGGGTTTGCCGGTTTTTACCGCCAGACCGCAAAACCAGAATTCATCCGTTGCAGGGTCCCCAATAGGCCATTTGCAGGTGCGTTCGGTCAATTCCATCAGGCTGATTTTCTTGGCCTTTTTCTCGACTTCACGAACCGAGGCCAAC
>CAXMPY010000025.1:0-3907 GCA_964195275.1 uncultured Paracoccaceae bacterium
TTCGCTGCTGTTTCTGGTCTATGGCGATCGTAAAATCTGGGCGGCGGTGCAAATGCGCCGGGGTCCGAACGTTGTCGGGGCTTATGGCCTCCTGCAGTCGGTGGCTGACGCGCTGAAATACGTTCTGAAAGAAGTCGTGATCCCGGCGGGCGCGGACAAACCGGTGTTTATTCTGGCGCCCCTGGCGGCCTTTGTACTTTCAGTGGTGGCCTGGGCTGTGATCCCGTTCAACGATGGTTGGGTTCTATCTGACATCAATGTTGCCATCCTGTTCGTCTTTGCCGTTAGTTCGCTGGAAGTGTACGGCGTGATTATGGGTGGTTGGGCGTCGAATTCAAAATACGCCTTTCTGGGCGCACTGCGATCAGCAGCGCAAATGGTATCTTATGAAGTTTCAATTGGGCTGATCATCATTGGAGTCATTCTGACCACTGGCAGCATGAACTTTGGTGACATTGTGCGTGCGCAATCTGGTGATCTGGGCTTGCTAAACTGGTACTGGATCCCGCATTTTCCGATGCTGATCTTGTTTTTCATCAGCGCTCTGGCTGAAACCAACCGCCCGCCGTTTGATCTGCCCGAAGCTGAAAGCGAACTGGTTGCCGGGTATCAGGTGGAATATTCATCCACGCCGTTCCTGTTGTTCATGGCTGGCGAATACATCGCCATTTTCCTGATGTGCGCGCTGACCTCGTTGTTGTTCTTTGGCGGCTGGCTGTCGCCGATCCCGGGCATTCCAGACGGTGTGTTGTGGATGATCGGTAAAATGGCGTTTTTCTTTTTCATCTTCGCAATGGTTAAGGCCATCACGCCGCGTTACCGCTATGATCAACTGATGCGCATCGGTTGGAAAGTGTTCCTACCGCTGTCACTGGCCTGGGTAGTTTTTGTGGCTTTTGCCGCGCAATTTGGTTGGTTCTGGGGCACGTTCGCCCGCTGGACCGTGGGGGGATAAGACATGGCAGATTTCGACTACACCCGCGCCGCCAAGTATTTTTTGTTGTTTGACGTGATCAAAGGCTTTCGACTTGGCCTGAAGTATTTTTTCGCCCCAAAGGTGACGCTAAACTACCCGCACGAAAAAGGCCCGCTTTCGCCGCGTTTTCGCGGCGAACACGCGTTGCGCCGCTACCCCAACGGCGAAGAACGCTGTATCGCCTGCAAACTGTGCGAGGCTGTTTGCCCGGCCCAAGCCATCACCATCGATGCCGAACCGCGCGAAGATGGCAGCCGCCGTACCACGCGCTATGACATCGACATGACCAAATGCATCTATTGTGGGTTTTGTGAAGAAGCCTGCCCAGTGGATGCCATTGTCGAAGGCCCGAATTTCGAATTCGCCACCGAAACCCGTGAAGAACTATTTTATGACAAGGCCAAGCTCTTGGAAAACGGCGACCGATGGGAAGCCGAAATTGCCCGCAACCTGGAAATGGATGCGCCGTACCGATGAATGATTTCAGCAAAATGTTTGAAGCCATGATGGCACAGGGCCAAAAAATGGTTACCGATTTCAACCCCGAGCTTGAAAAATTTCAAGCCAAGGGTTTTGAAAGTATGATGCCAAAGATGCCCAAGGACATGATGGATATGCTTTGGGGTAAAACGATGAACCCGGATGGGCTGGACGCGAAATCCCGTCTGATGGCGATGATTGCGGGTATGACGGTGCAGGGCGCTCCGGTAGAACCAATGTTTAAATCCACGGTCGCCCACGCTTTGGACGCCGGGGCCAGCGAACAGGAAATCGCTGAAACCATCACCCAGATGTCGGTGCTTGGCGGATTACCTGCGATGACCCGCGCACTGGAATTCGCCCGCGCGGCGTTTACTGACGCCAAAGGCGGTGCTGCATGACTGTTGCCGACCTTGCCTTTTACCTGTTCGCCATCACCGTCGTTATGGGCGGGTTGCTGACCGTGGTGTCCAAAAACCCGGTCCATTCGGTTTTGTGGCTGATCTTAACGTTCATATCCTCGGCCGGTCTGTTCGTTTTGTTGGGGGCAGAATTCGTCGCCATGCTGCTGGTCATCGTCTATGTCGGCGCGGTTGCCGTGTTGTTCATGTTCGTCACCATGATGCTGGACGTTGATTTCGCTGAATTGCGGGGCGGCATGGCCAAATACGTGCCGGTTGCCATGCTGATCGGCGTCGTGATTCTGATACAATTGTCGCTGGCGTTTGGTGTTTGGCAGGTATCGGACGCGGCCCCCGGCCTGCGCGCCGCCGCCACGCCAGACCTGAACGAGGTTCACAATACCGCCGCCTTGGGCGCGCTGATTTACGATGATTACATCCTGTTGTTCCAACTGGCTGGCCTGATCCTGCTGGTGGCGATGATCGGCGCGATTGTATTGACCCTGCGCCACCGCCCAAATGTGAAACGCCAGAACGTCATGGCCCAGATGCACCGTGATCCGGAAGCGGCGATGGAGCTGATCGACGTGAAACCGGGTCAGGGATTGTAGATGCAATTTTGCCCAAAAGAATTGTCACAAATTTTCGTGAAAATTTCACGCAGATCGAGGCGCTGATATGGTTGGCTTAGAACATTACCTTACCGTCGCAGCTGCCCTTTTTGTTATCGGCATTTTCGGCCTGTTCCTGAACCGCAAGAACGTCATCATCATTCTGATGTCTATTGAATTGATGCTGCTGGCGGTCAACATCAATCTTGTGGCGTTCTCGGCCCATCTGGGTGATCTGGTCGGGCAAGTGTTCACCCTATTCGTTCTAACCGTCGCCGCCGCCGAGGCCTCAATCGGGTTGGCCATTCTAGTGGCGTTTTTCCGCAACCGTGGCACCATCGACGTTGAAGACGTCAACGTGATGAAGGGTTAAGATATGGCTACCATCCTACTTTTTGCCCCGCTGATCGGCGCGTTGTTTGCCGGTTTTGGCTGGCGCATCATTGGTGACGCGCCAGCGCAGTGGTTGACCACGGCATTGCTGTTTCTGTCGGCAATCCTAAGCTGGATCATTTTCCTAACTTTTGATGGCGAAACGCAGCACATTCAGATTTTACGTTGGATCGAAAGCGGCACCTTGTCCACCGATTGGGGTATCCGGTTGGATCGGCTGACGGCGATTATGCTGGTGGTGATCACCACGGTTTCATCCCTGGTTCACTTATATTCCGTTGGCTACATGGCCCACGATGAAAACTTTGACGAAGGCGTCAGCTATCGCCCGCGTTTCTTTGCCTATCTGTCGTTTTTCACCTTTGCGATGCTGATGTTGGTCACCGCCGACAATCTGGTGCAGATGTTTTTTGGCTGGGAAGGGGTGGGTGTCGCGTCTTATCTGTTGATCGGGTTTTATTACAAAAAACCCAGCGCCAGTGCCGCCGCGATCAAGGCCTTTGTCGTCAACCGGGTTGGTGATTTTGGCTTTGCCCTGGGCATTTTCGGCCTGTTCTGGATGGTGGATAGTATCAAGCTGGATGACATTTTTGCCGCCGCACCGCAGCTGGCTGAAAGCAGCATTCATTTTCTTTGGGCTGACTGGAACGCTGCGAACCTGTTGGCCTTCCTACTGTTCATCGGGGCGATGGGTAAATCAGCGCAACTGTTCCTGCACACTTGGTTGCCTGATGCGATGGAGGGGCCAACACCGGTTTCCGCGCTTATCCACGCCGCCACAATGGTAACCGCGGGCGTTTTTCTGGTTTGCCGGATGTCACCATTGTTCGAATTCGCGCCCGAGGCAAAGATGTTTGTCGTCGCCATCGGTGCCTTCACCGCGTTTTTCGCGGCCACAGTTGGCCTTGTGCAAAACGATATCAAACGCGTCATCGCTTATTCCACATTGTCGCAGCTGGGCTACATGACCGTGGCGCTCGGTGTGTCGGCATACAGTGCCGCCATATTCCATCTGATGACTCACGCGTTTTTCAAAGCGCTTCTGT
>CAXMPY010000025.1:3917-18568 GCA_964195275.1 uncultured Paracoccaceae bacterium
TTGGTGTCTATTCAGTCGCGATGTTCCATTTGTTCACCCACGCGTTTTTTAAGGCGATGTTGTTTTTAGGTGCCGGGTCGGTGATTACGGCCATGCATCACGAACAGGACATGCGTAATTATGGCGATTTGCGCAAAAAAATACCGCTGACATTTTGGGCAATGATGATCGGGACGCTGGCCATTACTGGCGTCGGCATTCCGCTGACGACACTTGGTTTCGCAGGTTTCTTGTCCAAGGATGCGATCATCGAAAGCGCTTTTGCCTCTGGTCAATCTTACGCTTTTTGGCTGCTGGTCATCGCGGCGATGTTCACCAGTTTTTACAGCTGGCGGTTGATGTTTATGACGTTTTGGGGCGAAGCAAAGGGTGATCAACATGCCCATGACCACGCCCACGAAAGCCCCTGGACAATGACCGTACCACTTGGCGTGCTGGCGCTTGGTGCTGTGTTTGCGGGCATGATTTGGATTGGGCCATTCTTTGGTGACCATGATCGGGTGAACAGTTTCTTTGGGATAGAAAGCCATGCCGCAGCGACAGAAGCACAGGGCGAAACCAGTGACGATCATTCCGGTGACGATGTAGATACAAACGCTCAACATGTGGTTCAAGAACCGACTACTGACACAGGACATGAAGTTGGCCCCGTTGCAGAGCATCAAACAGCACCCACAGGCGCGATATTCATGCACCCAGACAACCACGTTCTGGACGATGCACATCACGTTCCGAACTGGGTGAAGGTCTCGCCTTTTGTTGCCATGCTGCTGGGTTTGTTCACGGCCTATATGTTTTATATCCGTCGTCCCGACTGGCCCGCGCGCATGGCCGCCAATCAACGCCCGTTGTACCTGTTCCTATTGAATAAATGGTACTTTGACGAACTTTACGACTGGCTGATCATTGGCCCGGCAAAATGGCTGGGTGATTTCCTGTGGAAACGTGGCGACGGCAACGTTATTGATGGCACGCTTAACGGCATTGCGATGGGAATTGTACCGTTTTTCACCCGTCTGGCTGGCAAGGCCCAATCCGGTTATTTGTTCCATTACGCCTTTGCGATGGTCATCGGCATTACCATCCTGATCACCTGGATGGTGCTGGGCGGGAGTGCCGGCTGATGGAAAATCTTCTATCGATAATTACGTTCATTCCGTTGGTCGCCGCCGCTATTCTGGCATTTTTCCTGCGGGGTGACGATGCAGCTGCACAGCGCAATGCCAAATGGCTGGCATTGGCGGCGACAACTACGACATTCTTTGTGTCACTTGCGGTCTTTTTGCAGTTTGACCCATCAAATCCAGATTTCCAATTCGTCGAACGGGCTGATTGGCTGTTTGGCATGCAGTATAAAATGGGTGTTGATGGTATTTCGGTGCTGTTTGTCATGCTGACGACGTTCCTGATGCCCCTGACCATCGCCGCTTGCTGGAACGTGGAAAGCCGTGTCAAAGAATACATGATCGCATTTTTGCTGTTGGAAACGTTGATGCTGGGCGTGTTCATGGCCTTGGATCTGATCCTGTTTTATTTGTTTTTTGAGGCCGGGCTGATCCCGATGTTCCTAATCATCGGCATCTGGGGCGGCAAGCAACGCATCTACGCCGCGTTCAAATTCTTCCTTTATACCTTCCTGGGTTCAGTCTTGATGCTGGTGGCGATGGTGGCGATGTTTGTTGACGCGGGCACCTCCGACATCCCGACATTGATGAACCATGAATTCAGCCATTCTGCGATATCGGTGCTTGGCTTTCAGATCGTAGGCGGGTTGCAAACGCTGCTATTTATCGCGTTTTTCGCCAGCTTCGCTGTCAAAATGCCAATGTGGCCGGTGCATACCTGGTTGCCTGACGCCCATGTTCAGGCACCGACGGCGGGTTCGGTCGTTCTGGCGGCGATCCTGTTGAAAATGGGTGGCTATGGTTTCTTGCGCTTTAGTTTGCCGATGTTCCCGATTGGGTCTGACCTGTTGGCCACCACGGTTTTGTGGTTGTCGGCGATTGCCATTGTTTACACGTCGCTTGTGGCGCTGGCGCAGGAAGACATGAAGAAATTGATCGCCTATTCCTCTGTTGCCCATATGGGATATGTCACCGCCGGGATATTTTCCGCGAACCAGCAAGGATTGGACGGCGCGATATTTCAGATGATCAGCCACGGCTTTATTTCGGGCGCGCTGTTTTTGTGTGTTGGCGTCATTTATGACCGGATGCATACCCGCGACATTGATGCCTATGGTGGCCTTGTAAATCGAATGCCGGCATTCGCGCTGATTTTCATGTTCTTTACGATGGCTAATGTCGGCTTGCCGGGCACTTCTGGTTTTGTCGGCGAATTCTTGACGCTGGTTGGTATTTTTCAGGCCAACACCTGGGTTGCGGCATTTGCCACTTCGGGTGTGATCCTGTCCGCCGCCTACGCACTTTGGCTGTATCGTCGGGTGGTTATGGGCGAGCTGTTAAAAGAAGGCCTAAAATCCATCACTGATATGACAAAACGGGAAAAGGCCATTTTTGCGCCACTGATCGCGATGACCCTGCTGCTGGGCATTTACCCGGCACTGGTGACGGACATCATCGGCCCCTCGGTCGAGGCGCTGCTGGTGAATTACAACGCTGCCATCCCCGCCGTCGATGCCACCCAACTGGCGCATAATTAGGGACATATGAAATGACATCTGCCGATTTTTCAATTGTTCTGCCTGAGGTGATCCTGGCGATTTTCGCGATGGCCGCGCTTATGTTCGGGGCCTACGGTGGCAAAGACAAAACTGCACAATTGATCCTTTGGGCCACGGCCGTACTTATGGCGGCATTGGCTGCTTGGATCGGTCTGAACGGCGAAGGCGCCAACAGCGCCTTTGGTGGCATGTTCATTGACGATGCGTTTTCACGTTTTGCCAAGGTGACGATATTGCTGGCCGGTGCCGCGATATTGCTGATGAGCGAAAGCTTCATGGCCAAAACTGGGCTGTTACGGTTCGAATATCCAATCCTGCTGGCATTGGCGAGCGTTGGTATGATGATGATGGTTTCATCGGGTGATCTGATGTCACTTTACATGGGGCTGGAACTGCAATCCTTGTCACTTTACGTGGTGGCCAGCCTGCGCCGTGATAGCGTGAAATCAACCGAGGCCGGGTTAAAATATTTTGTTCTTGGCGCGTTGTCATCAGGGTTGTTGCTGTATGGCGCGTCGCTGGTCTACGGTTACGCTGGCACCACCCTGTTCAGCGGCATTATTCAAACAGCTTCAGATGGCGACGTTTCCCTTGGCCTTTTGTTCGGCCTGGCATTCATGATTACAGGCATGGGTTTCAAAGTTTCAGCGGTGCCGTTCCACATGTGGACGCCTGATGTTTACGAAGGCTCGCCCACACCCGTCACCGCATTTTTTGCCACAGCGCCCAAAGTCGCCGCAATGGGTTTGTTTGCGCGGGTGCTGTTTGACGCATTCGGCGGCATCACTGGCGATTGGCGGCAGATTATCGCGCTGCTATCCGTCGCGTCGATGTTTCTGGGCGCCGTCGCTGCGATTGGTCAGCGCAATATCAAACGACTGATGGCCTATTCCTCGATCTCCCATATGGGGTTCGCGTTGATGGGGCTAGCGGCAGGCACACTGGGCGGCGTGCAATCGATGCTGATCTATCTGGCGATCTACGTGACAATGAATATCGGCACGTTTGCGTTTATCCTGTCGATGGAACGTGATGGCCGCCCTGTCACCGACATTGATGCACTGAATATGTTGTCAAAGAAGGAACCGCTGAAAGCATTGGCCATGCTGGTGCTGTTGTTTTCCCTTGCCGGTGTGCCGCCTTTGGTTGGGTTCTTCGGAAAGTTCTATGTTCTCAAGGCAGCAGTTGACGCCAATATGACTTGGCTGGCGATTGCAGGTGTCATCGCATCAGTCATCGGTGCGTTCTATTATCTGCGCATCATATACTACATGTATTTCGGCGAAGACGGCGACAGCATCGATGGCCAGATGGCACCAGTGCAATGGTTGTTTCTGATGGCGTCGGCTTTGATTATGGTGGTTGGTGTGGTCAACCTGTTTGGGATCGAGGCATTAGCAGCAACTGCGGCGGATGCCCTTGTTAACTGAACCCGACTGGGCTGAATGGCCCCCCGGTACCACCCGTCACATACTTGAAGAAGTTGACAGCACAATGGCCGAAGCCACGCGAATGGCCGGTGGATTGGCTGGTCCGGCATGGGTTCTCGCCCTTCGCCAGACCAAAGGCCGGGGCAGGCGAGGTCGCGCCTGGTCTAATCCCGATGGCAATTTCGCCGCCACCTACGTGATGCACCCTAGCGAGCCGCCTGCCATCGTTGCGCAGCGGTCTTTCGTGGCGGCGCTTGCATTATACGAAGCCTTGCTAACGGCCACGGGTCATCCCGAAATATTTGCGCTGAAATGGCCGAATGACGCGATGTTGAACGGGGGTAAAGTCGCCGGTATCTTATTGGAAAGTCACCAAAACGGCCATCTTTCCATTGGCATCGGTGTCAATCTTGTCCAGGCACCCAGTGTCGATGATGTCGAACCGGAAGCGACGCCGCCAGTATCGCTTTTAGGCGAAACCGGCGCGCGCGTTAGTCCGGCGGGCTTCCTCGCGATCCTGGCCCCCGCCTACGCGCGTTTTGAGCACATATTCACCACTCAGGGTTTTGCCCCCATACGCAGATTTTGGCTGGATCGTGCAGCGCGCATTGGCGAAACCATAACTGCGCGCACCGGTACTACCGAAATCACTGGCATATTCAAAACCATCGATGATGACGGCCACCTCATTCTCTCGACACCGAGCGGTCAACAGGCTATCTCTGCCGCCGACATTTTCTTCTAAAGGCGGGCGCACATGCTTCTCTGCATCGACACCGGTAATACCAACACCGTGTTTTCCATCTGGGATGGCAAGCAATTCCTGTCGACATGGCGGACCAGCACCGAATGGCAACGCACCGCGGATCAGTATTTTGTCTGGCTGTCTACCTTGATGAAGGTCGAAAAACTTGACGTGAATATCACCGAAGTCATCATTTCGTCCACCGTGCCGCGCGTCGTATTTAATTTACGCCTGCTTTGCGATCGTTACTTTGATTGCCGGCCCTATGTCGTTGGCAAACCCGACTGTCTGCTGCCCACAGATCCCCGGGTGGACGAAGGCACCATTGTCGGCCCCGACCGCCTGGTGAACACCGCAGGGGCCTTTGAACGCCACGGCGGCAATTTGATCGTGGTGGATTTTGGCACGGCCACCACATTTGACGTGGTGGCAAGTGATGGTGCCTATATTGGCGGTGCCATCGCGCCGGGTGTGAACCTATCGCTGGAAGCTTTACACCATGCTGCCGCCGCACTGCCCCATGTGGATATCACCAAGCCCCAAGCGGTTATCGGCACCAACACTGTGCATTGCATGCAATCCGGGGTGTTTTGGGGCTATATTGGTCTGGTGCGCGAAATTTGCGCCCGCATCCGCGCCGAATATGACAAGCCGATGCAAATCATCGGCACCGGTGGCTTGGCACCTTTGTTTGAACAAGCGGAAACATTGTTTGATGCGCTTGAAGATGATCTGACAATGCACGGTCTGACCGTTATCCATCAACACAATAGGGACAACACCTGAATATGGCTAATGATCGCTTAATCTATCTTCCCCTCGGTGGCGCGGGCGAAATTGGGATGAATTGTTATGTGTACGGGTACGGAGCGCCTGATAAGGAACGCTATATTGTCGTCGATCTGGGGGTCACTTTCCCTGATATGGACACCACGCCCGGCGTTGATTTGATCCTGCCCGATATCGATTGGCTGGCAAAGCGCGCCAACCGCATCGACGGAATTTTCATCACCCATGCCCATGAAGATCACATCGGCGCGCTGGCGCATCACTGGCCCCGGCTAAAAGCCCGAGTTTATGCGCGCAAATTTACCGCCCATATTGGCCGTCTAAAGTTTGAAGACCACGGATTGGATGCGCGCCAGATCGAAACAACACCCGCCTATCCCGAGATGATAAATGTTGGCCCCTTTCAGGTTGGTTTCGCCCCGGTTGCCCATTCAATCCCGGAAAGTTCGGCGCTGATAATCGAAACACCGCAGGGACGCATCGTTCACACTGGTGATTTCAAGTTGGATGAAACGCCTGGCGTTGGCGAAGCCCACGATCCAACGCTTTGGGCGGACATCGCCAAACCTGGTGTTCGCGCGCTGGTTTGTGACAGCACCAATGTATTTTCGCCGGAGGCGGGCCGTTCAGAGGCGTCGGTTGGGCCGGCGATCGTTGATCTGGTCAAGTCCGCAAACGGCATGGTGGTCGCCACAACTTTTGCCAGCAACATTGCGCGCGTCAAAACGCTGGCGGATGCAGGTATTGCGGCGGGTCGGTCAGTGGTTCTGTTGGGCCGCGCCATGCGCCGCATGGTCAGCGCTGGCACCGAAGTTGGCATCCTGAAAGATTTTCCCAATACAATCAGTGCCGATGATGCCAAGAATATTCCGCGCGAAAACCTGATGGTACTGGCAACTGGCAGCCAGGGCGAACGCCGTGCCGCGACGGCCCAATTGTCACGTGGCAAATATCTGGGCCTGTCCCTGAAAGCAGGCGATTTGTTCCTGTTTTCCTCAAAAACCATCCCTGGCAACGAAAAGTCTGTCAGCCGCATCGTCAATGCATTTTCTGAAATGGGGATCGACGTCGTGGATGACAGCATGGGCGCTTATCACGTATCTGGTCATGCCAACCGCCCAGATCTGGCCGCGATGCACGCATTGATTAAACCACAATTTCTGATCCCGATGCATGGTGAACACCGCCATTTGCGCACCCACGCAAAACTGGGCAAATCCAACGGGTTGGCCAGCATTATTGCGCCCAATGGTGTCATGGTCGACCTGTCGGGCAATAAACCGAAAGTGGCCGAATACGTCGAAACTGGCCGCACCTATTTGGATGGACGCGTGCAGATTGGTGCATTGGATGGCGTGGTGCGCGACCGTATCCGAATGGCCCTAAACGGCCATATTATAGTGACGCTGATCGTGGAAAACAACAAACCATTGGGCGACGCCTGGTGCGAAATCATGGGCCTGCCCGAAACCGGCACATCGCGCGCGCCGTTTGTTGAGGTGTTAGAAAACGACCTAACCCAGTTCCTGATGCGCGCAGAAAAGAAAACGATGAAGGACGACGATAAACTAGACGAAGCCATTCGCAGACTTGTGCGTAAAGTCGCCAAAGATGAAATTGGTAAGAAACCAGAGGTTAGCGTGGTAATCAGCCGGTTGGCTGGTTAGGCGTATTTTCAAAGCCTGGAATATACATTGACGATCTACCTAATCCGACACGGACAATCCGAATTTAATGTAGCCTACGATGTGGATGGCATTGATCCGCGCATCCATGATGCCCGTCTTACCCCGACAGGTATATCCCAGGCAAAGGCGGCGCGCAGCAAGGCGGCAGAATTGGGTATCCAGTTGGTCATTGCCTCACCATTGATTCGCGCCTTACAGACTGCAACATATATCTTTGGCGGTACGCACAAAATAAATGTGATGGCAGAAGCGCGCGAACAGTTGCAGCATAGTTGCGATATCGGCCATCCACCACGTGAACTTAGGGCCAAATTTCCAGCGTTAGATTTTGACAATTTGGCTGATGTCTGGTGGCATACCGGAATACCGAACGATCAGGGCTTTGCCGAAGAACCGACAGATATTCATGCGGCCCGCGTTGACCAATTCGCCAAGTCGTTAGAAAAATTGACACCGCAACCGATCGCGGTTGTTGGGCATGGCAACACGTTTAAAGCATTGATTGGCCGTCAAATGGATAACTGCGAGATTTTCCAATACCGGCCCTAAAACTAGCGCAAGGTTAGTGCTAATACACCGCCTTCATTCACATTGACCAGACCGCGGTTGAATAACGCCAGATCCTGTTGGCCGTCGCTATCGCTGGCGGCTTCAAATCGCAGTCTAAATTGCAAAAACGTTGCCTTTTCGGCCAACGCATCTTGCACGGGCTTGGTCAGATCGCATTCGGCATATCTATCCGGCAATGCCACAATCAATGAACAACCCGCTGCAGCATCTGCGGGTATGTTCCATAAGGTTGACGAGAACTTTGAAAATTGTACCCATTCAAATATAATGGCGCCAAGATCCTTGAACGGCGTTCCGTGAACATTCAGAAAATTGGTAGATAAAACAGCGGTTTGCATATCACGACCGTGATGCTGAGATATGTCAAAACTGATAAATGCCTGAACGCCGTCGCCATTTGGAAAACGAGAATTTAGATTGTCGCCAACGAAAATCCCACCCCCTTGACCACGAAATCCGCGCGGTGTGTGACCGCCCATATCGCCGCCCAGATTTGGTAAAGTTAAGCTCTAATCCGATTGGCTGTTTGCCGGTAGTGATGCAATATTAAGCAGGACCGTAAGGATAAGCAGAGTTGTTAATTTCAACCAGCCATTTGGCCCAATAATGCGGTAAAATCCGATAGCGCATGTGTTAACATGATCAGAAGAATTTGCCGTTCAATTTTGCTCGATCAAAGTGTTATTAATTTCAACCGGCGCGGCGGTCATCCAGACTTTTGGCGATAAAGCTGGGCAAATGATCGCCCATGCCCATAACGCCTTTGCCACCTTTAGCACTCTGACGCGGCCGATTTTCCTTTTCGACTTTAGCGGCGAGTTGAACAGGTTCTGGTGCTGGCAAATTAGGCTCAGGTGCCGCAACAGCGGGCTCAACAATTTTTGGTTCTGATTTGCTTTTCGTGCGCGCGCGCTTTGGTTTGTCTTCAAGCTTTGGTTCTTTGACAGGCGTCGCGTCGGCAATACCTGACGCCAGCGGGCTATCCAGTTTTGGAATTTCTTTGCCCAGCAAATGTTCTACCGCTGACAGGTTCTTATCGTCACGTGTTTCACAAATCATGATGGCTTTGCCGTCACGTCCGGCGCGCCCGGTGCGTCCTATACGATGAATGTAATCTTCCGCATGGCCCGGAACATCGTAATTCAACACATGGCTGACCGATGGTACGTCCAACCCGCGGGCGGCAACATCTGATGCCACAAGAATACGCAGTTCACCGTTTCGAAAACCGTCTAGGGTTTTCGTGCGCTGCGACTGGTCAAGATCGCCGTGGATCGGTGATGCATCAAAACCGTGCTTTTTCAATGACTTAGACACAGTATCAACGTCAGTTTTGCGATTACAAAATATGATTGCGTTCGTCAGGCTGTCACCCTCGCGTTGGATGATTGCCCGCAATAAATTTCGTTTCTCGCTGGCAGTTCTGTCGCGACGCGATACTTTGAGCATCACCACGCCCTGGGTGATACTTTCAGCGGCTGTCGCTTGGCGTGCAACTTCAATCCGCGCTGGATTAGACAGGAATGTATTGGTAATGCGTTCAATTTCTGGAGCCATTGTGGCTGAGAAAAACAGTGTCTGGCGGGTGAATGGCGTCAGCGAGAATATACGTTCAATATCAGGTATAAAACCCATATCCAGCATTCGGTCGGCTTCATCCACCACCATAATTTGAACGCCCGTCAACAGCAGTTTACCGCGTTCAAAATGATCTAACAATCGCCCCGGTGTTGCAATCAACACATCGACGCCACGATCGATCAGTTTATCTTGTTCACCAAATGAAACGCCGCCGATCAGCAGCGCTTTGGTCAGTTTCACGTATTTTGAATAGGTGTCGAAATTTTCTGCGACCTGTGCCGCCAATTCCCGCGTCGGGCACATCACCAGCGAACGCGGCATGCGTGCCCGTGCGCGGCCGCGCGCCAGCATCGTTATCATGGGCAACGTGAAGCAGGCAGTTTTGCCGGTGCCGGTTTGCGCAATGCCTAAAACGTCGCGACCTTCAAGCGCTGGTGGGATGCCACCTGCCTGAATGGGCGTCGGGGTTTCGTAACCCGCGTCATCAATGGCTTTCAGCACCTTGGGCGCCAAGTTCAGATCAGAGAATTTTGTCATTCGTGTCCGTTGTTTTACGGACAATTCGCGCCCGTAGCGTCAGTTGAGGCTGGGCCCGATTGGCCAAGATATTTATTGTTTGCCTCAGAATGGGGCGTGGCTATAGAAAATAATGGGCGCGGTCAACGAGAGTTGATAATTTACGGCCAATTGCTGCCGTATGGCCAAGATTGTTTCGAAATATAGCGATATGTTGCCTCATTTAGCAGAAAAGAAGTGAATTATTGCGACAAATTGCGAGATCCCGATTCCAATCGCGGAGAATTTCAGAATTTCAAAGCCTTCCTTTTGGTGGTCAAACTTCAAACCATCATCTCTTTCGTCGCCGTCATGGTCAGGTCCGGGTAATCCCGTTCCACCCGGTCGATATCCCATTGCAGTCGGGTCAGATAGACCACGTCACCATCATTGTCGTAACTAATATGGCCTTTGTTCTGGTCGGTAAATTCGTCAACTGCGTCTTTCTTGCCAGAAATCCAGCGGGCAGATTTGAATTGGCTGGCTTCAAAACGCACTGGCAGACCGTATTCAATTTCAATGCGGCTGGCCAGCACTTCAAATTGCAACGTCCCAACCACACCAACAATAAACCCGGACCCAATCATAGGTTTAAAAACTTTCGCAGCGCCTTCTTCGGCGAACTGCATCAGGGCCTTTTCCAAATGTTTGGATTTTAGCGGATCACCAGCGCGCACGTTTTGCAAAAATTCAGGTGCAAACGACGGAATACCGGTAACGCGCAGCATTTCGCCCTCTGACAACGTATCGCCAATACGCAGCTGACCGTGGTTCGGAATACCGATGATGTCACCGGCCCAGGCTTCTTCTGCCAATTCGCGGTCAGCGGCCAAAAACAGCACCGGGTTCGAGATGGCCATGATTTTCTTGCTGCGGATGTGGGTCAATTTCATGCCGCGTTTGAAATGCCCGGACGCCAGTCGAACAAAGGCCACGCGGTCACGGTGTTTTGGGTCCATATTTGCCTGCACTTTGAAAACAAAGCCGCTGACTTTGGGGTCTTCAGGGCAGATTAGACGGGGTTCAGCACTTTGTGGTTGCGGCTCAGGTCCATAATCGGCGATCGCGTTCATCAATTCCTGGACGCCGAACGAATTGATGGCAGAACCGAACCATATTGGCGTCATTGTGCCTTCCAACAGGGCCTTGGCGTCTAGCTTTGGCAGCAACGCGCGCGCCATCTCTACCTCTTCGCGAAGTTTCGTAAGCAAGCCTTCGGGAACATGTTCGGCAAGTTTCGGATCATCCAGCCCTTCGATGGCAACGCTTTGGGCAACTTTGTTTCGGTCGGCCCGGTCCATAATTTCCAAACGGTCGCGCAGCAGATCATAACAGCCGATGAAATCTCGGCCGACGCCAATGGGCCAACTGGCGGGGCTAACATCAATGGCCAGATTTTCTTGAATTTCGTCAATGATATCAAAAACGTCCCGGCTTTCCCGATCCATTTTGTTGCAAAATGTTAGGATCGGCAAGTCGCGCAGACGGCAAACTTCAAACAGTTTTTGGGTCTGGCTTTCGATGCCTTTTGCGCCATCAATCACCATCACGGCCGCATCAACAGCCGTCAATGTGCGGTACGTATCTTCGGAAAAATCAGAGTGACCCGGCGTATCAACCAGATTAAATCGGAACCTGCCAAAATCAAATGACATGGCAGAGGCGGAAACCGAAATACCGCGATCCTGTTCCATCTTCATGTAATCAGACCGGGTGCGTCGGCTTTCGCCCTTGGCGCGCACCTGTCCGGCCATCTGAATGGCACCACCATACAGCAGAAATTTTTCAGTCAGGGTGGTTTTGCCCGCATCGGGATGGCTGATTATAGCAAATGTCCGACGCCGGGCAATTTCCGGCGGTAGTTCTGGGCGATTTTTGACATTATCTGACATAGGGTGGGATATAGGCGACACTCAGGTTATGAACAACCACACAACTAAGCGAACAATGTTGAATAGGTGGATACAATAACCGGATTCTCCGGACCCAAAACTGAGAACTAGTGTATTCGCAAATTGTGTTCCAGCAAATCGCCTCTCGCTGCGGCTTAACTCGAAATGGATGAGATCATGAATAGTAAGTTTTTTGGTCCTTTTGTTTGCTTCTGGCACCTTGGCCGCCTGCAGTGGCGGGACGACGAAAACGTTTTCGGATACATTTGCCGAGCATGAGGCGCTGTTAGCACATGTCGATACTGTTCAGGATATAAATCTGGTAGATTCGTTGCCAACCGGTTCGGTAACCTATTCTGGCGTCATGGCGATGACTTTGGATGTCGATGCTATGCCGCAGCCGCCGCTCAAAGTAACCGAAGCAGGTGGCGATTTTCGCGCGGCCGGGGATTTTTCAATCGCTGTAGAATTCGGGAACACAAATACCCTTAGCGGAACCGTCAGTAATCTTACAGCAGATGAAGGACATTCGTTTGCGGCGGGGGACATGCTGATTATCGAACCAAGTATGCTCACGGGCAATACTTTTATTGCAGGCTACAGCGGCGCGCTGACTTTAGACACCTTTGCCTTGGATGTGACTGGCGGGACAACAGTGGACGGCCAGTTCAAGCGGCCAGCGGGTGAGTTTATCTGGGGCGGCCATACTGCCACGATTTCTTGGGTTGGGCCGGGCGGCGCCCCCTCGGGCACCGTAAGTGGTGGCTTTGTCGGATTGTTAGAGTAAACGCGGATCGCAAATTTCGAATCCATGAACCTTTCGCACTGATCATGTGTCACATGGAATATTAACCACAATTTAGTCCCCCACTGCGACGATCAAGCATGCTGGAAATACGTAGACCCTGGCGCGGACAGTTGAACATATTGCCGGTTTGCATCCGGTTGGCCGGTTGTGGCGGCGACGATAGCGGCGCAACCAAGCGACACCCGTCAAATACGCAGAATTCCAGGCTCAGGCAGTTGCATTACAAACGATTTGGGACGCGGTCAACTTGGCTGAACCGGCAAATTTGCCAATTGTAGTCTGCCGTTTTGCGTTGCCTCCCGCGCGGGCATGGCCCATTATCGCTGCGATATATCTTCAAGGGTAGAAACATGGATCTTGGAATTTCCGGTAAATCCGCAATAGTTTGTGCATCCTCAAAAGGGTTGGGCCTGGGCTGCGCGCGCGCCCTGGCGACAGAAGGTGTCAACCTTACCATAAACGCCCGCGGCCAAGATGCGCTGGAAGCCGCTGCCAAGGATATCAGACAGGATTTTGGGGTTTCTGTTACGGCAATTGCCGCAGATATTACAACGCAAACCGGCCGCTTAGCTGTGCTGGGCGCGGCGGGTGACGTTGAAATTCTGGTGAACAATGCCGGCGGCCCGCCACCGGGGATGTGGACCGATTGGCAGCGTGACGATTTTTTGGCGGCACTGGACGCAAATATGTTGACCCCGATTGCCATGATCCAAGCCGTGGCCCCAGCGATGATCGCCTTGGGTTGGGGCAGGGTCGTCAATATCACCAGCATGGCTGTAAAATCGCCAAACCCGGTGCTGGGCCTGTCTAATGCAGCGCGCAGTGGGCTGACCGGATTTGTGGCTGGAACGTCCAGGCAAATTGCGCCGGATGGGGTAACGATCAACAATCTGCTGCCCGGCATTCACGCCACGGATCGGGCCGATGCGTTGGATAGGGGGGTCATGAAAGCAAATGACCTGTCACTGGAACAGGCGCGGGCGCAGCGCAGTGCCACCATTCCCGCCCGCCGGTATGGCACGATCGAAGAATTCGGCGCGACATGTGCGTTTCTATGTTCCCAGCATGCCGGATTTATCGTCGGCCAGAATATTTTGGCCGATGGTGGCGCGGTCAGCGCGACTTTCTAAGCAGTGATTTGCTGTCTTGCGAGGCCGCGAATCGACTGCTATCGACATTAAACCTGATGGTTTTAATCAGATAATGTCGCGCAGGGGGAAGTTTGGACCAATCGTCCGCAAAACTGGAAGTTCAGGGCATCTCGCGCGCATTTGGCGGGCGAACGGTTGTTGATAGCGTTTCGCTGCGCGTTTTGCCGGGTCATGTTACCTGCCTGCTTGGCCCCTCGGGGTGCGGTAAATCCACGACACTAAGGATCATTGCTGGTGTTGACCGCCAGGATGCTGGGGCCGTGCTTGTCGACGGGCGGGTTATTTCTGGACCCGACGTTGAAATGCCGCCGGAACAGCGTTCCATCGGTCTGATGTTTCAGGATTTTGCGCTTTTCCCGCATTTGTCGGTGGCCGAAAATGTGGCTTTCGGCCTTACAGGATCGCAAGAGGCAAAAACCGATCGGGTCGGCCATTTGCTGGACCGGGTGAACTTGTCGCCCTTAGCCGACGCATTTCCCCACCAATTGTCGGGCGGTGAACAGCAGCGGGTCGCATTGGTGCGTGCGCTGGCGCCCAACCCGCAGATTATGCTGATGGATGAGCCGTTTTCAGGCTTGGATGAACGGCTAAAAGACGAAATTCGCGATGCCACACTGCAAATTCTGAAAGACGAAGGCACGGCGGTGTTGCTGGTGACGCACGAACCCGACGAAGCAATGCGCATGGCCGATGAAATTGCATTAATGCGCGATGGACGTATCGTGCAGCAGGGCGCACCTTATAATATTTACAACGCTC
>CAXMPY010000026.1:0-8587 GCA_964195275.1 uncultured Paracoccaceae bacterium
ATTTCCAATTGGGCGGGCTGGGCTTTCCATTCTTCGTGCGTCGCGTTTTCGGCAATCTTAGCGCCAAGAAACAGATCCTTTACTTGCACAACGCCCCTGTCGGCCTCGTCGGTGCCTTGAATCACGGCGACAGGAGAACGGCGTTTATCTGCGTATTTCAACTGGTTACCGAAATTTTTTGGATTGCCCAGATACAGTTCTGCGCGAATATCAGCATTGCGCAAGTCAGCAACCATGGCCTGATAATCAGCCATTCGATCGCGGTCCATAACCGTTACGACAACCGGCCCCAAGACGTTACCACTTGATTTTCCTTTAACGCTAAGGGCGGCCAGCAACCGATCGACGCCAATGGAAATACCGGTGGCCGGCACCGCTTGCCCCGTAAAGCGTTTGACCAGATCGTCGTAGCGTCCACCACCCGCGACGGACCCAAACTGACGGGGTCGGCCTTTCTCGTCCAGAATTTCAAAGGTTAGTTCTGCCTCAAAAACCGGCCCGGTATAGTAGCCAAGACCGCGCACAACGGATGGGTCGATTTCAATTCGATCAGCGTTATAGCCCTGGACGTCTAGCTGGGCGGCGATGGTTTCCAGTTCTTGGACACCTTCATTGCCGATGACTGAGTTTCCAACAAGATCTGCCAATTGCTTAACGGTGGCAGCACCGGTTGCCCGTTTGGCGCCAATAAAATTCATCACGATTTCCGCCTGTTCGGCGGCAAGCCCGGCCCCTTGGGTAAAATCACCGCTAATGTCTTTGCGACCCTCACCCAACAGGGCCCGCACCCCTTCGGAACCCAGGCGATCCAGCTTATCAATCGCGCGCAAAACGATGCCCCGTTCAGCGACGAACTGGTCAGGATTTGCAGCGTCAAATACGCCCGCACGCTCCATCACGCCGTTCAGCACTTTGCGGTTATTCACGCGCACAACATAGTCGCCACGTTCGATACCAACAGCTTCCAATGTATCGGCTAGCATCGAGCAAATCTCGGCATCCGCGGCCAGGCTAGCGGTGCCAACAGTATCCGCATCACATTGATAAAATTGGCGAAACCGACCCGGACCAGGTTTTTCGTTGCGCCAAACCGGGCCCATAGAATAGCGTCGGTAGGGCGTTGGCAGATCATTCCGGTGTTGCGCAAAAACCCGCGCCAAAGGTGCCGTCAGATCATAACGCAACGCCAGCCAGTCGCCGGGCTTGTCGCTGTCACTGTCTTCTTGCCAGGCGAACACGCCGTCGTTTGGCCGATCAACATCAGGCAGGAATTTTCCCAGTGCTTCAACCGTTTCAACAGCGGGACTTTCCAGCGCTTCAAACCCATAAAGGTGATAGATTCTGGCGATAGTGTCCAAGATGGCCTTGCGTTCGACAACATCTGCGCCGAAATAGTCTCGAAAGCCCTTGGGCGTTTCGGCCTTGGGCCGGGGCTGTTTTTTAACTTTGGCCATCGGTCATCGTCCTGCGGTTCATACTGGCGGGCGGTCTAGCGAAAAGGCGCATCCGGGGCAAGCGATCGAGGTGAAAATGAGCGATAGAATACAAAATCTGGAAGAGAGCGTTGCGCATCTAAACCGCATGGTTGAAGAATTGTCTGATGTGGTGGCCCGACAGGAAGATGAAATCACACAGCTAAAACGCCGTCAGGGCATGTTGATGGAACGCGAAGCTGAACGGGAAACAGCGCAAGGTAGTGGTGTTAAAATGGGCGATGAACGTCCGCCAGGTAGGCGACTGGCCTAAATATCCTCGACCAACATAACCCCGCCAAGGGATTTGATCGCGCCTTTGATTTGCGGCGTCAGTGGATATTCCAGACCAGTACTTATGGTGGTTTCAGTACCTGTTGCGCGTTCAGCAACGCAAAATTCAATTGGCCCCTTGGCCAGTTTGCCCGTCGCCATTTTGTCGAGCACTGATTTTACCGAAAATATCGCCTGTTCTTCATCAACAAAAACCTTCAACCCCATGCCACCGGCATCGGCCACGATTGTATCAACAGGCGTAATCGCCCGGGCTAGCAGCTTTAACTGTTCAGCCTCCATCGTGGCCTCGACCGACATCACGATATTGGCGCCAGTTACCAAATGGTCGCGCCCGGCTTCCAATGTGTCTGAAAAAATGGTGACTTCATACAGGCCGGTTGGGTCAGATAGCTGTACAAACGCAAAGCGGTTTCCCCGCGCTGATTTGCGTTCCTGTATGCCGGATACGGCACCGGACAGTTTGGCGATCAGCGATCCCTTTTTTCCGGCTTCGGCGGTAACTTCGGCCAAAGTCATGACGTCTTTGCGTTTTAAGGACAACATGTAATCATCCAACGGATGGCCCGACAGGTAGAACCCGATGGCTTTGTGTTCCTCGGTCAAGCGTTCATTTGGCAGCCATTCTTCCACCCGCGACAGGCGTGGCTCTGGCAAATCATCCCCGGCCTCGCCAAACAACGACACCTGGGACGAGTTTCTTTGGTCGTGAATGGCGGCTGAATACCCAACCAGCGCATCCAGGCTGTCAAAAATCCGCCGTCTGTTCGGGTCTAGCTGGTCAAATGCACCGGCGCGCGCCAGCATTTCCATTGGCCGCTTGCCGATGCGTTTTAGATCAACCCTGCGCGCAATATCAAACAGGTTCACGAACAGTTTGTCGCCGCGTGCCGTAGTTATCAGGCGCATCGCTTCGGCGCCCACATTCTTAAGCGCGCCCAACCCATAGACCACCTGTCCGTCACGCACACCAAACGTTGCACCAGACCGATTGACACAGGGCGGGACGATTTCAATCTCAAGTCCACGGCGCACTTCTTCGGCATAAACCGCCAGCTTATCAGTTAGGTGCAAATCGCAATTCATAACCCCGGCCATAAATTCTACAGGGTAATTCGCCTTAAGCCATCCGGTCTGATAACTGACTACTGCGTAGGCCGCAGCATGGGATTTGTTGAAACCGTAGTTAGCGAATTTTTCCAACAGATCAAAAATTTCTGACGCCTTTTTCTTGTCGACGTCATTTTTTTGTGCGCCCTCAAGGAATTTTGGCCGCTCTTTCGCCATTTCACTAGCAATTTTTTTACCCATCGCACGGCGTAATAGATCAGCACCACCAAGCGAATAGCCTGCCATTTCCTGAGCAATTTGCATCACCTGTTCCTGATAAACAATGATCCCCTGAGTTTCCTCAAGTATATGATCTATAAGGGGATGTATGCTTTCAAGTTCAGCTTGACCGTTTTTAACTTCACAGTATTTCGGGATATTTTCCATCGGTCCCGGACGATACAGCGCAACCAAGGCCACAATATCTTCTATACATGTAGGCTTCATCCGGCGCAGCGCGTCCATCATGCCTGAACTTTCAACCTGAAAAACGGCAATTGTTTTGGCCGACGCGTAAAGTTCGTAAGTTTTTTCATCATCTAGCGGGATAGAATTGATATCCAGTTTAATGTCGCGCTCCGCCAATAGATCGAGCGCGTTTTGGATCACCGTAAGCGTCTTCAATCCAAGAAAATCAAACTTAACCAGACCGGCCTGTTCCACCCATTTCATATTGAATTGGGTTGCGGGCATGTCTGACCGGGGATCTTGATATAGCGGCACAAGTTCGTCAATTGGCCGGTCGCCGATCACAACACCGGCCGCATGGGTCGAGGCATTTCGAAGCAGACCTTCAACCTGCTGTGCATAGTTCAGCAGGCGGTTTACGACTTCTTCAGATTTTGCCATCTCGCGCAGCCGAGGTTCGTCTGCCAACGCTTTTTCGACAGATACCGGTTTGACGCCTTCAACCGGTATCATTTTTGATATGCGGTCCACCTGCCCATAGGGCATCTGCAAAACGCGGCCGATGTCGCGCACCGCCGCTTTGGACAGCAAGGCACCAAACGTGATAATTTGAGCAACCTTGTCGCGGCCATATTTTTCCTGAACGTAGGTAATTACCTCTTCCCGGCGGACCATGCAGAAATCGATATCAAAATCCGGGATCGACACCCGTTCTGGGTTCAGGAACCGTTCAAACAACAGCGAATAGCGCAGCGGATCAAGGTCGGTGATGGTCAGCGCGTAGGCCACAAGACTGCCCGCACCAGACCCGCGCCCAGGACCCACAGGTATATTCCGGTCTTTTGCCCATTTGATAAAATCGGCAACGATCAGGAAGTAACCGGGGAATCCCATACCTTCGATAATACCAAGTTCAAATTCCAATCTGGCATCATAGTCTTCCTGCGACGCTGACAGGGGGATTGTGGCAAGCCGATCCTTAAGGCCTTGTTTGGCCTGTCGCCGAAGTTCTTGAACTTCATCTTTAGCAAAAACCGGTAGGATCGGATCTCTGCGTTTGGCGGCAAAGGCACAACGCCGCGCAATTTCCACTGTATTTTCAATGGCTTCCGGCAAGTCAGCAAAAAGCGCCACCATTTCTTGTTGGCTTTTGAAATAGTGCTGGGCGTTTAGGCGACGACGGGGTTCCTGTTGATCAACATAGGCACCATCTGCGATACAAATCAGTGCATCGTGGGCCTCGTACATATCGGCCTTAGGGAAATAGACGTCATTGGTTGCCACCAGCGGCAGGCCCTTTTCGTACGCCATTTCGATAAATGGGCGTTCCGTGGCACGTTCATCATTTGGCAAACCAGATTCTTCCGGATGCCGCTGCAGTTCAACATATAGGCGGTCCGGATAGATCGCCTGCAACTGATCTAGCAACATCGTTGCCTTCTGTATTTGTCCCGCCAATATCAATTGTCCCAATGCGCCCCCGGCGCCCCCGGTCAGGCAAATCAACCCATCTGAATGGTCGCGCAGATCCTCCAAAGACACTTGCGGTAATCGGTCGCCGCTGTGAACATGCAGGCAGCTGTTAAGTTTTAGCAGGTTCAAATAACCAGTTTCGTTCTGGGCCAACAGGACAACCGGGGCTGCCAGGCGTGGGGTCTCTCCTGGCGCCGCAGGATCGAAGGCAAAATCGATTTGGCAGCCCATGATAGGCTGCACGCCGGCGTCGCGCGCGGTCACGGAAAATTCCAGTGCCGAAAACATGTTGTTGCTATCGGTGACGGCAACCGCAGGCATTGCGTGCTTTTGGCACAGTCCGGCAATCTTTTTGACCGGCACCGCGCCTTCAAGCAAAGAATATTCAGAATGCAAACGCAGGTGGATGAATCGGGGGGTGTTGCTCATGCCCAATCAATAGGGCAGCATCCGAAGATGGGAAAGCCAAAGAGCGAATGTTCGGATTTTCTTGAAGCTGCTTATACCGTTTTACTGGAAACCATGCTTGCCAGAGAGGATTGGCACCGCATACCATCCAAAGCGTGGTTGCCGCAGGAACGTTCGATCCGATCGGTCAAGCAACAGCCACACGGGGAGGCCTAAATTATGACCATAGTCAATTTCCTGTTGAACGGTGAACCTGTTCATCTGGACAACAAGGCGCCAACTGTGACTCTGCTGGATTGGCTGCGCGAAGAACGTGGACTTAACGGTACCAAAGAGGGTTGCAACGAAGGTGATTGCGGGGCCTGCACCGTCATGATCAGCGATGATCGCGGATCACGGGCCGTAAATGCTTGTATTTTGCTATTGCCTCAAATTGACGGAAAAGCCGTGCGCACGGTCGAAGGAATCTCTGGCCCAGACGGTGAAATGCACCCGGTTCAGGATGCGATGATCAAACATCACGGCAGCCAGTGCGGGTTCTGCACGCCTGGGTTTGTTGTTTCAATGGCCGTGGCGCACAAGAACAACCACACCGATTATGACGACCAGCTTGCCGGCAACCTGTGCCGCTGTACTGGGTATGCGCCGATAATCCGGGCCGCAGAGGCAGCAGCGGACGCGCCTGTACCGGATTGGATGCACGAAGAATTGACCTCGCTAAGTGAAACGACCAGTTCTGATCCAAATGTCGCGATGCCGAAATCTTCTGATGAACTGGCCGCCTGGTACGTTGAAAACCCGGACGCGGTGTTGATCGGTGGGGCCACCGATGTCGGACTTTGGGTGACCAAACGTTTGGATGCCTTAGTAAAAGTTGGGTTTTTGGCGGGCGTCAAAGACCTGAAAAATATTGAGATCAACGAAAATAATATCCGCGTAGGGGCCTGTGCTACAGTCGCTGAATTCACGGCGGCAGTCGCACCGCTGCACCCAGATTTTGCTGAAATGTTAAGGCGTTACGGTTCAGTTCAGGTTCGAAATGCGGGCACTATTGGTGGCAATATCGCTAATGGATCGCCCATTGGCGACAGCCCACCAGCCTTGATCGCGTTAGGGGCAAGGCTGCATTTACGAAGGGGCGATGAGCGGCGCGACATTTTGCTGGAAGATTTCTTTATCGACTATGGCAAACAGGACCGCGTGGCAGGCGAGTTTGTCGAAGCGGTTTCCATACCGCGACAAGACGATCGACTAAAATGTTATAAGATAACAAAACGGTTTGATCAGGATATTTCCGCAGTCCTTGGCTGCTTTTCGATCACCATAGATGCTGGCGTCGTCCAGCACGTCCGGATCGTATTTGGCGGCATGGCCGGAATTCCAAAGCGAGCGTCAGCGGTAGAAGCGGCGCTAATTGGTCAAGCGTGGAACCGCGATACGATTGATTTGGGCATGGAAAAATTTTCCGAGGATTTCACACCGATGTCTGACATACGTGCCTCGGCCAGTTATCGGTTGACGACGGCACAAAACATGCTGTTGCGCTATTACCTTGAGGATAACGGTATCGGCACCCGCGTATTGGAGGTCAGCGCATGAGCATCGCCAAACCGCTACCCCACGACGCCGCCGCACTGCATGTGACCGGCCAAGCCCGATATGTCGATGATATACCGGTTCCGGCGAACTGTTTGCATTTGGCGTTTGGGCTGTCAGCGGTGGCACATGGCGATATTACGGCGATTGATCTGGATGCTGTTCGGGCCGCGCAGGGGGTTATTGCCGTTTTTGTCGCCAAAGATTTGCCTTTTGAGAATGATGTATCCCCGTCAGCCCATGACGAACCGCTATTGGCGACCGGCAGTGTTCACTATGTCGGGCAGCCCATATTTTTGGTGGTGGCGACCAGCCATTTAGCAGCGCGCAAAGCGGCAAGGTTGGGTAAAATCGACTATGAAGAAAAGCCCGCATTGCTGACAATTGATCAGGCAATGGCAGCAGATAGCCGGTTTGAGGACGGCCCGGTAATCTGGTCCAAGGGGGACGCAGCTGCCGCGATAAAGCGTGCACCAAACACATTGCACGGCGCTATCGAAATGGGCGGTCAAGAACATTTTTATCTAGAGGGTCAGGCAGCATTGGCTTTGCCCCAGGAAGATGGCGACATGCTGGTACATTCCTCGACCCAGCACCCAACCGAAATACAGCATAAGGTGGCCCATGCCCTGGGCGTGCCGATGAATGCAGTTCGGGTCGAAATCCGGCGCATGGGCGGCGGTTTTGGCGGCAAAGAAAGCCAGGGCAATGCACTGGCTGTGGGTTGTGCGGTGGCGGCGCGCGCTACAGGCAAGCCTTGCAAAATGCGCTATGACCGCGATGACGATATGATCATCACCGGCAAGCGTCACGATTTCCGGATCAATTATCATGTGGGCTATGACGAGGAAGGCCGGATCGTTGGTGTTGAATTTGTGCAATATGCCCGCTGCGGCTGGGCGCTGGATCTGTCCATCCCGGTGGCCGACCGGGCCATGTTGCATGCTGATAATGCCTATCTGTTGCCGGCAGCCCGGATTGAAAGCCACCGTTTGAAAACCAACACCCAGTCGGCGACGGCCTATCGTGGATTTGGCGGCCCCCAGGGCATCCTGGGTATAGAACGGATGCTGGCGCAAATAGCCCATGATTTGGGCAAAGATCTATACGATGTGCAACGTATAAATTTTTATGCGGATGCCTTGGAAGATGGTTCAGATGCCTCCGGCGAGGATATTTCAGGAACAAAGAACCAAAGCGCTGTTCAGACAACACCCTACCACATGCCGGTTGAAGATTTTGTGCTGAACGCGCTATGCGACAGGTTGGTTGAAAGCGCCGACTATCAGGCGCGTCGGGCGTCAGTGGCGCGGTGGAACGCTGACAATGAAATTCTGAAAAAGGGGATCGCGCTTGCGCCCACTAAGTTTGGCATCAGCTTTACGCTGACCCATCTAAACCAGGCGGGTGCGTTGGTGCATGTGTACCAGGATGGTTCGATCCATATGAACCACGGCGGCACTGAAATGGGCCAGGGCCTGTTCCAAAAAGTGGCGCAGGTGGCCGCCAGCCGATTTGGCGTGGATGTGACCCAGGTCAAGATTACACCGACCGACACCGCAAAAGTCCCCAATACCTCGGCGACCGCGGCGTCCAGCGGATCTGACTTGAACGGCATGGCCGTGAAGGCAGCCTGTGACACCATTCGCGACCGGATGGCTGCGTTTTTAGGCGAACGCTATCAAACCAGCGATGTGCGTTTTACCGACGGACAGGTACATGTTGGCAGCGAAACTATTGGGTTCGCCGAGGCCGCGAATTTGGCCTACGAAAACCGCATCAGCTTGTCAGCCACCGGGTTTTACAAAACACCCAAAGTGAAATGG
>CAXMPY010000026.1:8638-18555 GCA_964195275.1 uncultured Paracoccaceae bacterium
CGATACGCTGACCGGGGAAAACAGAATATTGCGGGTAGATATCTTACATGACGCGGGCGCTTCGCTAAACCCGGCGTTGGATATCGGGCAAATCGAAGGGGCCTATGTTCAAGGCGCAGGCTGGTTGACGACGGAAGAATTGGTGTGGGACGACAGGGGCAACCTGAAGACCCACGCACCATCAACCTACAAAATACCTGGCTGTTCGGATCGCCCGGATATTTTTAATGTGGAACTTTGGGGACAAAGCAACCGAGAAGAAACGATTTATCGATCCAAAGCAGTTGGTGAACCACCCTTCAATCTGGGCATATCGGCCTTTGCAGCGCTATCCAATGCGGTTGCGGTGTGCGGATCGAACTATCCTGACTTAGTGGCGCCAGCGACTGCGGAAAATGTGCTGGCAGCGGTCAAACGGGTGCAGACATGAGTTTTGATCTGAAATCCCTGACAAACGCCGTTGCAGAACATGGACAGGTGACACGGGTTGTTGTGGCCGACGTGCGGGGATCTGCACCGCGTGAATCGGGTGCAGCAATGCTGGTTTGGCACGGCGGACAGTCTGGCACAATCGGTGGTGGGGCTTTGGAATTGGATGCCGTCGCGCGCGCGCAAAGCGGTGATGATTGGCTAGATCGCATCGCGCTGGGGCCCAGCTTGGGCCAGTGCTGCGGTGGTGCGGTGACTTTGCTGGCCGAAGTGTGGGATCAGCAACGTTTGGAAGCGATCGGCGGCTCTGTTGTTGTACGCCGGGTCAGCGGAACTGCCGAAATGCCCTTGAAAATAGCGGCTATTGTCAAAGAGGCACGAAATTCCAAAACTGCGCTGTTGCCACAATTAGTTAACGGTTGGATGATCGAACCGGTGACCAAACCAGTGCGTGATGTCTGGCTATATGGCGCGGGTCACGTTGGACGGGCCATCGTGGCAGTTTTGACGCCACTACCCGAGATTGCCATCACCTGGGTGGACACCGCACCGGATCGGTTCCCCGATAACACGGATCACCATTTTACGCAGCTTGTGGCAAAAAACCCCGGCGAGGTAGTGCAGTATGCACCGGCTAACGCAGAGCATCTGGTATTGACGTATAGTCACGCGCTGGACCTTGAAATCTGTCATCAGATATTGAGCCACAACTTTCATTCCGCCGGATTAATCGGCTCAAAAACTAAATGGGCGCGGTTCCGGAATAAATTGGCGACTCTTGGCCATCGTTCTGGTCAGATATCTCGTATTCAGTGCCCGATTGGGCAACCCATTCTCGGTAAACATCCCCACGCCATTGCCGTGGGTGTGGTTAGCACTCTACTATTGCCAACGGGGATGCTGGCAAAATCAAACCAAAGGGCGGGGTAGTAAGATGGTTGGACAACTTTTGTCGGTTGAAGGTGTGACCAAGGCCTACCCAGGCGTGGTGGCCAACGACACGGTCAGTTTCACAGTGGCACCGGGCGAAGTACACGCATTATTGGGTGAAAACGGGGCCGGGAAATCGACGCTGGTTAAAATGATCTACGGTCTGGTTCGCCCGGATTCTGGCAAAATGGTCTGGATGGGCGACGCCTATGAACCCGCGACGCCGAACGCAGCACGCGCAACTGGTGTCGCGATGGTGTTCCAACATTTCAGCCTGTTTGAAGCATTGAATGTTGCCGAAAATGTTGCCCTTGGTATGGAATACCCGCCGCCAATGGGCCAGTTGGCACAAAAAATCAAAGAAGTTAGCGAGGCATACGGCTTGCCGTTGGATCCGGTACGTCTGGTTGGTGAACTAAGTGCTGGTGAACGCCAGCGCGTTGAGATCATTCGGTGCCTTTTGCAAGACCCCAAGCTGTTGATTATGGACGAACCAACGTCGGTTTTGACGCCGCAAGAAGTGGAAATTCTGTTCACTACTTTGCGCAAATTAAGCGCCGAAGGCACAGCAATTTTGTATATTTCCCATAAGCTTGAGGAAATACGCAGCCTGTGTCAGGGCGCGACAGTATTGCGGCTGGGCAAAGTTGTTGGCACCTGTGATCCACGGGAAAAGTCAGCCCGAGAACTGGCCGAATTAATGGTTGGGCAAACGTTGCATATTCCAATCCGCGAGGCATCAGAACTGGGCGATGTCACCCTGGAACTAACCGGTCTGTCGGTCGCGTCAAATAATCCATTTGGCACGTCACTAAAAGATGTTTCCTTATCGTTACAAGCTGGTGAAATCGTTGGCATCGGTGGTGTTGCCGGAAATGGGCAAGACGAACTATTGGCGTCACTATCAGGTGAAAGCTTAACAACTGCTGATTCCGTAAAATTGAAGGGTGCTGCAATTGGCCATCTGGGGCCAAATCAGAGGCGGGAACTTGGGCTTTTGACGGCACCTGAGGAACGTCTGGGGCACGCTGCAGCGCCAGACATGAGCCTGACTGAAAATGCTGCGTTGACAGGTACGATCCGCGAAAACCTGGCACGTAATGGTTTCATCCAGTGGCATTCTGCAAAGGAATTTGCCGAACGCATAATTAGCGATTTCGATGTTCGCACGCCGGGGCCAGATAACGCCGCGCGGTCGCTGTCGGGTGGCAATTTACAGAAATTTGTCATTGGGCGCGAAGTTTTGCAACGCCCTGACGTTCTGGTGGTCAACCAACCAACTTGGGGTGTTGACGCGTCGGCAGCGGCCGATATCCGACAATCGTTGTTGGATTTAGCAGCCAAAGGGGCCGCTGTGATTTGCATAAGTCAGGATCTGGACGAGCTGATGGAAATATCCGACCGATTCGCGGCGCTGAACGAGGGGCGATTGACCCCCACGCGCCCGGCCAAAGGGCTGACTGTGGACGAAATTGGCCTGATGATGGGCGGCGCACATGACATGGAGGTCTCTCATGTTGAGGCTTGAAAAACGACCCTCTCCGTCCAAAATGTGGACGGCATTAACACCGCTGTTGGCGGTTGTTCTGACAATGATCGCCGGTGGCATCATGTTCGCGATGTTAGGCAAAGACCCAGTAGAGGCCATTCGAATCATATTTTGGGATCCGTTGTTTCACGAACAATTTGCAGCGTATTCGCGCCCGCAACTTTTGGTAAAGGCCGGGCCACTGATCCTGATTGCGATTGGTTTAAGCCTTGGGTTTCGCGCCAATATCTGGAACATCGGCGCCGAAGGCCAATACATCATTGGCGCAATTTGTGGGGCCGCAGTCGGACTGGCGTTTTACCCGTCCGAAAGTTTTTTGATTTTTCCGATGATGGTAATAGTGGGTGGTCTGGGCGGCTGGGCCTGGGCGATGATACCGGCAATCTTACGGACCAAATTTAACACTAACGAAATTCTGGTGTCGCTGTTGCTGGTCTACGTAGCCGAGCAATTGCTGGCATCGATGTCGCTTGGACTATTGCGTAATCCCGAAGGTATGGGTTTTCCCGGCAGTCGGAATTTCCGTGATTTTCCTGCTGCGTTTAATCAGGAAATTATCGCTGGTTCGGGCATGCACTGGGGCGTTGTGGTGGCGTTTATCGCCGTAATATTCTCATATGTCCTGCTTAGTCGGCACATGCTGGGATTCCAAATTCGGGTGGCAGGGCAGTCGCCCAAAGCGGCACGTTTCTCTGGCGTCAACCCTAAACGGATGATTTTGTTCTGTCTGGGTACGGCGGGGGGGCTGGCCGGACTGGCTGGATTGTTTGAAGTTTCCGGACCTGCAGGTCAGATCAGCATCGATTTCAACTCGGGCTATGGCTTTACCGCGATCATTGTTGCCTTTCTGGGGCGCTTGCACCCTGTGGGTATCCTGCTGGCCGGGTTGCTGATGGCACTGACGTATATTGGCGGCGAACTGGCGCAACTGATGCTGGGCCTGCCGGGTGCCGCGATTCAGGCTTTTCAGGGCATGCTGTTATTCTTCCTGCTGGCGGTCGATGTGCTGTCAAACTTCCGTATCAAATTTACCAGAACGGAGGCCGCGTAATGGATCTTTCAGCAATTAACCCCCTTATTCTGATCGCCGCCCTGATGGTTGCATCAACACCAATACTGTTGGGCGCAATCGGTGAGCTGGTCGTCGAAAAAGCCGGGGTGCTGAACCTTGGTGTCGAAGGTATGATGATCATCGGTGCCATCGCTGGATTTGCCGTTGCCACAGAAACCGGCAGCCCGTTCTGGGGTTTCATTGGTGCAGCGTTTGGCGCCGCGTTCCTGTCGCTGATATTTGCATTTTTGACCCAGATACTGCTGGCCAATCAAGTGGCAACCGGGCTGGCGCTGACACTGTTTGGGCTGGGACTGTCATCATTGCTTGGCCAGGGCTACGTCGGCCTAAAGGCCCCGATAACACCAAAATTCGAAATACCACTGCTGTCGGATATTCCGTTGATTGGCCCAGTTTTGTTCCAGCATGACGCAATGGTGTATTTTTCGATTGCATTGATTGCTGGGGTTTGGGCGGTGCTGAAATACACCCGCGCCGGACTAATTCTGCGCGCCGTCGGTGAAAACCACGATGCCGCCCACGCACTGGGATACAAGGTCGTCCGGGTTCGGTTTATGGCCATTGCCTTCGGCGGCGCTTGCGCTGGTTTGGGCGGGGCCTACCTTAGCCTGGTGCGCGTGCCACAATGGACCGAAGGCATGACAGCAGGCGCTGGTTGGATCGCACTGGCGATCGTTGTCTTTGCCAGCTGGCGCCCCTGGCGTATCCTTTTGGGGGCGTATCTGTTTGGCGGCGTCACCGTGCTGCAACTTAATTTGCAAGCGGCTGGCCTGGCAATTCCGGTCGAATTGTTGTCCATGTCGCCCTATGTCATCACGATTTTGGTGCTTGTCATCATTAGCCGGTCTACACAGGCGGCACCTGCCGCGCTTGGCCGAATATTCCATGCCTCAAGGTAACGGGGCTTTTGCAAACCTTGGACCTATGGTCCGAAAACCACGGGAGATATCAATGAAACTTAAATTAATCCTAGCCGGGGCGGCACTTGCCCTGGGAATGGTCGGGGCCGCGTTTGCCCAGGACAAAACCAAAGTCGGGTTCGTCTATGTTGGCCCAATCGGCGATGGCGGCTGGACATATTACCACGACGTTGCCCGTCTTGAAGTCGAAAAGCATTTTGGCGGTGCGGTGGAAACAACCTTTATCGAAAACGTACCTGAAGGTGCCGACGCCGAACGAGTGCTGACGCAAATGGCGCTGTCGGGCCATGACCTGATCTTTACCACGTCATTTGGCTACATGGACCCCACTATCAACGTCGCAGCCAAATTTCCAAATGTGAAATTTGAACACGCCACCGGTTACAAAACCGCCCCGAATGTTTCAACTTATTCTGGTCGGTTCTACGAAGGACGCGCGATTACCGGGTTTTTGGCTGGCCACATGACCAAGACCAACAAAATCGGTTACATCGGATCATTCCCAATTCCAGAGGTTGTCCGGGGCATCAACTCTTCATTCCTGCACGCCAAAAAGGCCAATCCTGACGTCGAAATGAAAATTGTCTGGGTCTATACTTGGTTTGACCCGGCCAAAGAAGGCGACGCTACTCAAGCGCTCTTGGATCAGGGCGTTGACGTGATCCTGGCCCACACCGATTCTACTGCACCTTTGTCCAAACTGGAAGCTTCGGGTGGATATGGCTTTGGCCAAGCTGCTGACATGCCACAATTTGGTCCGTCACCGCGAATTTCGTCAATCTTTGATGACTGGGGGCCATACTACATTGAACGCACCCAGGCGGTTATCGACGGCACGTGGGAAACTGTTTCAACCTGGAACGGTATCGAAAGCGGCATGGTTGGCGTTGGTGAAATTACCGATGTCGTCCCGGCCGACGTGAAAGCAATTGCCGAGCAAATGATCGTCGACATCAGATCCGGCGCATACCATCCCTTCACCGGCCCGATCAACAAGCAGGACGGCTCTGTCTGGCTGGCTGACGGCGAAGTTGCCGATGACGGTATACTTTGCTGCATGGCATTCTATATCGAGGGTATCGAGGGCGATATTCCTAACTAACCTGTAGCTTGCAGGAAGAACGATCTGAAACGCACGAAAGGTCCGGGGTTGCCCCGGTCCTTTTTCTTTGGGAAAATTCGTGACAGTCAAGCCCTTAAATATATTGGCTAAAAATTGGGGCGACGTTGACAGACTTTCTAATCATTGGTGGCGGTATCGCCGGAATTTCGGTGGCCGCCAGCTTGTCCAAGCTCGGACAGACCACCGTGCTGGAAGCAGAGGCTGGGCTGGGTTACCACGCCTCGGGCAGATCGGCCGCGATGTTTGAAGAAACCTATGGGTCGCCGTCCACCATCGCATTAAACCGGGCCAGTCGCGACTATCTGACCAATGCCAATGGCGGTGTTCTTTCGCCGCGCGGGCTAATGTTGGTTGGCAGCACTGAAACCCGAGCAGCTTTCGCCGATGACATGCAAGCCATGTCGCTTACCCCCATGCCGGTTGCCGATGCGCAAAAGATTGTGCCTATCCTAAACCCCAAAGTGATCACTGAAATTGGCTATCATGCCGAAGCCCGGGATATCGACACTGACCTGTTGCTACAGAATTTCGCCCGCGAGGCGCGGGTACACAGCGCGAAAATTGTGACGCAGAAAATTGTTCAGTCGATCCGCCGAAACAGCGATCGATGGGATGTGACCTGCGCTGGGGGCGACGAATTTTCTGCGAAAATTCTCGTCAACGCCGCAGGGGCTTGGGTAGATGAAATAGCGAAAATGGCAGGCGTCAGACCACTGGGATTTACACCTTATCGTCGATCAATGGCGCGTATCCCTGCGCCAGAGGATTTGGACGTCAGCAATTGGCCGTTGATATTTGGCCCTGGCGAATCCTGGTATGCGAAACCAGATGCCGGAAAACTGTTGGTGTCCCCGGCGGACGAAGACGCGACCACGCCGCACGATGCCTGGCCCGAAGATTTGATCCTTGCCCAAGGCATCGCCAGCTTCGAGGCATTCATGACAACTACGGTAACGCGCCTAGATAGCAGTTGGGCCGGCTTACGCACATTCTCGCCCGATCGTTCTTTAGTGATCGGTCCAGACGTGGACGAACCGACATTTTTCTGGGTCGCTGGACAGGGCGGCTATGGATTTCAATCGTCGCCTGCCGCCAGCCAATTGGCCGCCGATCTTATCAACGGTTTGACGGGCGATATTGATACAAAAACGGCGGCGTTGTTGTTACCTGCAAGGTTTGCCTAATCAGTATACAGGCGCGACGCCGGTACGCTGGCTTAGGCCAAAAATTGGGCCTGTGTCAGCGGCGGATATTCGATCGGTGGATAGGCGTTTGGTTCTTTCTGCAATTGCGGAAACAATCGAACCAAATCAGCACGGCGGGTTTTTTCTAATCCGGAAATTGCAGCAGCTCCCGCCAGAAAACTTTCAATAGGCAGACCATTACAGCAAAACACCTGATGTGAATCAAATACGAACGTGAACAGCCGGGTTATCGAGGCAGAGCTGTCCACATACGCCGCATCGCTAGACTCTACCAATTCACTGGCAGGTACCAGACAGCACTTGGTGTTTTCCTGTCCCAACAATCTATAGCCTGGCACCAACACCCGGTGGTCCGGTGCAACACACATTTTATGTTGCGGCATCATCGGGCCAATGGCGCGCGGGCAAAGACAAATTGGCGCGACACTGGCGTCAGCGGCAATGTCCGCCGCGCGCAATTCCCTAGACCAGATCAGACGCACCGGTTGCAGGCCATTGTCGCGGGTGACGATCAAATCGCCGGGTCGAACAAGTTCAACGCGCCGGGGTCCACAGGGCGTTCGAATATTCGCACCTTCACCGATGCCGCCGGGAAATTCAGCGGTGGAAGATTCAAATTTATCGATTTTCTTTAAGTACGACATGCGCGTCCCAAGTTGGTAGCGCCCCCAGTATTGGCCCATTTATCTAAACAAATTGTGTCGGAAATTAGGACAGTGTGCCGGTTTTGGTGAAAAAGTAGCTAAAAATTGCGGGCCAGATCGCTGAAATCAATCCAACCAGTCCCGGGTATCCGCACCGTCCCAATGCCGAACCGGTAATTTTTTGGTAATATTTGGGTCAGCAAGGCGCATATTCACGGCGGCACGGTCGCCATCGACGCCTTCCCAATGGGTCGTACATCCACAGATAATACAGCTGTGAAACACTATTTTTTGGTCGGCCCAAATGTAGCCAATCGTTGCGGCGGCGGGCACATCAATCTTCAGAGTGGCAGGCGGCGCGTGCAGCCAAAGCGTTCCCAGTTTGCGGCAAATCGAACAATTGCAATCGACCAAAAATCGCCCGTTTGTACAGGCTTGGAAAGTGACCGCGCCGCAGTGGCAGGCGCCTTTGATCCGGACGTTATCCATTTGCGCGGATGGTTTTATTGCTTGGGTCGTAGGGGCTGTCTTCAACGACTTCGGCATCCCACAACTGGTTCAGCATTTTTACCTTTAGTTTCTGCCCGGTATTGGCCAATTCAGGCGTCACATAACCCATGCCGATCTGACGCGCAAAATGCACAGAATAGCCGCCCGATGTCAGGCGTCCAACTTTGGTATCGCCTTCAAACAACGCCTCGCGGCCCCAAGGGTCAGCGTCGGGCGGGCCGTCGATCAGCAGAGTTATACATTTGGACCGAATGCCAGTTTTCAGCATCGCATCCTTGCCGTTGTAATCTTTTTCAAGATCAACAAAACGGTCCAGCCCCGCCTCAAGCGGTGTGGCATCCCGGCCCAATTCGGTTCCAAAGGCGCGGTAGGATTTTTCCTGCCGCAACCAGTTTTGCGCGCGACCACCCACCAGTTTCATGCCGTGTTTTTCGCCCGCCTCGACCAACAGGTCCCATAGATAGTTCTGCATCTCGATCGGATGGTGCATTTCCCACCCCAATTCACCGGTGTAAGCCACACGAATTGCCCGAACCGGGCACATCCCCAGTTCAATATTGCGCATCGACAACCACGGGAACCGCTTGTTTGAAAGGGCTGTTTCAGGATCCGCATCCTTGATGATTTCTTTCAGGACATCGCGGGAATTTGGCCCTGCCAGCGCAAACACACCCCATTGTGTGGTGACATCATGGATATCGATCCAGCCGAAATCATCCATTTTATCTTCGGCGGCTTTCCGAAGGAAATCAGCGTCATAGGCGGTCCAGGCCCCGGCGGAAACGATGTAATATTCGTCATCGGCCAATCGCACGATGGTGTATTCAGTGCGTGTTGTACCCGCTGTGGTCAATGCATAGGTCAGGTTTATCCGGCCTACATTGGGCAATTTATTGCACGTAAACCAGTCCAGAAACTGGGTTGCGCCTGGTCCGCGCACCAAATGTTTGGTGAACGCCGTGGCATCAATCAGGCCAGCGGTTTCGCGTACGGCTTTGGCTTCCGCTACTGCATGTTCCCACCAACCGCCTCGGCGAAACGAACGCGATTTGTAGTCACTGAAACCAAGTGGCGCATAATAGTTTGGCCGGTCCCAACCATTCACCTGACCAAATTGTGCGCCGGCTGCTTTTTGGCGGTCATAAACCGGTGAAGTTCGCAACGCGCGGGCGGCTTCGCGTTCTTCATCTGGGTGATGCAGAACGTAAACGTGGCTGTAACATTCTTCGTTTTTGCGCGCTGCATATTCGGTCGTCATCCAATCGCCGTAGCGTTTTGGATCAAGGCTGGCCATGTCAATCTCGGCCTCGCCCTCAACCATCATTTGCGCCAGGTATTTACCCGTGCCGCCCGCCGCAGTGATGCCAAACGAAAACCCCTCGGCCAGCCACATGTTTCGCAAGCCCGGCGCCGGACCAACCAGTGGATTACCATCCGGTGTATAACAAATCGGACCATTGAAATCGTCCTTTAGGCCCGATGTTTCGCAGGACGGAATACGGTGGATCATCGCCATGTACTGTTCTTCGATCCGT
>CAXMPY010000027.1:0-18502 GCA_964195275.1 uncultured Paracoccaceae bacterium
CCGCAACAATGAAACAGTGGCGAGACGCCGGGCGCCGAAGCGCACAAGCGTTGTAACAATCATTAGGACAGCAACCGCTGCCAATAATCCGCCCGCGACCCAGGCCGTCAGCCGCAGATTGCCTGAAAATAGCGCCGCCGTGCCGATCAGGGCCAACAACAGGACGATGCAAACCACAACATATCGCCACGCCGGTCTGTTGCTTAGGCCCAATGATGCATCCCGAAATAGGGCAGATGCGCGTACCGAAGCCGTGCGCGATAGCGGCCAAATGGCAAACAGGCCCGCGGCCAATACGCCATATATTGCAGCTTCGGCCAAGGGGCGGGCGTGTAAGCCAACCTCAATCGGTAACGGCAGGTTCGGCTCGATAATTGGTGCCAGCACCCAGGGGATCAAACCACCCAGTATCAACCCCAGCGCAATACCCAATAGGCCAAGAACACCAATTTGAAGCAAGTAGGCCAGGAATATCGTCCGGCCATCAGCGCCCAGGGTTTTAAGGGTCGCGATCACCTGAATTTTTTTATCCAGATAGGTGCGTACCGCGGCAGAAACGCCCACGCCACCAACGGTTAAACCAGCCAAGCCAATGAGGATTAAAAATGTGCCCAGTCGTTCAACAAAAATTGCCACTCCGGGGGCACTATCGCGCCGGTCACGCCAGCGAAACGCCCCGCTATTGATCGCGGTTCGCGCAGCACTTTTCAGTTCACCTAGCTTGACATCAGGTGCTAATTTTAAGCGATAGGCACTGTCAAACAAGGTGCCCGGCTGCAGCAACCCTGACGCCGCCAGGTCACTTTTTCGCACCAATGTGCGGGGTCCCAGCGTGAAGGCACCGGAGGCATTGTCAGGTTCTCTAATCAGCATCGCCGACAGCACAAAATCCTGCCTGCCCAGGCGAAACACGTCACCAACCCCAAGCCCAAGCCGATCGGCCAGCAATTTATCCATCACCGCCCCGGGCCGCCCGGCTTGCCCGGTCAACGCCACACCAAGTGCGATGTCTGGTGCCAATTCCACCGAGCCAACCAAAGGATAGGCGTTATCAACTGCTTTGATTTGGGTCAGGCCGGTTTCGATATTTCCGTCCCGGTCCACAACGGCCATCGATCTAAAATCAACTATTTCAGATACGGCGATGGCATTTTCAGCCATCCAGCGCTGTTCGCTATCATCAGCGAAACGATAGGTAAGCTCGATTTCGGCGTCGCCACCCAAAAGCACGACACCTTCACGGTCCATACCTTGCTGAATGCTTTCGCGAACACTGCCGACCGCGGCGATCGCGGCGATGCCCAGGGTTAAGCAAGCCAAAAACACCCGAAATCCGTTTAGGCCACCACGAAGTTCTCTGCGCGCAATTGTGGCGGCAATGGCCAGGCTCATACGGCCAGTCCGACCGCTGGTACCGGGTCAATTTGGCCATCGCGCAGCGCGATTACCCGGCCACATCTGGCCGCAAGGTCCGGCGCATGCGTGACAAGTATCAACGCCGTTCCGTGGCGGGCATTCAGGTCAAACAACAAGTCCATGATCGCCAATCCGGTCGCACCGTCCAGATTTCCGGTAGGTTCATCCGCCAGCAAAATATCGGGGCGACCCGCCCCGGCCCGGGCCAACGCAACGCGCTGTTGTTCACCACCCGATAGTTGCGACGGATAGTGCCTTTGGCGATCAACCAAACCAACCGCTGCCAATTCAGACTTGGCAAATTCGGTGACCCCCTTAACACCCGCCAGTTCCAGCGGCAGGGAAACGTTTTCAAGTGCGGTCATCGTTGGGATCAGGTGGAACGATTGGAAAACAACACCCACGTGCCGACGGCGAAACCGGGCTAGGGCATCCTCGTTCATGTCGGTCAGATCTTGTCCCATCACATTTACGGAACCCGATGTCGCACGTTCCAAGCCACCGATTAACATCAAAAGTGATGATTTGCCCGACCCGGACGGCCCAACCAGCCCCAGTGTTTCGCCCGCTTCAACATCCAGTGAGACATCGCGCAGCACCTCGACCATGCCAGCATTACCTGTCAGACATAATCCGACATCCTTCAAAGAGATTATTGCCAAATCAATGCCCTTTTGCTTTTGCACGCTGCACCACACTGGATATGGGGTACTTCCTATCACCCGCAACCTTACTGCTATGTTGATTTTTGCAACGGTTGGGTTTTTCTGCGCTGATCCTGCCAAATCCGAACCGATAACGGTTGCGATACTGGGCGATAGTCTGGTGCAGGGATACGGCTTGTTAGCGGATGACGGGTTTGTTTCGCAATTGAACACTTGGCTGTCGGATCGCGGGCAAAGCGTAAATTTGATCAATGCTGGCGTTTCCGGCGACACTACTGCTGGTGGTCTGTCCAGAATTGGTTGGACGTTGTCGCCAGACGTTGATGCGCTGGTCATATCCTTGGGTGGTAACGACGCCCTGCGCGGGATTGATCCAGCGTTGGTGCGGCAAAATCTGGCAGGCATATTGACTGCTGCAACGGCAAGTTCAGTGCCGGTTTTGTTGGTGGGCATTACGTCGCCTGCCAATTACGGGCCTGAATACAGGGTGGCTTTCAGCACAATATTTCCTGATCTCGCTGCTGCTTACGACACCTTGTTTTACCCAAATTTTCTGCACGCACTGGCGCAAATACCTGATAGGTCGGCGGCCCTTAGAAACTATTTCCAGCCAGATGCGATCCATCCAAATACGCAAGGTGTTGCGCTGATCGTTAACGACATCGGCCCTAGTGTGATTGCACTTGTTGGGTTGGCAATTGCCGATTAGTGCCAAGGCTAAAAGGACAGTAATTTGGATTTGATCGACCAATTAAAGGCACTGATCGGTGAAAATCATGTCCTAACGGGGCAAGACGCGGCCCCCTACGGCAAAGACTGGATGGATGCCTATGTCGCGCAACCTCGTGCCGTTCTGCGACCCGCCAACACCCAGCAGGTTTCCGAAATTTTAAAACTTGCCAATGATACCCAAACCCCAATCGTACCCATTGGCGGCAATACTGGTTTGGTTGGTGGCACCTATGCCCCGGATACTATGATGCTGTCATTGGAACGGTTGAACAATATTTGCGAGGTCAATCCAGAAGCACGGGTTATTTCGGTCGGGTCCGGTGCAATATTGGCCAATATCGATGAAGCCGCCGATCATCATGGCCTGGCATTTCCACTGTTCTTTGGCGCGCGTGCTTCAGCGATGATCGGTGGCGCATTATCCACCAATGCCGGTGGTTCCAACGTCGTGCGCTACGGCAATACGCGCGATCTGTGCCTAGGGTTAGAAGTTGTATTGGCCGATGGGCGCATCATGAATTTAATGAGCGAACTGCGCAAAGACAACACCGGGTACGACTTGAAAAACTTGTTTATCGGGGCCGAAGGCACGCTTGGCGTCATCACGGCGGCAGTCCTGAGACTGGTGCCGCGCCCGGACGCATATGCCACAGCGATGGTTGCCGCAAAATCACTCCCTGCGGCGCTGACCCTTTTGAACCGACTGCAAGGGGCCACTGGCGGCATGGTTGAAGGTTTTGAATTCATGCCGCGCACGTACATGACGCGGATTAAAAAGATCCGTCCAGATTTGGTACCGCCACTTGGGTATGATCATGATTGCACGATATTGGTGGAACTTGGCGCAACGGCGCCCCGTGATACCCATACCGGCCCTGACGGATCAGTCCCGGTGGTTAATTTGTTACAAGATACGTTGATGCAAATGATCGACGCCGGTCTAGTAACCGATGCCGTTGTGGCCCAATCTTCCAATGATCGCCAGAATATGTGGGCAATCCGCGAGGTGGCCGCAGAAATCACCTTAGGTCGTTCACCCCGTGTTGACACAGACGTTTCCGTACCGTTGGACAAAGTCGCCGATTTCCTTGAAGCCGCCCTGTGGCGTCTGAAAGGCATCGACGCAGATGCAGAAACCAACACCGTGGCCCATCTGGGCGACGGCAACTTGCATTTCACTGTTTGGCCCAGCACCGATGCAGTAACCCTACAAAACCAGATCCGCGAAATGATCGACGACCTTGCGATCCAGCTTGGAGGTTCGTTTTCCGCTGAGCACGGGATTGGCCTAAGCAAAAAAGCCACATTGGCAAAAAGCAAAGACCCGGTCGCCATCGCAGTGATGCAAAGCATTAAACTGGGGCTGGACCCGAATGGGATACTGAACCCCGGAAAGGTGTTGCCCTAGTGCCAGTCAAAAAACCCGGCACCGGCGCGCTTTAATAACGCTTCGGCCATCTGACGCCCCAATGTCGCGCCCTGTTCCAGCGGACCAGTTCGATCATCGTCCAAAACTTCAGAACCATCGGTTCGCAGTATTTCGCCGCGCAATCGCAGCTGGTTGCCATCAATTTCCGCCAAACCCGCAATTGGCGTTTGGCAAGACCCATCAAGGGCCGCCAGAAAAGCGCGTTCTGCCGCCAACTGTAACCCTGTTGGAATGTGGTGAACCGCGGCCAACATCGCAGCTGTGCTGGTGTTGTCCTGCCGCCGCTCGATGCCGATTGCGCCCTGTGCAATCGCTGGCAAAACCGCATCTGGTGAAATCGCCGCCCGTGGCACATCTGCTAACCCCAGGCGGTTTAGCCCGGCCATCGCCAGAAACGTGGCATCGGCCACACCTTCCTGCAATTTCCGCAGCCGGGTCTGCACATTGCCCCGAAATTCCACCACTTTAAGATCAGCTCGACGGTACAACAGCTGTGATTTGCGGCGGATACTGGACGTGCCGACAACAGCACCTTGGCGCAAATCATCAAAGTTGCACCCGTCCAGCGATACCAGCGCATCACGGCTGTCCTCGCGTGGCAAATAACAGTCCAGCATCAATCCATCGGGTTGCAAAACCGGCATGTCCTTCATCGAATGCACAGCAATGTCGATGGACCCGCCCAACAATTCGTCTTCAATTTCGCGGGTGAACAGCCCTTTGCCACCCAGTTCTTTTAGCGGCTTGTCCTGCACGCGGTCACCGGTGACAGATATGATCACAATCTCAAACGCGGCGCTGGGCAAATCAAATGCAGCCATCAATCGGGCCTGGGACTCTTGCGCCTGCGCCAGCGCCAAGGGTGACCCGCGCGTGCCAATCTTCAGGGGTTTGGATGGTGTGGGCAAAATCAAAGTCATATCAGCGTGATACTTGCGTCACAGGGTCCTGACAACCGCCCTTTGGGTTGACAAATCGCTACAGGGACAAGACCACCGGGGGAACGACATTAAGGACTGGCAATGGCAGAAGCAAAGCAAATACACCGCGCACTGAATGGTGAAACGCTGCCTGTTCCACCGGTTTGGATGATGCGTCAGGCCGGTCGGTATTTGCCAGAATACAAAGCAACCCGGGCCAAGGCCGGGGATTTTTTGTCGCTATGCTATAACCCCGAACTGGCCGCCGAAGTCACATTGCAACCGATCCGCCGATATGGGTTTGACGCGGCAATATTGTTTGCCGATATTCTGCTGATCCCACAGGCACTGGGCGCAGATCTGTGGTTTGTTACCGGCGAAGGCCCCCGGCTTTCAACGATCACCACGCCTAACGAATACGCCGCCCTAAAACCGGTCGAAGATATCCACGAAACACTTGCGCCGATTTATGAAACGATCAAGATATTGGTCCGCGAATTACCGCCTCAGACCGCCCTGATCGGCTTTGCCGGGGCGCCATGGACCGTTGCCACCTATATGATTGCTGGGCGTGGAACGCCGGATCAGGGGCCAGCCCACGCCCTGATTGCCCAAGATCGCGCAACGTTTGAGGCACTGCTTGATCGCATCACCGAGGCGACGATCCTGTATCTGTCCAACCAGATCGACGCCGGGGTCGAGGTGGTCAAATTATTCGACAGTTGGGCAGGCTCACTGAAGGGTGCTGATTTCGCCAAATACGCATTGGCGCCAACCAAACGCATTATCAGCGCCCTTAAAAAACGCCATCCAAACACACCTGTCATCGCCTTCCCCCGCGAAGCCGCAGATAACTATATCGGTTTTGCCGAGGCCACTGGCGCGGATTGCATTGCGCTGGATAATTCTGTGGCACCAAACTGGGCAGCGGCCAATGTTCAGGTAGACGGCTGTGTGCAAGGCAACCTAGCGCCGCGCCATTTGGTTGCGGGCGGCCAAGCGCTGGTTGATGAAACCCGCGCTGTTGTCCGTGCATTTTCCAAAGGCCCACATATATTCAACCTTGGGCATGGCATCACACCTGATGCAAACCCGGACAACGTGCAAATCATGCTGGATACGATCCGAAACTGACGGCTAATTTTTGTTTTCCCAAATATCCCCGCCCCAGGGACCGCGGCGCAATCAATTTAATGGGGCCAACTCAAACCCATTTTGCCAACGGTGGCAGGCTCATCAAAACCGCATTCGCTTCATGCCCGGTTTCCAGCCCAAATTTTGTTCCGCGGTCGTAAACCAGATTATATTCGGCATACAGCCCGCGATGGATCAGCTGCATGTCTTTATCTGCCTCATCCCACGGCGTACCGCGCCGTTTTTCAACCAGCGGCACATAGGCTGGCAAAAATGCTCGGCCAACATCTTGGGTAAAAGCAAAGTCAGCCGCCCAATCGGCAGTATTATGATCATCAAAAAAGATACCGCCAACACCGCGGGCACGGTTGCGGTGCGGGATATAGAAATAGTCGTCGGCCCATTTCTTGAAACGCGGATGGTAGGTTGGGTCATGCCGGTCGCAATGGGATTTTTGCACGCTGTGAAAATGGAACGTGTCATCCGCATATTCAATGCAAGGGTTCAGGTCGGACCCACCGCCAAACCACCAGGCGTGCGGCGTCCAGAACATGCGGGTATTCATGTGTACGGATGGCGCATGCGGGTTTTGCATATGGGCCACCAGCGAAATGCCTGAAGCCCAAAATCGTGGATCATCGGCCATGCCAGGCACGCCACGGGCGGCCATTGCGGCCTGGGCACGATCCCCCAGCTCGCCGTGAACTGTGGAAACATTGACACCGACTTTTTCAAAAACGCGCCCGCCGCGCATCACGCTCATCACACCGCCACCGGCGTCAGTGCCGCCACCGGCTGCGCGTTTGGTCTCTGAAACGTCGAACTGCCCGGCAGAACCCTTGGCAAAGGCGCCAGTGGTTTGGCTGTTTTCCAACGCCAAAAACGCCGTCACAATTTCATCGCGAAGCGCGCCAAACCACGCAGCAGCGTGGCTTTTTTCGTCGATCATTTCATCCATAATTTTCGTCCATTAGGTTTGGTTCGCGCAAAACATGGCCTAACTGTCTTTCCAATGCCGTCCATGCAGCCTACTTTAGCTGTATCTCAACGCAACAAAGGTCAAGCCAATGCACCGTGTATTTCTGATTGCTCTGTTACCGCTTGCAGCTTGCGGGACCCCGCAAGAACAATGCATCCGCAACGCCGGAAAAGATATTCGTATTCTAAATGGGCTGATTAACACAACCCGGGCCAATATTAATCGTGGCTATGCCATCAGCAGCCAGGAATATTTTGAAAATGAAGAACAGGCCTGCGGCGAAATCGCAGGCGAAGTCGTCTATTGTGATGTGGCGGTGGCGCACAGCCGGGATGTCGCCGTGGCGATTGATCTGAATGCTGAACAGGCCAAGTTGAATTCACTGACCCAAAAACATGCCGACCTGTCCCAGCGTGCAAGTTCTGTCGTCGACGACTGCAAACGGCGTAATCCCGAAGCCTGACATCGGCTAATGCGCCGCCAGATCCACCGCATCCAGCAAGGTCCGGCCGCCGTCAACGGTCACAATTTGCCCGGTCATGAAGCTTGATGCGTCCGACGCCAGAAACTGTACCGTTTCTGCCAGTTCAGATGTCCCAGCGATCCGGCCCAGTGGCGTGTGGTCAATCACCATATCACGCGCGCCATCTTCACCGGCAATCGCCGACCGAAAACTTTCGCTCATCATGCTGCCCATGGCAACGGCGTTAACACGAATACGGTGTGGGGCAAGCACAACAGCGAACGATTGGGTCAGCTGGTTCAGCGCCGCAGTACTGACCGAATAGGCCAATAGATCGGGATGCACCCGTTGTGACGCGATTGAAGAAATATTGATGATCGTGCCAATACATTCGCTTTCGTCGTCAGCGCCTCTTGCCTGCGAAATCATTTTTTGCGAAATCGTCTGGCTTAAACGGTAACCCGCCGTCAGATTTTGCTCTAACAATGCACTTAGCGACTTGTCGTTCAAATTCAGCGGGTCGCTGGACAACACCTGGCGACTGGCATTGACCAAAATATCGACCCGATCAAAGGCATCTATTGTCGCCGATAAAAGGTTGGCTTGGGTTAGTTTCTTGCGCAAATCACCGACAAAATAGCGAACATTTTCGTCCTCGTCGCTGGTCAGTTGATCAATCTCTTCTGTTAACCTTGCTTCGTCCATATCGGCCAACATTACGTTGGCGCCTTTGGCAACGAAATGGCGCGCAATCGCCAGGCCAATACCGTTGGCTGCACCCGTAACAATGGCCGTCTTACCTGAAACAGAAAATGACATGAATTGCCTCGTTTTGCGGTGCCCGTGGCGGGCGTTTAGCTTGTACGCGGGCGCGCAAGTGCGGCCCGAAAAACCTTGAACGATGTGTCACCAGCAACTTCGGCCACCTCCTTAAAGCTGGCCGATAAAGATTGTTCATAGGGCAATTGCCGGTTTGCCACCAGCCAAACAACACCCCTGCGCGATAACAGGCGCACCGTTGCTGCAATGAAAGCACGTCCAAGTTCAGGGTCGGGCGCACGCCCCGTGTGAAACGGCGGGTTTGTAACGATGTGATCAAAGCTGTTATTTACCGAAAACGTTCGGGCATCACCCCAATGGAAACGCGCTTTTTCGTCTTGGACATTCAGCTTTGCACAGGCCAAAGCACCGTGTTCAGCTTCGACCAGATGGCATTCGGTCACACCTGAGCGTTTCAGAATATGGTGCGAAAGAAAGCCCCAGCCGGCACCAAGATCGGCAACTTTTCCTTCCAGCTTATCAGGTAATGCAGCTGCCAACACGGCAGAGCCCCGATCGATACCATCAGCTGAAAATAACCCAGCCTGAGTCAGGAACCCATCGGCATTTTTTGCCGGCCCATCCGCTGCCCAATGGACAAAGTCGCCACCAGACAGGGTGAAAACCTTACCATGCGCCTTGGAAAATACGCCGCTAATATTACCACCCTGCGCGCGGCATTCTTTCAGGATACTTTCAATGCCGTCGGTTTTCTGGCCATCGATTACCACTGGCCCGCCGTCGGTGATGCTCAACGCCGACTGGATCAGGTTGCGAGACCGTTGTTTTGAGCGGGGTAATAGTACGATCGCCGCGCTATATTTGCCTACCGGGTTGATTTGTATGCGATATTCGCGATCTTTAAGGGCCTGGTAATCAGGGAAAAATCCTTGAAATACGGTGACTTTATCCTTTGGTAGCGCCGTTAGATCAGTGGCACCGCCAGCGTTTAACACAGCAATATCACCCTTTGGGGGCAGGACAACTGACCCAGCCTCAATCGCGAGTGTTAAACGAGAATTTGCCATCACAACAGCACGCCCGCGGGCGCCCTATTCCTTTTCCATGGTGCATTGCAGCGGATGCTGATGGCGCCGTGCAAGGTCCATCACTTGGGTCACTTTGGTTTCGGCCAATTCGTGCGACAGCACAGCGACCAGCGCCACACCTTTTTGATGAACTGTCAGCATTATCTCAATCGACTGCGCGTTATTAAGTCCAAAAAACCGTTCCAAAACGTGCACTACGAATTCCATCGGCGTGAAATCGTCGTTCAGCAACAATACTTTATAAAGCGGCGGCCGCTTGGTTTCGGCACGCGTCTTTGTGGCCACCCCAACATCATCGTCTGGGCCGTCACTATTCTGCGACATGGTGATCGTCGAAACTGTCAATCTAGGATGCTCCGGGCTGGGCAGACAAACCGTATGGTACAACTATATAAGCTGTTGATGCGATGTGAAAAGGGGCCGAATGTTATTTTGACACAACGGGGGATGCAATGGCTGCAAAACTGACAACAATCGGGGTGGATGCCGATGATACCCTTTGGCAAAACGAACAATTCTTTCGCCTGACGCAAGAACGATTCGCTGAACTGCTTGCCGAATTTGCACCAGCAGACGATTTAGCCGCACAGCTGCTGATCGCCGAGAAACGGAATTTGGGTCGATATGGTTTTGGCATCAAAGGCTTTATGCTGTCGATGATCGAAGTCGCGATTGACGTAACCAATGGTTCCGTTCCCGGCGCGGTAATTGGCGATATTATCGCTGCCGGACAAGAGATGTTGACCCATCCGATCGAATTACTGCCCCATGCACGCACAGCAATTGAAAATCTGGCCGGTGATTTTCGGATTTTGCTGATCACCAAGGGCGATTTGCTGGATCAGGAACGCAAGCTTGCGCAATCCGGTTTGGGTGGGCTTTTTGATGGCGTTGAAATCGTGTCCCACAAAACATCCGCTGCCTACCATGACATTTTTGACCGTCATGGTGATGGCGCCAAAGCGTCGATGATGGTTGGAAATTCGCTGCGCTCTGATGTCAATCCGGTGCTGCAAGCGGGTGGTTGGGGCGTGTTTATTCCCCATGCACTAACCTGGGCATTGGAACGCGATGATACCCCGCAAGACAATGACCGGTTTTTTGAAATTTCAAATTTGGGAGAACTGCCAAATTTGGTCGCCAAAGTTTCAAGTTAGCCAGTATCCAATACAATTCGACTATCTAGTATGCGTGACCTTTTCGCATACAATATGTAGATTAGGCAATTTAGTGCCAACGCAAAAGTTATTGAAATTAGGGGATTTTCTGAAAAAATCCCCTGTGCTAGTGTCTGCGCACAAAGAAAGTCTGGGGCGTTAGATCCCGACATCTTGTGAGGCAGATAAAGGGCAGCGACGTGGAAAAACGTCTGGGGCAGATTGCCCGTTACGGTCTATTTTTATTGGCGATGACGGTATTGGCGCTATTGCCACCGTTGCAAGCAGAATCAGCACCCTATGCAGCGGTGGTGGTTGATGCGCGCACGGGCGAAGTTTTGCATTCTCGCAACGCCGATACGCGCCTGCATCCTGCATCATTGACCAAAATGATGACGCTTTATGTGGTATTTGAAGCTATCAAAAATGGCGAAATTACCCTTGATACAACGATCCGAATTTCGCGCAAAGCCGCCAGCGAGCCCCCTTCAAAGCTGGGCTTGAAGGCCGGTCAAAAAATCAAACTGCGCTATCTGATCCGGGCCGCCGCGGTGAAATCGGCCAATGACGCGGCAACCGCCCTGGGCGAAGCAATCTCAGGATCTGAAGCCGCATTTGCCCGCCGGATGAACCGGACGGCCAAAGCAATCGGCATGTCGCGCACCAGTTTCAAGAATGCCCACGGCCTAACCGAAAGCGGCCATATGTCCACCGCGCGTGATATGACAACAATGGGCCGCCATTTGTTTTTTGACTATCCTGACTATTACAACCTGTTCTCGCGCCGTTCGACCAATGCAGGCGTGCGTGATGTCGCCAATACAAATCGGCGATTTCTGGGCGGTTACAAAGGTGCTGATGGCATCAAAACCGGCTACACGCGGGCGGCGGGGTTTAATTTGGTAGCGTCAGCACGGCGTGGTCGCGAACACATCATTACCACCGTTTTTGGCGGCGTATCGTCTGCGTCACGTAATGCCAAAGTGTCCGAATTAATGGACCTGGGCTTTCGCCGATCACCCAGCCGCAATGACGTCATCAAAACATCGCTGCCAGTCTACGCCAACGGGACAGCAAAGACGGGTAAAACAACCCATCTGGTGCGCGCTGTCGCCAAAAGCATTTATCCCGTTGCCCGACCCATTGCGCAGGTTCCAGAATTGTCAGACGAGATGTTGCTGGCGATGGCTGAAGGAATTCAAAAAACGATGGCTGAACTTGAAAACGCCGAATCCACACAGATTTTGGCATTGGTAAAGCCGGTCATTGTGCCCCAAGAACTTGAGGAACCCGAGGTCGTAACCCGGATATCCACGTCTGGCGGACGCCACTGGGGCATAAATCTTGGCAGCTTTACGACCCGCAACGAAGCTGAACGCGTTTTACTGCGTACAGCATTGCGCGAAATGGGCACATTAGACGAAGCCTTGCGAAAAGTTGTCAAAAGCCGGCGCGGCTATGAGGCAAACTTTGTCGGCATGTCGCAAGATCTGGCAGCGCTTGCCTGCCGACGCCTGGACGCCCGCCAGGTACAGTGTACGGCCCTGGGGCCGGGCTAACGCCAACACCCACCGTCCCAGACTTGATCCGGGACCGCAAGCACAAATATTAGACCCCGGATCATGTCCGGTGCGCAATCTGATTGCTTATGCCGATCGCTCGGCAGACCCAAACGCCGCGGTCATCAATTCGCGCGTATAGTCGGATTTGGGCGCGCTGAATATTTCTTGGGCGGTACCGGCTTCGACAATATCGCCCTGTTTCATCACAATCACTTTGTGGGATAATGCGCGCACCACTTTTAGGTCGTGACTGATGAACAGATAAGCCAGTTGATATTTTCGCTGCAATTCACGCAGTAAATGCACAATCTGCACCTGCACGGTCATATCCAGCGCCGAGGTGGGTTCATCCAGAACCACCAGACGTGGGCGCAATATCATCGCCCGTGCAATGGCAATGCGTTGGCGTTGCCCGCCTGAAAATTCGTGCGGGTATCGGTGCATTGTATTGGGGTCCAGGCCAACTTCGACCATGATATCACGCACCATATCGCGGGCGTTTTGCCCCGGTTCAATACCGTGAACACCCAACCCTTCGGCGATAACTTCTTCTGCTGTCATCCGGGGCGACAAAGACCCGTAAGGGTCCTGAAATACAATCTGCATATCCCGGCGTAAAGGTCGCAGCGCCTTAGATTTCCATTTCTGGATATCGTCACCCAGAAACTGGATCGGTCCCTCGGACGAAATCAAACGCATCATTGCCAACGCCAGGGTGGTTTTGCCAGACCCGCTTTCGCCAACAATGCCAATCGTTTCACCGGCGCGCACTTCAAATGTTGCCGCGTTTACCGCCTTTACGTGGCCCACAGTGCGCTTTAGCAGGCCCCGCTGGATCGGGAACCAGATACGCAGGCTTTTGGTGCTGGCAATCTTATCTGCATTAACGGGTACAGGATCAGGGCTGCCGGTTGCCTCTGCCGTCAGCAGTTTCACCGTATAGGCGTGCTGCGGATTGGCGAAAATCTGGGCCGTTGGCCCCTGTTCAACAATTTTGCCATCCTGCATCACACACACACGATCCGCGATCTTGCGCACGATGGTCAGGTCATGGGTGATAAACAGCATCGACATGCCTTCAGACCGTTTCAAGTCGCCCAACAGGTCCAATATCTGCGCCTGAATGGTTACATCCAGCGCCGTGGTTGGTTCGTCAGCAATCAGTAATTCTGGCCCGTTGGCCAAGGCCATTGCGATCATCACCCGCTGGCGTTGCCCGCCAGACAATTGATGCGGATAGGCCCCCAGTCGGGTTTCCGGATCCTGAAGGCCAACCTTGTTCAAGAGTTCCAGAACCCGCGGTCGCGCCGCCGGGCCGGTAACACCCTGATGCAGGGCCAGGCTTTCTGCCAGTTGCCGTTCCAGTGTGTGCAACGGGTTCAGAGAAGTCATTGGTTCCTGAAAGATAAAACTTATGTCGTTGCCCCGCACCCGGCGCAATTCAGCCTCTGGGGCGCCAACCATCTCGGCGCCCTGATATAGTACTGATCCTGATACCTCGGCACTATCTGCCAGCAATGAAACGGTGGAAAGCGCCGTGACAGATTTACCCGAACCACTTTCCCCCACGATGGCAACCGTTTCGCCTTTGCCCACGTCAAATGACACATCCACCACAGCGGGGTGCACTTGCCCGTCTTGCCGGAATGAAACGTTCAGGTCCCTGACCTCAAGAACATTCGTCATGTGAACGTCTTTCTCGGATCAAACGCGTCACGCACGCCTTCAAAGATGAACACCAGCAGCGACAGCATAATCGCGTAAGTGAAAAATGCCGTGAACCCCAGCCAGGGCGCCTGCAGATTTTGTTTCGCCTGCAGTGTCAGTTCACCCAGCGACGGCGCCGAAGACGGCAACCCAAACCCCAAGAAATCTAGGCTGGCAAGCGTGCCAATGGTGCCGGTGATAATAAACGGCATCAGGGTTAATGTGGCGACCATCGCATTGGGCAGCATATGACGGAACATGATCACCCGGTTTGACACACCCAATGCACGGGCCGCGCGCACATATTCAAAATTGCGGGCCCGCAAGAATTCGGCCCGTACAACACCCACCAATGCCGGCCAGCCGAATAGTATGGTTATCCCGACCAGCAACCAGAAACTGCGGCCTAGTATGGCAAACAAAATGATGATGATGAAAAGCGACGGCGTTGACCCCCAAATTTCCAGCAATCGTTGAAATACCAGGTCGGTCCAGCCGCCAAAATACCCCTGCACGGCACCGGCGATAACGCCGATGATCGACGTCGCGATGGTGACCATGATCGTGTAAAGGATCGACAATCTGAACCCGTAGATCACCCGCGCTACAACATCGCGCTTGGTATCATCGGTACCCAGTAAATGCTGGCTGTCCGGCGGGCTGGGCGCCACGCCGGGTGCGTTGCTGATGGTATTGAACTTGTGGCGGATCGGCGGCCATAACAACCAGCCACGTTCTATGGGTTCACCGTTCACGATGCCATCGTCAGCATCCGCAATCATCGCTTCGGGTTCGTTAAAACAATCCTGTAAACCGCCCGTTACGATCAGGCATTCAACTTCTGGGTCACGGTAAATCGCCTGGGTTTTGAAATCGCCACCAAAGGCTGTTTCCGGGTAGAAACTAAATATCGGCATCCGCAATTCGCCGCGATAGCTGACAATAATCGGCTTATCATTGGCTATAAACTCGGCAAACAGCGACAACCCAAATAAGATCGAAAATATCCAAAGCGACCACAGCGCCCGTCGGTTGCGTTTGAAATTACGCCAACGGCGCTGGTTCAATGGCGACAGGCGCGGCCTTTTACCAGGCACTGGTTGCGCGACCGGGTCAGCGGTATTTGGTTGTTCTTGCGGGGCCATAACCATCAGGCTTCCCGCCGTTCAAAATCAATACGCGGGTCGACAAAGACATACATCAGATCGCTTAGAATCCCGATCGTCAATCCGATCAGGCCAAAGAAAAACAGCGTCCCAAAAATAACCGGATAATCCCGCGCTACAGCGGCCTCGAACCCCAATCGACCCAGACCATCCAGCGAGAATATGGTTTCAATAATCAGCGATCCGCCAAAGAACACGCCGATAAAAACCGACGGAAATCCCGCAATGACAATCAGCATCGCGTTGCGAAATACATGCCCGTAAAGAACTCGACGTTCGGACAGGCCCTTGGCCCGCGCCGTAATCACGTACTGCTTTTTGATCTCATCAAGAAACGAGTTTTTGGTCAGCAATGTCAGGGTCGCAAAGGCCGAAATAGTTGATGCCAATACCGGCAACGTAATATGCCAAAAATAGTCACCGATTTTGCCCAATACCGATAGCTCGGAAAAATTGTCCGAGGTTAACCCGCGCAACGGGAACAATTGCCAATACGACCCGCCCGCCAGCAACACCAATAACAGGATTGCAAATAGGAACCCCGGGATCGCAAAGGCCACAATGATCGCCGCACTGGTCCAAGTGTCAAAGCTTGATCCATCGCGCACCGCTTTTTTTATGCCCAGTGGAATTGAAACCATATAGGCAATTAACGTCGACCACAGCCCCAGCGTGATCGACACCGGCAACTTTTCCCAAACCAGATCCAGCACCCCGATACTTCGAAAATAACTTTCGCCAAAATCAAAGCGCATATAGTTCCACATCATCGTCAGAAACCGTTCCAACGGCGGTTTGTCGAACCCGAATTGCTTTTCCAACTCGGCAATGAATTCCGGCGGCAAGCCTCGGCCACCGACATAGTCGGACAGGCTGTCGCTTTCATTTTCCAAAGTCTCAGACCCGCCGCCTGCGATCGCCTCGAACACGTCACCTTCGCCTTCAAGATTGGCAATGATCTGTTCAATCGGCCCACCGGGCACAAACTGGGTCAGCGTGAAATTGATGATCATCATGCCCAACAATGTTGGAATGATCAGCAACAACCGCCTGACAATATATGCGCCCATGCTCGCGGTACCTTCAGAGCTTGCCTGCGGCCTTCATTTCGGCCACTTTTTCTGGGTTCACCCACCAAAAATCCATTTGTCCCAGCGCAAAAGGCGGCAAAGGTTCGGGATGTTCAAAAATATCCAAGTAGGAAACCGTATGCACCGCTTTGTACCATTGCGGCACCCAGAACCGTTCGGCCCGCAGCACCCGGTCAAGCGCCTTGATAGCCACATTCAGCTCTTCTTTGTCTTCGATGGCTTCAATCACGTCGATCAATCGGTCTACTGCCGCGCTTTCCAGAGTCATTGAGTTGAACAGCGACTCTTCCGCACTTTCTGAACCAAATGGCTGGCGCAATTCGCCACCGGGTTCATAACCAACCCGGAAATTGTCGTTGATCATATCGAAATCTTTATTGCGCGACCGTTCAGTGTATTGCGCCGTATCAACCCGGTTCAAGCTGGCATTGATACCCAGCGCTTTCAGGTTTTCAACAAAAGGGTTGATGATCCGATCAAACGCCGGGCTGCGTTCGAGAAATTCGACATCCAGCGTTTCGCCAGCAGCGTTACGGCGTATACCGTCGTCGCCAACTGCCCAACCTGCGTCGTCCAGCAATGTCGAAGCTTGACGCAAATTTCCCCGGTCCAACTGCCTGCTTGAAGATGTCGGCGCCAAAATCGCCTCATCTTGCAATATCGACGCTGGCAACAGCCCCTCGTCAACCAATGGCTGTAACAGGGCAATCTCGGCCGAGCTGGGTGCACCGTTAGCCGCAAGCTCACTGTTGTCCCAGAACGAATTGATCCGGTCATACAGTCCATAGAAAAGTGTCTCGTTGGACCATTCAAAGTTAAACATCAGTCCGATGGCCTGACGAACCCGAATATCGGAAAACTTCTCGCGTTGTAGATTGAAAACAAAGCTCTGTGTTGATGCTTTGTTGCCATCTGCCAGCTCTCCTTTGAAATAGGTGCCATCTGAGATTGCTGGAAAATCATAGGCCGTAGCCCAAGTCTTGGACGAGTTTTCAATCCGGAAGTTATATGCGCCGGCCTTAAACCCTTCAAACGCTGCATTTGAATCGCCGAAATATTCAACCCGGATACTGTCGTAATTGTTGCTACCAATACCAAATGGATGATTGACCGCCCAATAATCCGGGTTGCGTTTGTAAACGATCCGCTCGTTCACTTTGAAACTGTCCAAACTGTAAGCACCCGACCCAACGGCCACTTCCATCCGGCTTTCGTCGACCCGCGCGCCAGTTTCTTCAAACCATTTCTGCGACATGATCGGCACTGAAAACCCGGCATTTTCGATGGCGTCTCGTTTCGGGGCATCTGCCACAAAATTAAATCGTACGCGGTACGTATCCACCGCTTCTGCGTTATCAATCACTGCTGTCATCCCAGCGCGATAGGACGGCAGACCTTGCTCGATCATAATGTTGTAAGAAAATACAACGTCCGCTGCTGTTACGGGTGTGCCATCAGAAAATTTAACATCGTCGCGCATGTTGAATATTACCCAGGCGCGATCTTCGGGGAATTCCATTGTTGTGCAGATGAAACAATACGAAGATCCGATTTCATCCGCCGTGCTGGTCAAAAGCGATTCAAACTGAACGCTTGAAAGTGCGCCTGCGCGTCCCTTGGTTGAATAGGGGTTCATTGAATCAAATGTGCCCTGGGACCAAATGGCAATCTCGCCACCCTTTGGGGCGTCTGGATTGACGTAATCCAGATTGACCATGTCGGGCCCATATTTTAAAGTACCAAAGTTGGACAATCCATGTGTCGTGGTAATGTCCTGTGCTTTTGACGAAACGGCCCAAAACAACGCAACAAACAACACTGACAACCCGACCGCAATTCGTGGCAAAGAACGTCCAGAAATTGTTCGTGATACCAATATCGCTGGTTTACCATTTTTTCGCATTTCTTTTCCTCTGTCCAAAGCACTGGTCGCTCCACAACCTTACATAGCCTGATACACGCTAAAAGGCGCTATGGTTAACAATCAAGTTGATAATCTGTGAATTTTTGGTGATCAGGGTGTTCGCAGGTCAAATCATCTGGCAACTTAGCCATCGCTGAGCGTTCTTTGTTCTAAAAAATATCCCTGCCAGAGGCACCTGGCACGCAGTGCCTAATCTCGCGGCGCGCTTGCGCGCCGCATTTTTACAACCAACCAAGCCTGCTGTGGGGCCTAAACTGTGTCGACTTAGCCGCCGATCGCCGCAAAATAG
>CAXMPY010000028.1:0-18207 GCA_964195275.1 uncultured Paracoccaceae bacterium
ATCACGTCCGGTGCAGTCAAATGATACGTGTGCTGATCGCCGGGATGGGGAACATGGGGATGAGCCATGCGTTGGCCTATCACAACAACCCGGAATTTGAGATCGTAGGGCTGGTGAATCGCTCCAAGCCGGACTTGCCCGAGGCACTCGCGGGCTACCGCGTCTTTGATGCGTTTCAAAGCGCATTGCACGCCACCGCTCCAGACCTCGCTGCGATCTGCACCTATTCTGACAGCCACGCCGATTACGCCATCGCCGCTATGCAGGCCGGCGCGCATGTGTTCGTGGAAAAGCCACTGGCCACCAATGTGAAAGATGCCAAGCGCGTCGTCGAGTGTGCCAACAAAACCGGTCGAAAACTGGTGGTGGGCTATATCCTGCGCCATCACCCCAGCTGGCAACGGCTGATTGCAGAGGCCCGTGACCTTGGTGGCCCCTTCGTATTTCGCATGAACTTGAACCAACAAAGCCACGGCGCTGAATGGGAAACGCACAAACAGCTTATGAAAACCACGTCACCCATTGTTGATTGTGGTGTGCATTATTTGGATGTGATGTGCCAAATCACTGATGCAACGCCTGTACAGGTACGGGGCATGGGTGTGCGTTTAAGCAACGAAATTGCGCCGGAAATGTATAACTACGGCCATTTTCAGGTGATATTTAGCGATAAATCAGTTGGCTGGTACGAGGCCGCCTGGGGCCCAATGGTATCGGAAACTGCGTATTTCGTGAAAGACATCATCACACCGAACGGCGCTGTGTCCATCGTTTCGGCGGAAAAAAGCGGCAGTTCTGACATCGACAGCCACACCAAAGTTGGCACGTTGCGTGTGCACCCCACAGATGGCAGTGATCGCCTGATCGAGCTGCCGGATGAACCCGGACATCAACAACTTTGCGATGCGGAACAGGCCTATGTTGCGCGCGCTATCACTGAAAACATCGATCTGACACGCCATATGTCTGACGCCGTTCAATCCTTGGCAATCTGTCTGGCGGCAGATGAAAGCATCCGTACCGGCGCGCCGGTTAATTTATAAGGGTATACAAAAATGGGTTCCTTAAGTCTGAAGAATATCCACAAATCTTTCGGCACTGTCGAAGTACTGAAAGATATCAATCTAGAAGTTGACGAAGGTGAATTTGTTATCTTTGTCGGCCCTTCAGGTTGCGGGAAATCGACGCTGCTGCGCATTATTGCCGGGCTGGAAGACGCCACATCTGGGGATGTTATGATTGGTGATGACCGGGTAAACACCCTGCCCCCATCCAAACGCGGCATCGCAATGGTATTTCAAAGCTATGCCCTTTACCCGCATCTGACCGTGCAAAAAAACATGAGCTTGGGTTTGAAGCAGGCAAAAGAAAAACCTGAATATATCAAAGAACGTGTAGATGTGGCTGCCAACATGTTGGAACTGGGTCCCTATCTGGATCGTCGACCGGCGGAATTGTCGGGCGGTCAACGCCAACGGGTCGCCATTGGCCGCGCCATCGTACGCAACCCAAAACTGTTTTTGTTTGATGAACCACTGTCAAATTTAGACGCAGCACTGCGTGTGAACACCCGTATCGAGATTGCCCGCCTGCACCGCGAGCTGGAAACCACGATGGTGTATGTGACCCATGACCAGGTAGAGGCCATGACACTGGCTGACAAAATTGTTGTGTTACACGACGGTCGGGTCGAACAGATCGGTTCACCAATGGATTTGTATAATGACCCCGACAACATGTTTGTGGCCGGGTTCATTGGGTCCCCGGCGATGAACTTTTTGGATGCAACGCTTTCGGACGCAAATAGCAAGGCCAAGACTATTGGCATACGACCCGAAGCCATCACGTTGGGGGCGGAAGGCGCCATCAAGGGGATCGTTAGTCATCTTGAACATCTGGGGGCCGACACCAATGTTTACGTGCGCATCGGCGATACGCTGGTAACCGTGCGCGCGCCCGGTCAGCAAGATTTTGACATTGACGGTGAAATTAGCCTGGCTTTCGCTGAACAGGATGTATTTCGGTTTGATACTGCAGGAAATCGACTGCGCTAAGTGTCAGTGATCGATACGTTTTCTACACGCTAACGATACATCTGCCCGGTTGATGTGGCTAAAAACGCCTCCAGTGGCACCTCTTCCTGCTTTAGAAATCCGGTGTCAGGTAGGGTGCCGTTGCGCACCATTTCAATGATCGACACCACCGAACCGGCGGTGGTCCAGGCAATGGCTGTCTGTTTCGCACCGGCCACGTTAACGGGGCGATACCCGCGGACAAATTCGTGACGCTGCAGCCGCCCGTCTACCGTGCCTTCACTGGCAACATGCACATATACAATGTCATCCTCTACCGGTGGCTTGGCGTTAACCAATATTTCACCAGCCAATTCGCGCCGTTCCCGCATCAAAAGTTCGTGGAAAAAGAAATTCATCAGCTCAACATGGCCGGGGTAACGGATTGTTTTGTAATCAATATTGGCCACTTTGCCCAAATAGGTATCACACATCGTGCCCAGCCCACCAGAGGTGGTAAATGCCTCAAGCTGAACGCCGTCGATATAGATGGTTTCCAGCCATTCCATCGCCGAAACCCATTTGCGCGTGCCTTCTTCGATCACTTCGCAGTCGTTCAGATATTCATTCACCACACCTTCAGACGACCAGTTGAACGCATAGCCCATCAACCCGGTCGGGTTTTGCGGCAATGCCCCAACCCGCATGCGAATTGAACGGCAGACATCAAATTTTGCCACATGGGACGCCCCGACTATTCCAACAAATCCAGGGGCGAGGCCGCATTGGGGTGCCAACAAACCCTTTGAAGTCTTGCTTAACTTGATAATAGCGTCGGTTGTCGGCACATCTTCGGTCAAATCAAAATAGTGAATGCCCGCGCCATGCGCTGCGGTGGCAACAGCGACGTTCAGCGCGAAAGGCAGACAGGACAAAACCGCATCAACTTTGGAAAATTCGTTGGCCAATGCTCCACCGGATGTGACGTCCAGGTTGCCAACGTCAAACGGCAGTTCTTCGCGGGGTGCGCGCATATCCAGCCCGGTCACCACAAAGCCATTTTCATGCAACAGCTTGGCGGCCAGTTCGCCGATTTTGCCAAGGCCCAGAACGGCGATTTTGTTGATTTTCATCTTTGTTACCAATATGTTAAAGCTCAAACTTAATGCCCTGTGCCAACGGCAGGTCATGGGAAAAATTGACCGTGTTGGTCTGGCGACGCATGTAACCCTTCCAGGCGTCAGAGCCACTTTCGCGCCCACCGCCTGTATCCTTTTCGCCGCCAAACGCCCCGCCTATTTCCGCACCCGACGGACCAATATTCACGTTCGCTATACCGCAATCGGAACCCCTGGCTGACAGGAAGTATTCAGTTTCACGCAGGTCAGTGGAAAATATGCAGGATGACAGCCCCTGAGGGACATCGTTCTGAATGGCAATCGCCTGATCCAGATCACTGTATTTCATCACGTAAAGGATTGGCGCAAAGGTTTCGTGGGTTACAATGTTGGTTTGGCCGGGCATTTCAACGATTGCCGGCGCGACATAATGGGCATTGGGGAATTCACCGGCCAGCATCGCACCACCGCCATGAATTAGGCCACCATCGGCGCTGGCCTGGGTCAACGCCCGGGCCATGCCGTCCGCGGCTGCCTTGTCAATCAACGGGCCAACCAAAATGCCATCGGCCAAGGGATCACCGATTGGCAACCCGTCATAGGCTGCCTTTAGGCTCGGCAGCAATTGATCATATATGCTTTCGTGAACGATCAACCGGCGAAGCGATGTACACCGCTGCCCCGCCGTACCCACAGCCGAAAACACCACGGCGCGCAGTGCCATTTCTAAATCAGCCGAGGGCGCCGCAATCATCGCGTTGTTACCACCTAGTTCCAGAATACACCGGCCAAACCGAGCAGCCAATTTGGCACCAACACCAATGCCCATCGCCGTTGATCCTGTGGCCGACACTATTGCCACATCGCGCGAAATTGTCAGAACTTCACCCGCATCGCGTGCACCAACAACAGTCTGGATCAAACCATCCGGTGCATCCGAAAAATCAGCGGTGACCCGGTCACAGATTTTCTGCACTGCAAGTGCCGTTAACGGTGTCTTTTCCGACGGCTTCCAAATCACCGGGTCACCACAAACCAGCGCCAGGGCGGCGTTCCAACACCAGGGCGCAACGGGAAAATTGAACGCTGTGATGATCGCGCAGACCCCCATTGGGTGCCAGTTTTCGCGCATGGCGTGGCCGGGCCGTTCGGAAGCGATCGTCAAGCCGAATAATTGGCGCGACAATCCAACGGCAAGATCACAAATATCAATCATTTCCTGGACTTCGCCCAATCCTTCTTGCAGGATTTTGCCGCATTCCAGCGATACCAGCGCGCCAAGGTTATCCTTTTGGGCGCGCAATTCATTGCCAACCAGGCGTACCAATTCACCGCGTCGCGGGGCTGACACCGATTTCCAGGTCTGAAACGCCTGCACGCCTGCAGCGATCATGCCTGTCACATCTTCTGTTGAATGGGTTTTCAACTGCGCCAGTTGGCTGCCATCAACCGGCGTATGAACCGCCAACGATCCGCCCGTCAAATCTGTTTCCGTTAGTCCTGCGGCGCTTAGAATTATTACATTATCCATGAACTGAAAACCCTTTCGTGTTGCGGCAAAATACAGTTGGCCCGATGTTTTACGCAATTGGCGGGAATGGTCTTTTTTTATGTCATTTCGGATAAAATGACTATAATAATAGTGAAATTAACTAAACTGGGATTGAGATGGAACTGTCTGAAAAAGACGAACAACTTATTGACCTGCTGCGTCGCGACGCCCGGTTGTCTGTCTCTGAAATCGCCCGGCGATTGGGTGTTTCACGTACCGCCGCACAGGTTCGATTGCACAAGCTTGAAAATAAAGGCGTGATCGAAGGGTACACCCTAAAACTGTCACCGGCGTTTCTTGAAAATCGGGTGCGTGCGCTGGTCATGATAAAGTTCCCACCGGGTAAACGGGCAAACATCGAAGGCTCTTTGTCAGAGATCGCGACCCTAACATCGCTATATTCAATCAGCGGTGCCTATGACATAGCGGCTGTGGTGTCGGCGCCTACAATGGGGGAACTTGATGATACCATTGATAAAATTGGTTGTATTGAAGGTATCGATGAAACCATGTCTTCGATTATTTTGTCCACCAAGATCGACCGCTAGTCCGCCTTGACTTTGGCAAGGATTAACAGTCATAAAAATCATGAAAATGCCCTATTCCAGTGAATTTACGTCATGGCAAAAAATCCACACAATCCCAGCGCCAGACGGTATTTGCCGACACATGCCGTTCTACGCAGCTTTGAATGCGCCGCGCGTCATGAAAGTTTTACACTGGCCGCAGAAGAGCTGCACCTGACGCAAAGTGCGATCAGCCGGCAGGTCAAGGAACTAGAGGCCGCGATTGGCGCAGATCTTTTCCGTCGTGTCGGCCGCCGAGTTGTGTTGACGGATGCCGGGGACAATCTTGCGGCTGAACTGGCCATCGATCTTGAAAATATTCGCCAAACTGTGCTGCGGGCAATCGCCGCGGGTGATCAGGGCACTAGCCTTCATATTGCCGTTTTGCCCACCTTCGCTAGCCGCTGGCTGATCCCGCGCCTGCCGGAATTCGCCAAACTATATCCAGATATCACCGTCAACCTTGCAACCCGGCTGGAACCATTTGATTTGGCTGCGCAGCGCCTTGATATAGCCATTCATTTCGGCAGGGAAAATTGGCCGGATACTAAAATGACCCGGATATTTGAAGAACAGATGATCGCCGTTTGCGCCCCTGCTTTCAAAACAAAGCACCAGTTAAGCGAAATCTCGCAGTTGAAAAGCCTGCCCTTGCTGCATCTTGAAACCCGCCCGCTGGCCTGGGCAGACTGGTTTGCTAAGCTTGAGATTGACAACGCAAAGGCAAATTCTGGCACCCATTTTGATCAGTTTTCGATGTTGATCGCCGGTGCTGTGGCATCACTGGGGGCCGCCCTAATTCCGCAATATCTGATCGAACGCGAGCTTGCGAACGGCAGCCTTGTGCAGCTTGGCAGCACCAGCCTTGGCACAAATAAGGGCTATTTCATTGTTACGGCTGCCGGTACAACCCGGCCGGGCGTAAAAGAGTTTTCAGATTGGATCCAGTCAGCCGCTAAACCTTAGTCTGGCAGATACGGTCGTATTTCGCGCAATCCTGCCAAAACCGTTTCGGCAAACCTGTCGATTTCCACCTTGTTCATAGCTGTTGATAAGGTACCGGAACAGGTTTCAATCATCAAAAACCCGTTTGAGACCAAGAAATCTAGTAACAGTTTGATCGCCTTAGCCTCACCTGGTCCGACAAATCCTGTCCGATAGCCTGTGGGTGCCTGCGCCTTTAGATGAATTCTAAACATCGAACCCTTGCCGGTTACACAGGCAGGTACATCGGCGACCTTTATCGCCTGGTTTATCGCACTTTGGTTATAGTCCGCCAAGGCATTCAGGTCATCGACGGCTTGCCTGTCAAACATTTCCATTGCGACACGACCCGCTGTCATGGTCACCGGATTGGCAGAAAACGTACCGTAATGGGGAAACTTGAACTGCTCTGAAAGTGGGTTCATCACGTCCATCACATCAGCGCGCCCCGCCAGCGCGCCTACCGGAAACCCGCCGCCAATCATTTTGCCCATTGACGTAAGATCGGGGGTGATATCGTACCAATCCTGCGCACCACCATATGTTGACCGGAATGTGATCACCTCGTCGCAAATCATCAGGGCTGCGTTTTCGGTGGTCCATTTACGGATCGCTGCCACAAATTCATTGCTAGCCGGAATTACCCCAACGCGGTGCGGCAACAAATCAAGCAGTACGCCCGCCAAAGTTTCCGAATGTTGATCTAATATGGTCACCGCCAGTTCGGGTTCATTGAACGGAATGATAACCACGTCGTCCAGCGCGCCCTGCGGGGTGCCATGGGAAACCGGAACGCTTCTTGGTTCTTTGGCGTTGCCCCAGTTGGATGGGTTGGCGGTTTGGCTAACTTCGGCGTAATCGTATAGCCCGTGATAGGCGCCTTCGACCTTGGCAATTTTCGGTCTGCCCGTGAAAGCGCGGGCCGCTTTGATGCACCCCATAACAGCCTCGGTACCGGAATTCACAAATCGGAGTTTTTCAAAACTGTCGCATCGCCCAATCAGATGTTCGGCGTAAATCACTTCGGCTTCTGTTCCGACCATAAAAGCACTGCCTTTGGCCAGCTGTTCGCTGACAGCCGCCACAATTGCCGGATGGGCGTGACCGTGGATCAATGACGCGACATTGTTGGTGAAATCAACGCGCTTAACGCCCTCGATATCAGTCACATAACAACCTTGGCCGTATGCTGCGTAAATCGGATGGGGTTTGCGCAAAATGGTGTTCCGGCTAATGCCGCCGGGCATGACCTTTTGCGCGCGCTCATACAGATCTGCACTTTTGCTCATCGCTGTAAATGTTCCAGTTTACCGGCCACACCGTCCCATTTTTCAGCGTCGGGCATCGGATCTTTTTGATCGGTGATGCTGGGCCAGATTTGTGCAAGCTCTTCATTCAACAGCAGGAATTCTTTCTTTTCCTCGGGCAAATCATCGTCTTTATAGATCGCATCTGCCGGGCAAGCCTCAACACAGTCATCACAATCGATGCACTCGTCCGGGTGAATGACCAGAAAATTCGGCCCCTCGTAAAAACAATCTACCGGGCAAATATCAACGCAATCGGTGTACTTGCACTGAATGCAGTTGTCAGTGACCACATAGGTCATTCAGCCGCTGCCAATGCCGTTGTTTCAATACCATACATCGAAAAAAGCTCGGCCTCGTCATAAATCACCCGGTCATCATAGCCACTGAACCAGATTGCCTCGGGATTTCGGCCTACAATGGTGACTTTGCACCGATCTTTGGCATCTTCGGCAGAACGCAATAGTTTCAGGATAACAACACCATTTTCGCCCCCCGGCACGCCGGGCATCGGCTTGTTGGTGACAGCGGACACTTCAGTTTTACCCTTGTAATGCGTGATTGAAAGGCGCGCGTGGGCCTCGACACCTGACAGGCCTTTTTGTGATTCATTCAGCACGTGCCAAGCTTCTTCGATCGGTACATTGAACGCCTTGTGGCCGACAATATCGCGCCCGCAGAAGAAATAGTGGTTCTCAACACCGTTGCGTTTCAATTCGCGCTGCATGATGCGCAACGCGTCCGCGTCATTGTTGATACCGGCGATGATCGGCGATTGGTTGTCAATGTTGATCCAGTCGCGCCGCGCCATTTGCTGAACTGCCGCGCGCGTCGTGTCGATCCATTCCAAGCCCCCCAACGGATGATCAATATAGCGGCCATCGGGTTGTTTTTTCAAAAATTCATCCGGGTGGTTGAAATGCACCATCATCCGCAAGTTGGTTTGCGGATAAATCTCGTGGAAATTGTCCAGCATTTCAAAGAATGTCGCGTCAAAGCGTTCCGGGAAAAACGCCAATTCTTTGGTGCCCAACCGGATCGATTCAATCCCGGCTTCTGCCAGTGCTGCCAGCCATTGTGCAATGTTCTTGTTGCCCAACACCATCGGATCACCACCCGACATCAAAATCTCGCGCAATTTCTCGCGCCCGGTGTCCGGGTGACGCCCGTCATTTTCAGCCACGATACGGTTGTGCTCTTTCACATAGGCCACAATCTCTGAAATCTGCGCCAGGCCTTTGGGCGATGCAGTGCCATCCTCGCGCTGGATCACCTTTTTCGAAATCAGTTCCTCGCGATAACAAAATCGGCAATGGGCCGAACAGGTGGCGGCCACGTAGATCAACCCCAATTCGTATTTGTGGATCAAACCCTCAACCGGGCTGTACGACAGTTGTTTGCCCGGATCTTCGGCCCCATCCAGATCATAGGTTTCTTTGGGGCTGGCCTTCACCAGCGTTTGAATGGCCTTGCTGTTTTTCGCCTGCTCAAAATAATGCCGGGTTATTTTAACCGGCATCCGTGCCTGCACATCCTGTTCGGTGCCGTCCAGGGCGACAATCGCCTGCAATTCCTCGGGCGAATAAAATCCCTGCATGTCTTGGGGCACTGACCCCTCAAGGAATTTCTTAATTCCGGTAATGATTTGTCGATCGTATTTACCATTTACGACCGTTCCCAGAAAAGACTGTTCACGCTCAGACGGGATGTGTTTTTCAGCTTTGGCCAAAGAATGTCCTAATCAGGTTGGGGCTTTTTGCCGTTATCCACCGAATTCGCAGTCTTGACCAGCATCTGTTTCTCACCAATTAGTGACCTTTTGGAATGTGTTGCGGTCACTACCCGCCGCCCCGCATCGGGTTCTTTGTTCTACAAATATCCCCGCCGGAGGCACCCGACCCCGATTTTTCTGCGAAAAATCGTTGCCCGCGCCTTAACCCAACATGTACATAGGGCCGCCCCGCCAGCGTGGAAAACCATAGCCATTAATCATCACCACATCGATTGCATCCGGACCATCAGCGATACCTTCGGTCAGTATCGCCTGTCCCTCTGCCTGCATCGTCGACAAAATCCGGTGCATAAGTTGATCGGTACTGATTTTCTGACGAACAATGCCCCGACGTGTCGCTTCTGCTTCTATAATACGATCAACACGCGGGTCCACGCGGCCATTTGGGTCGTCGGAATAATCATACCACCCGGCCCCGGTCTTGCGACCCAATCGTCCCAGTTCGCACAACCGATCAGCGATCGATACATACCGCTCTGAACGATCGCGCGTCGGTGCGCGCCGTTTGCGCGCCGCCCAGCCAATATCCAACCCGGCCAGATCCTGCATCGCAAATATCCCCATCGAAAATCCAAATTCGACCATTGCCCGGTCTACGTCCTGCGGCCAGGCACCATCTTCGATCATATAATCCGCCTCGCGCCGATAGGCTGACATCATGCGATTACCGATGAATCCATCACAAACCCCGGCTGGGACGGCAATTTTTCCCAGCTTTTTGGCCAGGGCAAACCCGGTTGCCAAAACAACATTTTCGACATCCGGTGGCCGGACAATTTCGAGCAATTTCATGACATGTGCGGGGGAAAAGAAATGCAAACCCAACAGGCGCGACGGGTTCCTCAGTTCCTGCGCGATCTCACCGACATCCAAATAGGAAGTGTTGGTTGCCAAGACCGCGTTTGCAGGCGTCACATCATCAAGCCGTCTGAACACATCTTTTTTGTCGGTCATGTCCTCAAACACGGCCTCGATCACAAGGTTTGCGTTTGACAGTTCGGCGTAACTTGTCGACGCCGTAAATTCAGCGGTTATAGCCACCAGTTTAGCGTCATCAATCAACCCGCGTTGCCGGCTGTCTGCCAAAATCGACTGCACCCGTTTGGCGCCCATATCAGCGCCGTTTTGGTCCTGTTCGACCAATGTTACAGTTAGGCCCGCCAGCAGGCACGCGGCCGCAATGCCTGCCCCCATCGTGCCACCCCCGATCACCCCGATCCGGTCAAATGGGCGCGGCGGCACATCTTTGATTGCCGCAATTTTCCCGACCGCCCGTTCTGCAAAGAAAACCTGCCGAAGGGCCGCAGATTGGGGCGATTGTTTCAGCGCTGAAAACAGGTCGCGTTCTTTTTTAAGCGCCTCAGCAGGCGTACAAGACAGCGCGTTCTCAAGCGCCTGAATTGCCGCCAATGGTGATTTCTGACCACGCGCGCGTTGGCCGATCTTTGTTTTTTTAGCCGCCCAGTCTTTGCGGTCCTTGGGCGCAGAAATCGCCAGGTCCAAAATCGCTGACCGTTTAGGCCGGGCCAGTATTTCCAGTGCAAACGCAACAGCGCCTTGGACCAAATCGCCTGTGATCACCTGATCCAACAATCCTGATGTTAAAGCCGCCTGTGCCAAAACCGGTTTACCACCAGATATCATATCAAGCGCCACGTCAGGCCCCACCAGGCGTGGCAGGCGCACGGTGCCGCCAGCACCCGGGATCAGACCAAGATGCACTTCCGGCAGACCAAGGCGCGCGTCTTTGTCGGCCACCCGATATCGGCACCCCAACGCCACCTCCAGACCACCGCCAAGGGCGGTGCCGTGGATGGCTGCAATCCAGGGTTTGCGGGCCGCTTCAAGCTGCAAAATGACATCCGGCAAATGGGGCTGTTGCGCGGGATTGCCAAATTCCCGCACATCTGCACCAGCAATAAAAGTGCGTCCAGCGCAGCACAATACAACCGCACGAACCGATTTGTCGGCCTCGGTTTGCCGCAAAGCCGCAACCAACCCTAACCGTACATTGACCGACAGCGCGTTGACTGGCGGAAGATCAATCGTGACAATGGCAATGCCATCAACAACGGTGGTGGATACAATGTTCATACCCTATCCAAGCAGCTGTTTGACGATGGCGGAATTTGGATCCGCAAGACCGGCAATAACAGAAAAATGGTGGTGCCCGGCGTCCTGAATGAAATCGGTGCCGGGCCAGGCTTCCTGCATCAGGCGCGACTGGCGAACAAACTCTGGCCGTTCGTTGGCGCCGACCCAAGCCGTCAGCCGTGACCCAGTGACCGGTGCCGCCAAAAATGGGCTTTCGGTTTCAGCCTCTGCATTCGTCAATGCCAATATCTGGTTCATCTTGGTGCGCATCAGCGGGCGCAAATCGTGTAAACCACTAATGCTAAGCACATGTTCGATCCGCGACGTTAATTGCATTGACAGCGGTCCATCTGAACAGATCATCCGCGATACCAGATGCCCGCCTGCCGAATGCCCAGCCAACCGCACCGGGCCCCCAACGCGCCCCAGAATATGGGTAATTGCGGCGCCAATTTGACAGGTTATGTCGCTGATACGGGCGTCGGGCGCCAGCACGTAACTGGGGATCGCCACCGCCCAGCCATTGGCGCGCGCGCCTTCTGCCAAGTGTGACCAACTGGATTTATCCAGCTTCATCCAATAACCACCGTGAACAAAAATCAACACCCCTTTTGGGCTGCTATCTGGCCGAAAAAGATCATACTTTTCGCGCGCGTGTTCACCATAGGCAATGTCGGTTTCCAAATTGCTGGCCGTTTTTCGGTATTCTTTTGCCTGATCCTGCCAAAGCCTGGGAAAATGTTCGGCACTCTTGATATGGGCAGCGTTGGAGTAAGCATCATCCCAATCGGTAATCGTCACGCGCTGTCCCCCACAATAGTTACCTTGCATCTATCTGGCTGAAATCGGCGGTGGTCAAGGTCATGGGTAATAATTTCATGTATATATATTTTATGTTTGAAATTAATATTTGGCCGCGCTACGTTTACCCGACCGACACCATGTCATTGCGTACCTAAGCGCACGATTAGAGGGATATATGCAGATTGTCGGTGTGGTTTGCAGGTTGGGTGGCCACGGGTTCGTTGCTACACGCGCCGTCTGGCATTTGCCGTATCTCGCGAGGCGAAATCAAACTTCGCAGTTGGCGGGCTGTGAAATTGAAACCGCGAATGTAATCTGATGCCCGCACCCCATCAGATAGCAGAAGAAACCAGTCTGGATAAAAAGACGCGTTTGCGCCTTTGGTTACAGCTGCTGAAAACCACACGCCGGATCGAAACGGTTGTCCGCGAAAACCTGCGCCGGGAATTTGACAGTACGTTGCCACGTTTTGACGTCATGGCCGCCCTTGATCCGTACAAAGAAGGCTTGAAAATGAGCATGTTATCAAGCGTTCTTAAAGTATCCAACGGCAATGTAACCGGTATAGTTGACCGGTTGGTGGCGGATGGATGTGTTGTTCGGGTGGCTGTTCCAGGGGACCGGCGGGCCTCGGTTGTTCATCTGACCGCTAAAGGCCAGAAACAATTTGACCTGCAGGCGGCAGAACATGAAATTTGGATTAACCAACTGCTAAACGACTTTACTGGCGCCGAGGCACAGACTTTACACCGCAGATTTGATATTATCGACGGCAGAGCGCTGCGAGTAGAGGACACCAAATGAACGATCAGATTTCTGATCCAACAGTCTTTCGGTGTAACATCGAACGCGGCGTTGCCACCATTGCGCTGGACCGTCCAAGCCGCAAGAACCCGCTGACTTTTGACAGCTATGCCCAATTGCGCGACTGGTTCCGTAATCTGCCCTATCGCGATGATATCAACTGCGTGGTTTTCGCGTCAAACGGTGGCAATTTCAGTTCTGGCGGTGATGTCCATGAAATTATTGGCCCGCTCACCAAAAGGTCGATGAAAGATCTGTTGGCCTTTACCCGGATGACCGGTGATTTGGTCAAGGCAATGGTCAATTGCGGTGTGCCGATTATCGCGGCGGTCGACGGTATTTGCGTTGGTGCTGGCGCCATTATTGCCATGGCCAGCGACATCCGGATCGCCACGCCGGATACCAAAACGGCGTTTTTGTTTACCCGGGTCGGATTGGCAGGGTGTGATATGGGGGCTTGTGCCATTCTACCGCGTTTGATCGGACAGGGGCGCGCCGCCGAATTGTTGTTCACCGGGCGCATGATGACTGCCCAGGAAGGCGAAAACTGGGGGTTTTATAGCCGGCTTGTTGCCGGTGATGTTTTGCACACTGAAGCGCAAGAATTGGCCAAATCTATCGCAGAGGGGCCGAATTTTGGCCAAATGATCACAAAAACTATGCTGGCGCAGGAATGGTCAATGTCGATCGAACAGGCCATCGAGGCCGAGGCACAGGCCCAGGCGATCTGTATGCAGACCGAAGATTTTAAACGTGCGTATCGGGCATTCGCCGCTAAAGAAAAACCAAGTTTTGAGGGAAATTGATGCCCGATAAATCCTTTCTGCATTGGCCATTTTTTCAACCACAGCACCGGGCGTTGGCGGCGGAATTGGATATTTGGGGAACAAAGATGTTGTCCGGGATCGATCATTCGGACACGGATGCCGCCTGTCAGGCGTTGGTGTCGGAACTTGGGGCGGCGGGTTGGTTGAACCACAGTGCGGTTGATCCAGCCAATGGTGGCGCGCTGGATGTACGGGCACTGTGTCTGATCCGCGAAACCCTGGCGCTCCATGACGGATTAGCGGATTTTGCTTTTGCCATGCAAGGTTTGGGCACCGGGGCGATTTCATTGTTTGGCAGTGATGCGCAAAAAGCCGAATGGTTGCCCCAGACCCGCGCAGGCCGTGCCATTTCGGCCTTTGCACTGACGGAACCGCAATCGGGTTCAGATGTGGCCAATTCGACCATGACAGCGACACCCGATCGTGATGAATATATCCTGAACGGCGAAAAGACCTGGATATCAAATGGTGGCATTGCTGACCTTTACACGGTGTTTGCGCGCACTGGCGAAGCGCCGGGCGCGCGGGGGCTTTCGGCGTTTCTGGTACCAGCCAATACGCCGGGGCTGACAATTGCTGAACGTCAGCAAACCATCGCACCCCACCCGCTGGCGCGCCTGAAATTCGTTGATTGCCGCATCCCAAACAGCGCCCTGATCGGGGAACGCGGTGCCGGGTTCAAGATCGCCATGTCGGTGCTTGACGTATTTCGCCCGACAGTTGGGGCGGCAGCCCTGGGATTTGCAAGACGCGCGCTGGATGAAACACTGGCCCGGGTAACCGCGCGTAAAATTCAAGGGGCCCCGCTGGCAGAATTGCAGATGGTGCAGGGCCATATTGCCGATATGGCGCTGGATATTGATGCCGCGGCCTTGCTGATCTATCGAGCAGCGTGGGCCAAAGACAGTGGCGCGGCGCGCATCACGCGCGAGGCCGCGATGGCCAAATTATATGCAACCGAAGCCGCGCAAAAAGTTATCGACACCGCCGTACAATTGTTTGGTGGCGACGGGGTGCGGGTTGGCGAGGTTGTGGAAAAATTATACCGTGAAATCAGAGCATTGCGAATTTATGAGGGGGCAACTGATGTGCAAAAATTGATCATTGCCCGCCAAACACTGGGGGCGGCAAATGGCTGATCCCTATGATCCGGCACGCGACGGCGCAACGATGGATTTTGACGGTCGCATGTCCTATGGCGACTATTTGCAGATCGACCGCATACTTGGGGCGCAGACTACAATTTCTGATGCGCCGGACGAATTGTTGTTCATCATCCAGCATCAGACGTCTGAGTTGTGGATGAAACTAATCCTGCATGAATTGTCTGCAGCCCGCGAAGCGATTATTCTGGATCAGTTGCCGCAGGCATTTAAAATGCTGGCCCGTGTCGCGCGCATTCTGGAACAGTTGAACAATGCCTGGGATGTTCTGCGCACAATGACGCCCAGCGACTATACCCGGTTTCGCGATGCATTGGGCCAAAGTTCGGGCTTTCAGTCGCTGCAGTATCGTTTGATTGAATTCACCCTAGGCAACCGCAATCCGGCGATGACACGGCCCCACGCCCATGATGACAACGCCGAACATGTATTGCGGCAGGAATTGGCGCGCCGCAGTCTTTATCAGGAAGTGCTGCGGTATGCCGGGCGCCAGGGCATGGATGTGCCCGGTGCTGTGCAAGGCGAACCTTGCGCAACTCCGCACGTTGCCCACCCAGAAATCGTGGCGATGTGGGCAAAAATTTACAAATTGCCGGAAAAACATTGGACCCTGTATGAACTGGCCGAAAAACTGGTGGATCTGGAGGATTATTTTCGCCGCTGGCGTTTCAACCATGTCACCACCGTTGAACGGGTCATTGGTTTCAAACGGGGCACCGGTGGAACCGGTGGCGTCAGTTATCTGAAACGCATGCTTGATATCGAACTGTTCCCCGAACTTTGGCATGTCAGGACGGAACTGTGACGATGAACCGTCCCCTTGGACAATCTGCGCATATCGACACGTTTTCCCGTGATAACCTGCCACCTGCCGACCAGTGGCCAACATTTTTGTTGCAGGGGTTTGACTACCCGGATTTGCTGAATGCAGCCTATGAATTAACTGACGCTATGGTGGATAAGGGTTTTGGTGATCATACCGCCCTGATCGGCAATGGACGGCAGAGAACGTACAAGGAACTGACCGATTGGACCAACAGGCTGGCCCATGTATTGGTTGAAGATCTGGGTGTAAAACCAGGAAATCGTGTGATGATCCGGTCGGCGAATAACCCCGCGATGGTCGCATGCTGGCTGGCGGCAACAAAGGCGGGGGCAGTTGTTATCAACACAATGCCGATGCTGCGCGCGGGCGAATTGGCCGGTATCGTTGACAAGGCCCAAGTCACCCATGCCCTGTGCGACACCCGGTTGATGGATGAAATGACGGCCTGCGCGAAAGAAAGCACGTTTTTGAAAAGCGTCGTCGGATTTGATGGCACGTCAAACCACGACGCCGAGCTGGATCGGCTGGCCCTGGAAAAACCGGTACGTTTTGATGTGGTGCAGACCGGGCGCGACGATGTGGCGCTGTTGGGCTTTACCTCGGGCACAACTGGGGCTGCCAAAGCAACCATGCATTTTCACCGCGATATCCTGATTGTCGCCGATGGCTATGCCCGTAACGTTTTGGCGGTTACGCCCAAAGACATATTTGTCGGGTCTCCGCCTTTGGCATTCACGTTTGGTCTGGGCGGCTTGGCGGTGTTTCCGTTACGATTTGGCGCAGCGGCAACGCTGCTGGAAAATGCGTCACCACCCAATATGATTGAAATCATTGAGAAATACCGGGCGACGGTTTGTTTTACTGCGCCAACCGCCTATCGCGCGATGCTGGCGGCAATGGACGATGGTGCTGATCTATCCAGCCTGCGGGCGGCTGTTTCCGCCGGTGAAACTTTGCCCGCGCCGGTTTATAATGACTGGATCGCGAAAACTGGTAAGCCGATGCTGGACGGTATTGGTGCGACCGAGATGTTGCATATATTTATCAGCAACCGGTTTGATGATCATCAGCCAGCCTGTACCGGCCGCCCTGTCGCCGGATATCAGGTTAAGGTCATCGATGATCATGGACATGAAGCACCGCGCGGCACTGTTGGCCGTCTGGCGGTGCGCGGGCCAACAGGGTGCCGGTATCTAAACGATGACCGGCAGGCAGGCTATGTTTTGGACGGCTGGAATATCACCGGCGATAGTTTCAGTCAGGACGACCAAGGTTATCTGCATTTTGCCGCCCGCAACGACGATATGATCATATCTTCGGGGTACAATATTGCCGGGCCCGAGGTTGAGGCGGCGTTGCTGTCCCACCCGGCGGTGTCTGAATGCGCTGTGGTTGGCCTGGTTGATGAAACCAGGGGTGCGATCGTTCAAGCCCATGTGGTACTGAACGACGGGGTCGCGGCCAATAATGAGACCACAAAAGCATTGCAGGATCATGCCAAGGCAAAAATTGCCCCTTACAAATACCCACGATCTGTCGTTTTTCTTGATGCATTACCCAAAACCGCGACGGGCAAAATACTGCGGTACCAGCTTAAGCAACCGGCTGGACAATGAACCGATATTGGTTTGATATCACCCGGACATCCCGGCCCTCAAAAGGACGATCAAAATGAACTGTGTTTTTGTCCAGATACGCTGCAAACCCGGCACCGCTTACGGCGTTGCTGACGCGATCATGCAGCGCGAATTTCACTCGGAACTGTATTCAACCAGTGGTCAGTTTGATTTGATGATGAAACTTTATGTCGAAGAGAATGTCGATATCGGCATGTTTATCAACGATAATCTGCTGAATATTGACCATATTGAACGCACACTGACAACGCTGACGTTCAAAGCATTTTGATGGCACAGTTCTCAGTAACAAAAACCTGACGGCTGGCGTCTGACCAAATTCAATTCCAACATATTCAAGGTTTCTGGATTGATGTTTTCATACACCGAAAAAATGTTGTTTGGGCATTGCGAACCGGCGGGTATCGTTTTTATCCACGGTACTTTAAAATGATCAACGACGGTACCGACGCATTTTTTGAAACCGAACCAAAGCATCCGTTTAGTGAAATTCATATTGACCACGGTGTGCCAACTGCAGCCCTGGCCGACAACGCTGGGTAAGGCGCTGAACCTACTGATCCAAGGAGATACCCAATGCCGCATGAAATAATCCAACCATCGGGATGGGCGCCCGCCAAGGGCTATTCCAACGGGGTGTTGGCAGAAGGGCGGCAACTTTATATTGGCGGGCAAATCGGCTGGAACGCCGATCAAGTTTTTGTTCGTCACGACTTTGTCG
>CAXMPY010000029.1:0-8026 GCA_964195275.1 uncultured Paracoccaceae bacterium
GCGCTTTTATGGGCCGTGCCGCTGCACTGGGTGTTTCGGCGTCGTTGGCGACAGGCGTGTTGTCTTCGGCTGCGTTGGCGCAGGGCGCCGTTAAAGGCGGCACTCTAAAGGCTGGCTTGCAGGGTGGATCGGCCTCTGACAGCCTGGACCCGGCGACTTGGACCAATACCGTTGACCAAACTTTTGGTCGTTGCTGGGGTGACACATTGGTCGAAGTCAGCGCAGATGGTGATCTGACAATGGCGCTGGCCGATAGTGTTGAAGCGTCTGCTGACGCCAAAACGTGGAGCTTTAAAATTCGTCAGGACGTCGAATTCCACAACGGCAAAACCCTGACACCTGATGACGTAATGGCGACACTGCAGCGGCATTCGGATGAAAATTCAAAATCCGGTGCGCTGGGGATTGTACAGGGCATCGAAAATATTGCGCTAGATGGTCAGAATGTGGTGCTGACATTGGCCACAGCAAACGCTGACTTGCCGTTCCTGTTGGCCGATTATCATCTGGTCATTCAACCAAATGGCGGCTTGGACGGCGCAGATGCTGGCATCGGAACCGGTGCTTATAGGATCGCCGAAGACCAACCTGGCGTGCGTCACGTGGGCGAACGGTTTGAAAATTACTGGGATGCGGCAAATCGCGGTCATGCCGACACAGTTGAAGTTTTGGTACTAAATGACGCGACTGCCCGTTTGGCCGCGTTGCAATCAGGTCAGGTACACATGATCGACCGGATTGAACCCAAAGTTGTCAATTTGGTCAAACGTGTGCCTGGGGTTACCATTCAGTCGGTTGCTGGACGCGGGCATTATGTGTTCATAATGCACGCCAACACGCCACCATTTGACAATCTGGATCTGCGGCTGGCGCTGAAATATGCCATTGATCGCGAAGAAATGGTCGAAAAAATCCTGCAAGGTTTCGGTTCAGTCGGCAATGATATTCCGATCAATTCGGCCTATCCGCTGTTTTCTGATGACATCGAACAACGGGTTTATGACCCGGACAAAGCAGCGTTTCACTATAAAAAATCCGGTCATGAAGGTTCGGTTTTGCTGCGCACGTCTGACGTTGCCTTTCCGGGCGCTGTGGATGCGTCACAACTGTTTGAACAAAGTGCTGCCAAAGCCGGCATTTCGCTGGAAATCAAGCGCGAACCCGGTGATGGCTATTGGTCAGAAGTGTGGAACGTTCAACCCTTTGCGGCGTCATATTGGGGCGGCCGTCCGGTCCAGGATCAGATGTATTCGACAGCCTACACGTCAGATGCGGCCTGGAATGACACGCGGTTCTTCAACGATACATTTGACAGCCTTATTCTTAAGGCCCGCGCCGAACTAGATGATGTTAAGCGCAAAGCATTGTATCGCGAAGCAGCCGTTATCGTGCGGGACGAAGGCGGCGTGATTGTGCCAATGTTCAACAACTTTATTGACGCAACAGGCGATAAAGTTGGCGGTTATGCCGGTGATCCGAACGGTGGCATGATGAACAACAAGGCACTGATCAAGACCTGGCTGGTGGCGTAGTCAGATATGGGTTCGCTTTTAAATCTTCTGGTCCAGCGCATCGCGCTGGGCCTTTTGCTGCTGCTTGCAGTATCGCTGCTGATATTTGTCGGAACTCAAATTCTTCCGGGCGATGTGGCACAAAGCATCTTGGGCCAGTCGGCGACGCCGACAGCACTTGCTAACCTGCGCGCTGAACTTGGATTAAATGATCCGGCCTATGTGCGTTACCTTGGTTGGCTGGGTGGTGTTCTGACTGGCGATTTGGGCACAGCACTGTCAAATGGATCCGATATCGCGGAACAAATCGGCCAACGGCTGGGCAATACGTTGTTCCTGGCAGCAACCGCCGCCGTTGTGGCAGTGCCGCTGGCGATATTGCTTGGCCTGATGGCGGTGCGGTATCGCAACCGCTGGCCGGATAAGTTGATTTCCGGGGTGACACTGGCCTCGATTTCCTTGCCGGAATTTTTTATTGGCTACGTGCTGATCTTCTTTTTCGCCGTGAAACTACGGTGGTTTCCGTCGGTGGCGACGGTGTATGACTCAATGAGTTTCTTTGAAAAACTGAATTCAATTGTGCTGCCGGTTGCCGTGCTGACGCTGGTTGTGCTGGCCCATATGATGCGGATGACACGGGCTGCAATCCTGAATGTGATGCAGTCGGCCTATATTGAAACTGCCGAACTTAAGGGCCTGTCCGCATTCAACGTGATTTTCAAACACGCGTTTCCAAATGCAATCTCGCCTATTGTTAATGTGGTGATGCTGAACCTTGCCTATCTGGTGGTCGGCGTGGTCGTGGTTGAGGTGATATTTGTCTACCCAGGCATGGGCCAATATCTGGTGGACCATGTTTCCAAACGTGACGTGCCGGTGGTGCAGGCGTGTGGTCTGGTATTTGCAGGTGTGTTTATTGGCCTGAACCTGGTGGCAGACATCGTTGCCATTGTCAGTAATCCAAGGCTGAGGCATCCAAAATGAGAATTCCACTATCTGCCTTAATCGGCCTGATTATGACCGGCGGCTTCTTTTTGATGGCGCTGATTGCCCCCCTGATTGCGCCCTATGGGTTGGCTGAAATTGTCGGTGACGTTTGGGAACCGCGATCAGCCGAGCATTGGCTGGGCACCGATAATATCGGTCGCGATTTGCTGACCCGGATGATCTATGGTGGGCGTACGACAATTGTGATCGCGACGGCGGCGACCATTTTATCGTTCACACTGGGCTCGATCTTGGGGCTAACCGCTGCGGTGGTGGGGGGCTGGGTTGATCAGGTCATGTCACGCGGCGTTGATTTGATCATGTCGATCCCGACGCTGATTTTCGCCCTGGTGGTGCTATCGGTGATGCCGGTGACATTGTTTGTATTGATCGTTGTCATGGGGTTGCTGGACAGCACACGGGTGTTCCGGCTGTCGCGCGCCGTGGCTGTGGACATCAATGTAATGGATTTCGTTGAAGCGGCAAAATTGCGTGGCGAAAAGTTGAAATGGGTCATTTTCCGCGAAATATTGCCAAATGCCCTGTCACCATTGGTGGCTGAACTTGGCTTGCGGTTCATTTTCGCGGTGCTGTTTTTGTCGACACTTTCGTTCCTTGGGCTTGGTGTACAGCCGCCCGCAACCGATTGGGGCGGCATGGTCAAGGAAAACAAAGAAGGCATTATATTTGGCATTGGTGCCGCACTTGTTCCGGCGGCGGCGATTTCGATATTGGCGATCTCGGTCAATCTGGTGGCCGACTGGGTGCTGAACCGCACCTCTGACTTGAAAGGGGGCCGCGGGGGATAAATATCATGGCAAAAGATATGGAAGATAAAAATAGTTTTCTTGATATTCGCAATTTAAAGATCGAGGCGACGATTTTCCCTGATGGCGAACCGGCCCAAAATCTGGTGATCGTTGAAGACGTTTCACTGACGCTTGAAAAAGGCAAAGTTTTGTGCCTGATCGGGGAAAGCGGGGCCGGAAAATCCACCATTGGGTTGGCATCGATGGGCTATGGGCGCGGCACCATTCAGCTGAGTGGACAAGTGTTTCTAAACGGGCGCGATATTCTAAAGGGCGGCGTTAAAGGTTTTCGCGAACTTCGCGGCAAAGAAGTCACCTATGTCTCGCAATCAGCCGCCGCTTCTTTCAATCCGGCCAAGCGCTTGCTGGAACAGGTGATCGAGGCCGGGCTGGAACATGGCGTCGGTACGCGACAAGAATTGGAAAAACGCGCGGTTCGCCTGTTTGGTGAACTGAACTTGCCCGATCCGGAAAACATCGGTTCGCGGTTTCCGCATCAGGTGTCCGGTGGGCAATTACAGCGGGCAATGACAGTGATGGCGCTGGTGCCGGAACCAGATTTGATTGTGTTTGATGAACCAACAACGGCGCTGGATGTGACCACCCAGATTGACGTTCTGGCGGCGATCAAAAAGGCGATCAAAAATACCGGTGTTGCGGCCCTATACATCACCCACGATCTGGCGGTTGTCGCCCAGGTTTCGGACGAAATCATGGTGCTGCGCGGTGGCAAAAAAATTGAACGCGATACAGCCGAAGCGATTATTACCACCCCTGCCGAAGAATATACTCAGGCGCTGGTATCTGTACGATCGATCGATCACGAGGAAAAGAAGCCGACAGATAAGCCGGTCTTGATCGCACGCAATATCTCGGCGGCCTATGGCAATAAGGTGCAGGTATTGACCGATGTCTCGGTTGAGGTGCATCCAGGACAGACATTGGCCGTTGTCGGCGAAAGCGGGTCGGGAAAATCGACTTTGGCCCGGGTGATTACCGGGCTGTTACCACCGTTTCAGGGCGAAGTTCTGTTCGGTGATCAGACCTTTAGCCGCAATTTGGCCGGGCGGAGCAAAGAAGATTTACGTCAGCTGCAAATGATTTATCAGATGGCTGATACCGCGATGAACCCGCGCCAGACTGTGGGCACCATCATTGGCCGGCCATTAGAGTTTTATTTTGGCATACGCGGCGCCGAAAAACGCAAACAAATCATCGAGTTGTTGGATGAAATTGAACTGGGCGTTGAATTCATCGATCGCTATCCGGCAGAATTGTCCGGCGGGCAAAAGCAGCGGGTTTGCATTGCGCGTTCCTTGGCCGCCAAGCCCAAGTTGATCATTTGTGACGAAGTGACGAGCGCGCTGGATCCGCTGGTGGCGGATGGGATCTTAAAGCTGTTGCTGCGGCTGCAGAAATCCGAAGATGTGGCCTATCTGTTCATCACCCATGACCTGGCGACTGTAAAAGCCATCGCTGATAGTATTGCCGTAATGTTTCAGGGTAAACTGGTGCGTTACGGGCCAAAAAGCGAGGTTTTGGCGCCGCCGTTTGATGACTATACCGACCTGCTGCTAAGTTCGGTGCCCGAGATGAAAATTGGGTGGTTGGAAGAAGTGCTGGCCGGTCGAAAAATGGAAAGCGCCGGAAATTAGAGTCGATTTTTCGCCGAAAAATATAAGCTAATCAGAGCCTCCGGCGGGGATAGTTGACCTGAAAAGAAGGTGTAAGCTTAGTACCGGAATTCTGCCAGTACCGCGAAATGGTCGCTGGGCCAAATGCCTTCAATCGGGGCATTTCCAACAATACGACAATCGGTGATGTGACCCAGACCGTTTGCTTTTGGAAACCAGGCAAAAATATAGTCGATACGGCGGTTGGCTTCGTAGATGGACGCCGCAAACGGATTGGCATTGTCCCAAGTATGCCCTGCACCCGGTTTGTTTGAAAATGCCCACGCGTCAAGAAAAGCCAGATTGTTCACCGGGCACGTGGTTTCGCCGGTCATCATGCGCATTTCTGTTGAAACCGGATTGGCATTGAAATCACCGCCAATGATCGGCGGGAATTTCCAGGGCCGCGTCTGGTGAATGAATTGTGCCAGCTCTGCCACTTGTTTTTGACGGGTTTCGCTGTCATGGGCCTGCCAGTTCAGATGGGTGCTGAATGCCGGGATATTTCCGCGTGGCCCGTCGATATTGGCGTAAAGCGCGACCCGCATTTCAGGTTCGGCCGGTTTGTCAAAAAGATTGGTGATCTTATGGTCCAGAATTGGCCACCGGGACAGGATCGCATTGCCCATATGCACACCGTTTGGGCGCGCGCCCGGGGCATAGACATGGTGATACCCCAGATCCGCCGCCAGCTGGGCCGCGAAGTTATCCGTGCCATCATCCCAGACCTCTTGCAGCGCGATGACATCGGCGTCGTGATCTTTTAGCGTGGTTAATATGGCGCGCGCACGGTCTTGCCAGGGGCCAAACTGCCACCAAAGGTTCCAGGATATCATACGTAAGCGCGTATCGATGGGGGATTTTTTAATCATTGGGGCTTCTTTGTTGCGGCGTGGATTTCGACGTTTCATATCCCGGTGTTTTTGATGCCAAATTGCGACCTGTACAAGTCGTTTTCTTTTGGGCGGTGTCAGGGTTTCGCGCCATACTGAACCCGACCAAAACCAGAATTTGTTTCAATCCGGTGAACCTGAATGACGTTAAAACGCAAAGTTCTGTTAATCATTATTGATGGTCAACCCTGGCGGGCGGCACGGCGATTGAACGGGAACCTGGAAGGCTGGGTTCAATTCGGGCAAGCGCGGGTTTGGAAAATGAGATCGGTGCTGCCGTCAACTTCTGCTTCGTGTTATGCGTCGATCCACACGGGGGTTAGCCCCCAGGTGCATGGCGTAGTTTCAAACGATACCATCTTCCGTTTGACTCAGCCCGATATTTTTAGCCAGATTGTTGCAACCGGCGGCATTACAGGGGCTGTGACCCATTCATTTTGGTCAGAACTCTTCAATCGTTCACCTTGGGAATCTGTTCGTGACATCGAATATGACGAACCTGGTGGGCCAATAACACACGGTCGATTTCACACGATGAAAGGGGCGGGGGCACCCAACCAGATGACGCCCAGTGACGCCGATTTGTTCGCGACCCTTACCATGCTAACGGAGCGATTTGGCATAGATTATGGAATATTTCACAGCTGCACCTTGGACAGTATGGGCCATCGGTTTGGCCATGATTGTATCGAGATGGACAATGCCTGTGCCAAGATGGATGCGATGCTTGCGCAGCATTTGCCGGTTTGGTTGGCGGCAGGTTATGAGGTAGCGGTGACCGCAGATCATGGGCAAACTGATCGCGGCCATCACGGTGGTTGCGAAGATGTGCAGCAGGATATGGCGTTTTACTGGTTTGGGGGCGGTGATGGACCTGACCATGGTGACGTTCTTGATCAGTTGGCCCTGGCACCAACTTTGCTAACACGGCTGGGTGCAAAAATTCCCGACACCATGCAAATATCGCCCTTCCTTACCGCTGACTGATTGGCCGCATCGCGTTGTTGCGATCAACAAAACCGACATCGGTGGCGATATGGCGTCAGGCCACACGATTTATGTCTGTTTTTTTAAATTTCTGTCCATTTTAAGAATGCGCTCGGTTAGAACTGATAGTAGTTTTTTACTGTGTGACTACTATAACGTCTGCCAATCGGCGTAAAATTCGGGCCAACCAATGCGGGGAATTAATGGATACTGACACAAAGACCCGAAGCCAAAAAAGGGACCCAAGCCTGCCCAAGGGCCGGCAAGTCGAAGAACTGGCGCTAACGGAAGTTGAAACGCTGTTGGGTGATCTGGATCGCCGCCGGGACATGCTGATTGAGGCGCTGCATTTAATACAGGATGGCACTGGCTGTCTGCACGCGCGGCATTTGGCCGCCTTGGCTGATCTTTTCAGCCTGTCGCAGGTGGAAGTGTACGAAGTTGCCAGTTTTTATCACCATTTTGACGTTGTTAAGGAAGGCCAAGACGCCCCGGCACCGTTGACCATCCGGGTCTGTGACGGGCTATCTTGTGCGATGGTGGGAGCAAGTGATTTAATCCAAAAGTTGGCCGAAGCAACCGACCCGGCGCGGGTGCGGATCAGCCATGTGCCTTGCATTGGGCGTTGCGATCTAGCGCCAGCCGCACAGGTTGGCAAGCGCGCCGTGGATCAGGCTGATGTTGCAAAAATATTCGCCGCGACAAAAGGATCTGTTGAACCCATAGTGCCAGAATATGAAACACTGGCGGCCTATCAGTCGACCGACGGCTACCGCATGCTGGGGCAAATCCAGGCGGGCGAAATATCCGGTGATGATGCAATTACCATCATGTCAGATGCCGGTTTGCGCGGGCTGGGTGGTGCCGGCTTCCCGGCCGGTAAAAAATGGGGATTTGTAAAGGGTTATGACGGCCCGCGCCTGATGACCGTCAACGGTGATGAAGGTGAACCCGGCACGTTCAAGGACCGCTGGTGGCTGGAAAATACGCCACATTCGATGCTGGAGGGGGCGCTGATAGCCGCCCATGTTGTTGGCTGCGAAAAGATCTACATCTACATGCGCGACGAATACCCGGCAGCGTTGGAAATTTTGCGCCGTGAAATTGCGGCATTGGATAAGGCAGGTCTGCTGTCCACACCGATCGATTTGCGCCGGGGTGCCGGG
>CAXMPY010000029.1:8036-17818 GCA_964195275.1 uncultured Paracoccaceae bacterium
ATCGCCGCCATCGAGGCGGCCGGGCTGACCGGCGGCATCAAACTGCATCTCAGGCGTGGCGCCGGCGCCTATATCTGCGGCGAGGAATCGGCCATGCTGGAAAGCATTGAAGGCAAGCGCGGCCTGCCACGCCACCGCCCGCCTTATATCGCCGAGGTTGGCCTGTTTGGGCGACCGACCTTGAATCACAATATAGAAACCCTGGCCTGGATACCGACTATTTTGGCCAATGGCGCGAAATGGTTTGCGGATCAGGGGATTAATGCAGATCACAACGGCATGCGGTCGTATTCGGTGTCGGGGCGGGTACGCGAACCCGGCGTTAAACTGGCCCCTGCGGGCATACCATTGATTGATTTGATCAATGACCATTGTGGTGGCATGGCCGAAGAGCACGATTTCAAAGCGTTCCTACCGGGAGGGGCGTCTGGCGGGATATTCCCGGCGTCGATGGCCGATCACGCGATGGATTTTGGCAGTTTTGAACCCCATGGCGGCTTTGTTGGCAGCCACGCAGTTGTGATCCTGTCGAACCAGGATTCTGTTCGCGATGCCGTGCTGAATACGATGCAGTTTTTCAAACACGAAAGCTGTGGCCAATGTACGCCGTGCCGATCAGGGACCGACAAAATGGTTCGAATTCTGCAAGAAACCGCGCCGGATCAGCCACTGATGGCGGATTTAATGCAGGTTATGTCTGATGCGTCGATCTGTGGGTTGGGGCAGGCAGCGGGCAATTGCGTGGCCCATCTAATCAAATATTTCCCCGAGGAGCTGTCATGAGCGGACCAGTGAAATTCACGTTAGATGGAAAACAGGTCGAGGCCGCACCGGGTGAAAGCATCTGGACAGTTGCCAAACGCGTTGGCACCAGCATTCCGCATTTATGCTTTAAGGATGACCCGGAATACCGCGCCGATGGCAATTGCCGGGCCTGTATGGTTGAAGTCGAAGGCGAACGTGTGCTGGCCGCGTCCTGTGTGCGGATGCCAAGTGACGGCATGGTTGTAAATTCTGGTGGTGATCGGGTCGAAACTAGCCGACGGCTGGTGTTCGACCTTTTGGCCTCGGATATGCCGGAACGTTCCCGAAGCCCCGACCCAGACGCGCATTTTTGGGGACAGGCTGAGCTGGCCGGGTTGGGCGAAACCCATTTTCCGTCCGTCCGCCCCGGCGCGCTAAAGGAAATTCCCGTCGACAGCATATTTCACGATGCAAGCCATCCGTCGATCTCGGTCAATTTGGATGCCTGCATTTCCTGTACGCTGTGTGAACGCGCCTGCCGGGATGTGCAGGTTAATGATGTGATCGGCATGGCCGCGCGGGGCGTGGACGCTGTACCGGTGTTTGATATTGATGACCCAATGGGGCTTTCGTCCTGCGTTGGGTGTGGCGAATGTGTTCAGGCCTGCCCGACCGGTGCGCTGATGGAAAAAACGCTGCTGAACGAGGCCGCAACGAAACGCGAAGTTTATGCAGACAAGGTTGTTGAATCTGTCTGCCCATTCTGCGGCGTTGGCTGTCAGACAGAAATATCGGTGCGCGACGACAAGATTGTCAAAGTTGATGGGCGCAATGGCCCCGGCAATCGCGGCAAGTTATGCATCAAGGGTCGCTTTGGGTTTGACTATGCCCTGAACAAAGATCGGCTGACCAAACCGTTGATCCGGCGCACTGATGCGCCAAAGCGTGGCGACATTCGTCTAAGCCGCGAAAACATGATGGACGTGTTTCGCGAAGCGACTTGGGAAGAGGCGATGCAAGCGGCCGCTGACGGCTTTAACGGCATTATCGGATCAGATGGTCCAGGGGCGTTGTGCGGGTTCGGTTCAGCCAAAGGCAGCAACGAAGAAGCGTATTTATTTCAAAAGCTTATCCGCCAAGGGTTTGGCACGAATAATGTCGATCACTGCACGCGGCTGTGCCACGCATCCAGCGTTGCGGCCCTGTTGGAAGGTATCGGCAGTGGGGCGGTTTCAGCCCCGTTTACTGATGCGGACCACGCCGATTGTATCATCATCATCGGTGCACGACCGGAACAAAATCACCCGGTTGCAGCGACCTATTTTAAACAGGCCGCCAAGCGCGGTGCAAAAATGATCGTTATTGATCCGCGTGGCCAGCGCCTGAACCGTCACGCCAGCCATCCGGTGATTTTCAAACCGGGCACCGACGTGGCATTGCTGAATTCAATGATCAACGTGATTATCGCAGAAGGGCTGACAGATACGGCCTATATCAAGGCCAATGTCGACGGATTTGAAGCCTTGCGCGATAAGGTCAAGGATTTCACGCCAGAAGCCATGCAGGCCGTATCGGGCGTTGAACCCGATTATGTCCGCGAGATAGCGCGGCTATACGCCACCTCGGACCGGTCGATCATTTTCTGGGGTATGGGCATCAGCCAGCATGTACATGGCACCGATAATTCCCGCTGCCTGATTGCGCTATCGCTGATCACCGGGCAAGTGGGCCGTAAAGGGACGGGTTTGCACCCATTGCGGGGCCAAAACAATGTTCAGGGGGCGTCGGACGCTGGATTGATCCCAATGTTTTTCCCGAATTACGCTTCGGTGGAAGATGCTGATATCAGGGGAAAATACCAGGATGCCTGGGGCCGCACACTGGACCCGGCCAAAGGTTTGACAGTGGTCGAGATTATCAATGCGATCCATGACGATCAGATCACCGGAATGTATATCATGGGTGAAAATCCGGCCATGTCAGACCCGGATCAAACCCATGCGCGCGCTGCGTTGGCCAAACTTGATCATTTGGTGGTGCAGGATATCTTCCTGACCGAAACCGCCTGGCACGCTGACGTGATTTTCCCGGCTTCCAGCCAAGCAGAAAAGACCGGCACCTACACAAATTCAAACCGTCAGGTGCAAATCGGCAATCCGGCGATTTCGCCCCCTGGTGACGCGCGCCAGGATTGGGAATTGATTGTCGAATTGGCCAAACGGGTTGGGGCCGAATGGGATTACGACAATATTTCAGAGGTTTACACAGAAATGGCGGCGATGATGTCGTCGCTAGATAATATCAGTTGGGATCGGATCGTTGCCGAAGGTGCGGTGACTTACCCTGCTAAATCAGCAAATGTGCCAGGGGATGAAGTGATATTCACCAATGGTTTCCCAACGGCGACCGGCAAAGCCAAAATTGTGCCGGCTGATTTACTGCCACCTGACGAGTTGCCGGATAATGAGTATCCGCTGGTTCTGACAACCGGGCGATTGCTGGAACACTGGCATACCGGGTCGATGACCCGAACGTCGGCGGCGTTGAACGCACAGGAACCGACGCCGATTGTTGGGATGCATCCGCGCGATATTGGGGCGATGGGGTTTGAGCGCGGTCAACAAGTTACCGTTGAAACCCGGCGCGGTGCGGTCACGCTGACATTACGCGCGGATCGCGATGTAACACCGGGCATGTTGTTTATGCCGTTCTGTTTTGGGGAGGCTCCGGCCAATGTGCTGACAAACCCAAGCTTGGATCCGTTCGGCAAAATACCAGAGTTCAAATTCTCTGCTGCGCGCATTCGCGCAGCAAGTGGTGCAGAAGCTTAGGCTTCTTCGGCAGTATTTACCAACCAGCCACCGGGGCCAGCAACGTTATCTGGCAAGAAGATTACCATGACTTCGCGCAGTGCGATGCAGGCCATTGTTGCCAGGGCGATTTGGTCGAATGTGATACTCGTAAATTCCATTGTTCTTCTCCGTTTCCCAAGTTGCCATCACTTTCCTATTCAAAGCGGGCGACACCGGGGCGGGGCTGCTGTACCTGCAAAAACTGTCAATAGCTGTGACAAAATTGCAGAGAAATATTCAACTTTATGGAAATATATAGCAATAATAATGGGTTAGGTGATATTAACCAATTTAGCCAGTTTAAGGCGCAATTTGGGCAGATTGGCAATTATGCCACAACAAATCGTATAACAAGGCAAGACTGTGGTGGCCCCGGGCAAATTCACCAGCCGCAATTCAGTCTAAAACGACTGATTTGGATAGCTGACATGGGTAAGGTATAGGCCTTGGGGCGGGCTGACCGGCCCGCATGCGGCGCGATCTTTTGCCCGCAATACCCGCAAAACATCACCCGTCGCCCAAGACCCGGCGCCAACCCGTTCAAGCGTTCCAACGATAGACCGTACTTGATTATGCAAAAAACTGCGGGCGCGCAGATTGAACCGGTATTCTGTGCCGTGGTTTTGGGGGATGGCAGCGATATCCAACTGATCCAGGGTTTTTAGCGGGCTGTTGGCCTGACAGTCGGTCGATCGGAACGTTGTGAAATCATGGTGGCCGATCAAGTGATTTGCGCCGGTTTGCATCGCTGCAAGATCAAGATCGTGCGAAACCTGCCAAACCAAGCCCTTGTCATGTGTGGCGGGTGCGCGCCGCGACAGCAGCCGGAACTGATAGTGTCGTTCAGTGGCACTGAAACGCGCGTGAAAATCGTCTGCAACATGTGCCACATCTACAATTGCAATGGGGTTTGGTTTTAAGTGGAAATTCAAAGCCTCTGACAGACGAAAAGGGTCCCAATCTTTGGACAGGTCACAATGCGCCACTTGGCCCAAGGCGTGTACACCCGCATCGGTGCGCCCGGCAGCGGCGATGTCGGGTGCGTTGGCGTCAAGTTTTTGAAGCGCGAACTCAATCGTCTGCTGCACCGACGGCTGATCCTTTTGCCGTTGCCAGCCAGAAAACGGCGCACCGTTATATTCAATTTTGAGGGCGTAACGCGGCATGGGCGGGGAATAGCGTGACCCGACTACCGAGGCAATGGAACTATTTTGGGCAAGTTCATTTTGTTAAAACGTCGGCCTGCTGCTGCCAAGTCTGCGGATTTGAAAACGTGTCCCCTACCAAACACCTCGTTCAGACCTTATGTCTTCACCAACAATATATGGGGCAGACGTTTTGGTATTTTCGGACATCGCGGACCGGCTGACGCGCGGGGTAGATACGGTGCAGGCTTCGGTCAGCGAAGCGCTGTTTGAACCGGTGATCCGGTTGGGGGTAACGGGCCTTAGCCGTGCCGGCAAAACGGTGTTCATCACGTCTTTGGTGGCCAACCTGGTTGACCGGGGCCGGATGCCACAACTGTTGGCGGCGACAAACGGCGCGATCCGAGCGGCCTATTTGCGCCCACAACCCGACGACACAGTGGCGCGCTTTGATTACGAGACGCATTTGGCGTCGGTCCTGTCGGCCACACCGGTCTGGCCCGCATCAACCCGCGCCGTCAGTGAACTGCGCCTGTCACTGCGGGTGCAGCCAACAGGTATTTTGGGGGCGATATCAGGGCCGCGCACTGTTCATATTGATATTGTGGACTATCCGGGGGAATGGCTATTGGATCTGGCATTGCTGGACAAAAGTTATGCCGATTGGTCGACGGAAACTTTGGAACGACTGCAAGCTCGGGATATGGCGAAGACGTATCTGATGCGTGTCGCCGCCAACGATGCAGCATTACAGTTGGATGAACCTGTTGCTAAGGGTTTGGCGGAAAGTTTTACAGAATACTTGAACACAGCCCGCGACGCCGGGTACTCAGATTGCACGCCCGGTCGGTTTCTGTTGCCCGGTGACCTGGCGGGATCGCCTGTTTTGACATTTGCGCCAATGGCCAAGCCGGACACCCCGACACGCAGCAGCCTGTGGCGCGAAATGGAAAGGCGGTACAACGCCTATCGCGCCAAGGTGGTGAAACCATTTTTTCGCCACCACTTCTCGCGTGTTAATCGCCAGATTGTGCTGGTAGACGTGTTGGGGGCGATCCATGCCGGACCCAAAGCAACCGAGGATTTACGCCGCAGCATGGCCGATATCCTTGCCGCATTCAGACCCGGCCAGAATGCGTTTTTGTCCAGACTATTGCGTGGAAAACGGGTTGAGAAAATTCTATTCGCGGCGACCAAGGCCGACCATTTGCACCACAGTCAGCACACGAAACTGACGGCGATCACCCAGGCACTGGTGAAACAAGCGCAAGCGCGCGCTGATTTCAGCGGTGCCCAAACCACCGCGATGTCGATAGCAGCGCTGCGCGCAACTGTCGAGGAAACCCTGGATCATAATGGTGGCAAACTGGATTGTGTCCGGGGAACCCTGACCAGTGGCAAACGGGCGGCATTTTACCCTGGCGAATTGCCCGATGATCCTGCGCGTATGCTGGGACCAGCCCGCGACGGTGCCGACAAATGGTTGGATGCTGATTTTGCGGCGATGACGTTTTCGCCCGCACCGCTAAGCCTAAAGCCGGGTCAGGGTCCGCCCCATATCCGGCTCGACAAGGCGGCACAGTTTTTGTTCGGGGATCGGTTGTGAAAGCGCAAATTGGACCAGCCACAAATGGTGACGCCGCGGCGATTGCGGCGATCCTGTCCAACTGGATCGACGAAACTGATTGGATGCCACGCATCCATGCGCCCAGCCAATATTTGGGGTACGGGCAAATGTTAATGGCCAAGACCCAAATCACCACAGCCCGGTTGGAAGGCAAAACTGTTGGATTTTTAGCGCGACAAGACGGCGATATTCAGGCGCTTTATATCGCGAAAGCCTGTCGTAACCAGGCAATCGGGGCCGCGTTGCTGGACAACGCAAAAACCGAAAATGGAAAACTTGAATTGTGGACTTTTCAGGCAAATCTAGGTGCACGTCGGTTTTACGCGCGTCACGGCTTTAATGAGGATCAGCTGACCGATGGGCAAGCCAACGACGAAAAAATCCCGGATGTGCATCTTAGTTGGAATGGGGCCGCGACATGACTGACACCAAAGGCCCGGTCTTGATAGAACTGGATGATGATGCGCCCAATGGCCCGGACACCGCCGTGCCGGTGCCTGAATTGGCGATTGCCCCGACGGGTCAGGCCATGCAATCGGTTGCGCAGATTGCCACGCGACGTGGGTCACGGCTGGCACGCTGGTTCTGGCGATTGCTGGCTGCGATTGTAACTTTTGGTCTGTCTTATTGGGCTTGGGAGTTTGTAAATGCGCTGATCGCGCAAAATACCGTACTGGGCTATGCTTTTGCTGGTCTGATCGCGGCTTTTATTCTTGTTTGCTTGGCAGTCGCCCTGCGCGAATGGGCCGGATTTGCGCGTCTGCGCAAGATCGACAGCATCAAAGATACTGCCGATGCTGCTTTATCGCAAAGCGATCTGGCGGTCGCCCGCTCGGTTACCCAAAAACTTACCGCACTTTACGCGGGGCGGCCTGACCTGGAATGGGGCGTAAAACGACTGGCCGAACAAAGCGCGGATGTTATTGACGCCGAAAGCCAGCTGGCATTGGTGGAAACCGAACTGATGGCGCCGCTGGATGCCCAGGCCCAACGCGAGATCCAGGCTGCTGCACGGCAGGTCGCGACCGTGACCGCGATTGTGCCAATAGCTTTGGCCGATGTTGCCGCAGCACTGGTGGTGAATTTACGGATGATCCGGCGCATTGCCGAAATTTACGGCGGCCGCGCCGGGACATTAGGCAGTTGGCGGCTAACCCGCACAGTGCTGGGGCATCTGGTTGCAACCGGTGCCGTGGCGGTTGGTGACGATCTGATCACATCGGTTGCGGGCGGCGGCATTTTGTCCAAGCTGTCGCGTCGGTTTGGTGAGGGGATCATCAACGGTGCGCTGACTGCGCGGGTTGGCGTGGCGGCAATGGAGGTCTGCAGACCCTTGCCGTTTAAGGTGCAAAAACGGCCCGGTGTAACCGGGCTAATCAAGCGGGCCCTTGCCGGGTTGTTCACGTCAAAGTAGATTGTCCACGAAAGCAGGCTTAGATCTGCGCAGCAGAATTGCGGGACATCATGTTTGAATTCACAAGTACAGTTGTGGCGATCGCAGTTGTTTATCTGCTGTTCAGCAACCATCGGCTGAAGTCCCAGCTATCTGATTTAGAAGCAAAACTCCGGGATTTAATTGCCACTGCGCAGACAGATTCTGCGCCGGATACCGCAGCAAAAACTGAGGCCAGTACGCCCAAAGACCTGGTCACGACCAGTGAATTGAAAGGGCCCTGGGCGCAGGCCAAGGGCAAAGCCATAGCCCCGACGGTGCAGCAAAACCGGGGGCGCAAGCGCCGTCAAACCCCCAAGGGCGCGCGGGAATCGTTTGTATTCAGGGCTGATAACGTGGCTGCTGCCCGCAAATGGCTGGCGCAAAACTGGTTTCTGGCCGTCGCCGCCTTGTCGTTGGCATTGGCGGGCGTGTTTTTGGTTCAATACGGTGTCGAAAATGGCCTGCTTAGCCCGTTTTGGCGCGTTCTGGGTGCCGTGGCGCTGGGCGTGGCGCTAATTGCGGGGGGCGAATTTCTGCGCCGCAAATGGGGCGATCACGAAACTGATCACACAGCCTATCTGCCGTCAACTTTCGCCGGGGCTGGCTTGGTGGCGCTGTTTGCCGCCGTTTTGTCAGCGCGTCAGCTGTATGGGCTGATAGGGGCGGAAATGGCGCTGGCCAACCTTGTGTTGGTGTCGGGCATTGCTGTGGCTCTGGGCTGGTATTATGGGCCGTATCTGGCCGTGGTTGGTATTTTGGGTTCAGTTGCAGCACCGTTCTTGGTGGGTGGAGACAGCGATGCGCCGCAGTTGTTTTATTATTACTTCGCGCTGATCGCGGGTGTCGCGCTGCTGGTGGACGCGATTAAACGTTGGGCCTGGGTCTCAGCCTTGGGCCTAATCTTCACATTCGTCGCCGCCTGGATGATCTATAATCTGGGCGCGGCGGGCGAACATTTTCTGGCATTTGGGTTGATATCTGTGGTGGCCGCGATTGCGCTGCCGCGACTTAGTGCCTGGCCCCGTCATGCCGGCGAAATGACCAGCGTCGGGCTGCTGGGGCGACTTGGCGTATTTGGGAAAAGCGAAGGCGCGGCCGATTTGCCCGAATTTCCGACCCGTCTGGCGGCTGGGGCGTTTGCCGGTGCGGGGGCAATCGCGACATTGGTGGGGCTGGGTGATGCAGGTGCGGCTGAGTTTTGGCTGGTGATCCTGACGTTATGTTTATTGTTTATATTGGCGACGATCTGGTGTCGCAAAGCGCCCGCGCTGGCCGATCTGGCAGTGTTACCGCCAGTTTTGTTGCTGGGGATCATCGTGGTTCAGGGGTTTGAGGGTGGCAGCCTTTATCGGCAGTTCGAGCTGGGGCTGGATCGCGCCCCGGAAACCGGGCCACCGCTGACAGTGATGATATTGGCCGGGATCGGGGTCCTGGGATCGGCAATTTTTCATTGGCGCGGGCTGTGGCGCAGCAATTTGATGCTGTTCTTTGCTGGACAAGTGGCGCACCGGGATGGCGACGATAAACGCCGGGTCGCCTATTTTGCACTGGCGGCCATAACGATGATAACTTTCGCGCTGGTGATCGTGCTAAGTTCCGCGGCGCTGACCGTGGCGATGGGGGTCATGGTTCTGGCTGCGGCGGCAATAGATCGGCGACTGAACCTGCCGTTGCTGGGTATATTTGTGCAGGTCGGTGTTGTCGTGATCGGTTGGCGGCTGGTGCTTGATCCTGGCGTGTTCTGGGCTGTAGGCCGGGTGGCGATTTGGGAAGTATTGGCGGCTTATCTGGGCAGCGCTGGCTTAATGGCCGCGGCTTGGGTCCTATTGGCAGAGCGCCAGCGCGACACTGCACGCCTGACCGTGGAAAGCGGTATCTGGGCCACTATGGGTGTTTTTGCCAGCGTGTTGCTGAACCGCGCCCTTGGGTCCGATATAGGTAGCCATTGGGGCATGTCATTGTTCGCATCGATCTGGCTG
>CAXMPY010000030.1:0-17805 GCA_964195275.1 uncultured Paracoccaceae bacterium
GACTGTGAGACTGTGAGACTGTGAGACTGGGAGTGATCAGCCCCACTTGAGTGGTCCAGTTTGAATGTTAGTGCATGATCGGCCTTGGGTCCATCGGGTACCTGCCCCACTATGCCGCGATAGACTGTCTTAAAAATGCCCGGAACATAGACAAAACGGTCATCCAAAGCGTATGCAGTTTTCCGTAAAGCGCATCAGATGGACAAAAACGACTGGCAATCTTTAGGGGAACTATTGAGTGTCGATTGGCCTGTGCCAGAAATTGAGTCTTATCTTGTGGCCGCCTACCCTAAAACCGCGTTGCAGCTGCCCATATGCAAATCGAACCGGTGAACCCCTACCCCAACATGCCTTTAATCTTGGCCCCGACGGACCCAAAATCCATTTGCCCGGTATATTTACCTTTCAGAACGCCCATTACCTTACCCATGTCACGAATACTGGTTGCGTCGACCTCTGAAATTGCGGTTTGAACGGCTTTTTCAACCGCTTCATCACTTAGTTGGCTGGGCAAAAAATCTTCGATCACTTTGATTTCTGAACGTTCTTTATCCGCCAGTTCCAGGCGGCCGCCTTCTTCGTAGGCGCGCGCGCTTTCCAGGCGTTGTTTGACCATTTTACCAAGAATCCCAAGCACTTCTGGGTCGCCAACACCACCGTCACCGCCGTCACCCCGCAACGCTATGTCGCGGTCTTTGATAGCCGCATTGATCAGCCGCAATGTCGAGCGTCGATCGGCATCTTGCGCTTTCATGGCTTCTTTCAGCGACTCATTTACACGTGTGCGCAAATCCATCGATACTCCAATCCCCTCAGCATTCCGAAGCCCTGACATTACCCCGCCGCAATTCATGTGGCAACAGCAGAATTTTCTGCGTAACTATTTGTTATTCCTTCATAAGTTAATTTTCGTACTTCCCTTGACCCCGACCATTGCATTCCTTATTTTCCCAACAATTTTGTGCCGGAGAACCCAACAATGCCCGCCAATGCCAAAGATCACCCAACAGCATGCCTGGCTTTGGCGGACGGCACTTTGTTTTATGGTATGGGTTTCGGGGCAACCGGGCAAACCGTGGCTGAACTGTGCTTTAACACCGCAATGACCGGCTATCAGGAAATCATGACCGACCCGTCCTATGCCGGGCAAATTGTGACATTCACATTTCCACATATGGGCAATGTCGGCACCAATCCGGACGATGATGAATCCGGCGATCCGGTGGCTTTGGGCATGGTCGTGAAATGGTTGCCAACTGAACCTTCAAGTTGGCGTGCAGCCGAACATCTGGGTGACTGGCTGGCAAAACGCGGCCGCATTGGTATTGGCGGCATAGATACCCGCAGGTTAACCCGCGCGATCCGCCAGCAGGGCGCACCGCACGCGGCTTTGGCCCATGATCCCAACGGGTATATTGATTTCGAGGCGTTGGTTGTTTCTGCCCGATCATTTGCAGGCCTGGAAGGGTTGGATCTGGCGAAAGACGTCACTTGCGCCCAAACGTACCATTGGAACGAGACACGCTGGGCCTGGCCCGATGGTTATAAGACGCGCGCCCAACCCGGTCACCGTGTGGTCGCTGTGGACTATGGTGCGAAGCGCAACATTTTGCGCTGTTTGGCGTCGGCTGGGTGCGACGTAACGGTGGTTCCAGCTTCTGCAACCGCAGAAGAAATCTTGTCGCACAAACCCGACGGCATATTTTTGTCAAACGGTCCTGGTGATCCGGCGGCCACCGGCAAATATGCGGTGCCGATCATTCAGGAATTGCTAGACACAACAAAGTTGCCAATTTTTGGAATCTGCTTGGGGCATCAAATGCTTGCGCTGGCGGTGGGTGCCAAGACCATAAAGATGAACCACGGACATCATGGCGCGAACCACCCGGTCAAAGATATTGAGACCGGCAAAGTTGAAATCACGTCAATGAACCACGGTTTTACGGTAGACAGCCAATCACTGCCCAAAGGCGTGCACGAAACCCATATCAGCCTGTTTGACGGGTCAAACTGTGGTATCCGGCTGGCTGATCGACCAGTATTTTCGGTTCAATATCACCCCGAAGCTTCGCCGGGGCCGCAGGACAGCTATTACCTTTTTGGCCGTTTTGTGGAATCTATTGAAAAAGCGGCGTGAAAACCGCTCGGATTAACTGACGGTTAACCAGAGCCAAGCAGATTGGCAGCTGATAAATAGCTGCTGTGTGCCCAACATGACCCTTGCAAACGACCTAAAGATCCCGGACACCCCTGTGCCCGCGTTGAAACCAATTGGCCAAGTTTCGCGATCGCAACAGCCCAGATTAATCGGGCAAATTCTCACCGAAATGGGCGAACTTTCACCCCATGATATGGCCAAGGCAGTCGCGCTTCAGACCCGTGAAGATGTGCGTTTCGGCGAAATACTACTTGCCAATAATATGGTCAGCGAGGCTGGACTGTACCAGGCTCTGGCACATCAATATGCCTGTGATGTCGTCGATTTGAACAACGAACCGTCTGATATCCGACTGATTGAAACCATCGGGCCGGCCTATTGCCTGCAACATGGTATCATCCCGTGGAAACGGGTTGGGGCGGTATCTTTGATTGCCACCAGCCGACCGGCTGCATTTGCCCGGCTTTGCCCAGAACTGCCGCCCGAATTTGGCAAAACGCTAATGGTTGTTGCCTCGGAAGCAGACCTTCAGGCGGCATTGCTGGTCGTCAGCTTTAAGTCGTTAGCGTTAAGGGCCGAAACAAGGGTTGAGCCTGCCCAAAGCTGTAGCAACTGGAACGCTGCATCACTTGGCCGAAAAATGCTTATAATAGCGCTAGTTGTCGCAACATTTTCGGCGATGTCGCCAGGCTACACGCTGGCCTTTTTCACAACAGTGGCGATCGCGGCATTGCTGTTTAATACAGCGCTGATTACCCCATAATCTGGACAACGTTACGATCCGACCAACGGACATCTGGGCGGTTTGTCAGCGGGCGGATTAACCAACCTGCGATGCGTCTGCCAAGAATTTCGATTTTGGTGCCGTTGTATCAGGAACGCGAAATTGCCAACAGATTGATCCGCCGGTTGGAACGACTGAATTATCCGCGCGAATTACTGGATATTTGCCTGATCGTCGAACAGGATGACACGGTTACGCAGGCGGCCCTTGGCGCTGCAAATCTGCCCCGTTGGATGCGTAAAATTATGGTTCCCAGGGCGGAACTGAAAACCAAACCGCGCGCCATGAACTACGCTTTGGACTTTTGCAAAAGGGCCATAATCGGTGTCTATGATGCCGAAGACGCACTAGAACCGGATCAGTTGCACAAAATTGTCCGTCGTTTTGAACAAGCTGGCCCCGAAACAGCATGCCTTCAGGGTGTTTCGGATTTTTACAACACCCGGACCAATTGGGTATCGCGTTGTTTTACAATCGAATACGCCACCCGGTTTCGGGTTATTTTGCCGGGCCTTCTGCGGTTTGGTTTTGTCATTCCGTTGGGTGGCACAACGGTCTTTTTTCGCCGCGATGTGCTGGAAGAAATTGGCAGTTGGGATGCGCATAACGTGACCGAAGATGCTGATCTGGGTGTTCGGCTAGCGCGACGCGGCTACCAAACTGAACTGATCGCAACGTTAACCGAAGAAGAGGCCAACTGCCGCGTTTGGCCGTGGGTTCGCCAACGTTCCCGTTGGCTAAAAGGCTATGCCATAACATGGGCGGTACACATGCGATCGCCCAAGAAATTGCAAAAGGATCTTGGGCCCTGGCGATTATTTGGCATTCAGTTGGTGTTTATCGGGGCGCTGTCAAAATTTTTGCTGGCACCATTTCTCTGGACATTTTGGGCGCTACCCCTAGGGTTTTCGCACCCCTTAGCCGGCACAATGTCGCCCACGGCGATTTATCTGTTAACCAGTCTTTTCTTTGCCTCGGAACTGGTGTCGATGACCACCGGTATCATTGCACTTGCACCAGACCGGCATCGTCGTCTGTGGCTTTGGGTGCCCAGTCTTGGCGGTAATCGCGGCTGACAAGGGCATGTGGGAACTGTTTTCAAAGCCGTTTTAATGGGACAAAACCACCCACGGCCTGCAGCACCAGAAAATATTAACCCGTTGGAAACCAAAGCGTTTTTGCCCGCACATCAATCGGCGCGTTGTTCGGCGTCAATCCTAAGGCGGGTTTCATAGGCCCGTGATATATGATCTTTAAGCGCACTATGGGCCGCGTCTGCGTTACCCGCCTGAATTGCCGACACCACTGTTTCATGTTCTGACAACGCCGCCGAACCACGGCCTTCGACGGCCAAAGATGTGGTTTCCATCAACGCCATTGTTCGATGTACCAAATCAAGCTGTTGAACCAAATAGCGATTGTGCGACGCCAGGTGGATTTGCTTGTGAAACCGCCGATTGGCCCGCGCCAGTGCCGCCGGATCATCTACCAGTTTTCTGTCCTGTTCGACCTGATCTAACAGTACAAACACCTCTTCCGGCGTTGCGTGTTTGGCAGCCAACCGCGCCGACAGCCCTTCCAGTTCCGCACGCACAACATACAGTTCAGCCAACTGGTTGTGATCCAGCGAGGCGACGATCAGGCTGCGCCCGTCGCGTGACAGTAATGATTGCGTTTCTAACCGCTGCAGCGCTTCGCGGATCGGGGTGCGCGACACGCCAAAGCGCTCGGCCAGCTCGCTTTCCACCAGCCGATCACCCGGTTTGAATGCACCGGTGTCAATCGCTTCCAGCACCAGCTGATAAGCGTCTTTTTGGCCAGAGCTATGTTCGTGCATATCGTACCCTTATAGATTCGGTTGAAACTGGCGCAGGGCGGAAGCGTTTTCAAGGGTTTATACGACCAGAACATTTCGCGCCCGCAAGTCATATATGGTTTTGCACGCCATGAACCAACGCTATAATGCCGCCATGATACGTGAACATTTTTCCCAAATCCGGGCGTGGGTTTTTGATCTGGACAATACACTTTATCCGCCTGAAGCGGCATTGTTCGATCAGATTGAAGTCAAAATGACCAACTGGGTCATGTCGGCAATCGGTGTATCGCGTGTTACAGCAGACCGGTTGCGCCGGGAATATTGGCAAAAATACGGTACCACACTTGCCGGTCTGATGGCTGAACACGATGTCGACCCTGGCCCCTACCTGCACGAAGTTCATGACATCGACATGTCACACATGGTGGTTGATCACCGGCTAAAAGACGGTATCGCGGCCCTGCCGGGGCGCAAAATTGTGTATACCAACGGTTCAGCACCCTATGCACAAAATGTTTTGCGGGCGCGCGGTTTGGATCAGGTTTTTGATGCGGTTTATGGTGTTGAAAACGCGGCTTTTCACCCCAAACCTGAACGGCTGGCTTTTGAAACCATATTTGCATTGGATGGCATTCAGCCCAACACTGCCGCGATGTTTGAAGATGACACAAGAAACCTGATCGCGCCGCATGAAATGGGTATGCAAACGGTTCATGTCGCGCCCGTTGTGGCGCCCGCGGTCCATATCCACCACCACACCGCCGATCTGGCGGGTTTTCTGGAAACGGTAATTAGACCACTGCCATCAATCTAAAGGCATTACCCGTTCAAGCGCGGATTGCAGACGCGCAACGCTTGCATCCACATCGTAAAGTTTATCCAAACCAAACAACCCCAGCCTAAAACTGCGGTAATCAGCGCCTTCGTCGCATTGCAGCGGGACGCCAGCGGCGATCTGCATCCCAAGGGTTGCGAATTTTTTGCCGGTCTGCACATCAGCGTCGTCTGTGAAACTGACCACAACGCCCGGCGCGCCAAAACCGTCCGCCGCCACAGATTTGAACCCGTGTTTTGCCAACAATGCGCGCACGCGGTCACCCTGTTCCCATTGCGCCTGTTTCAACCTGTCCAACCCATAGGCCTTAGTTTCAATCATCGTGTCGCGAAATACCCGCAACGCATCCGTGGGCAAAGTTGCGTGATAGGCATGGCCACCGTTGGTATAGGCTTCCATGATCGACAGCCATTTTCCAAGGTCGACGGCAAAACTATTGGATCGATTTTGTTTGGCTAATTGGGTCGCTGTGTCATTCATCATGACCAGTCCGGCGCAGGGTTGCGCCGACCAACCCTTTTGCGGCGCGGAAATCAAAACATCTACGCCCACGGCTTTCATGTCCACCCATGCACAACCCGAAGCGATACAATCCAACACAAACAGGCCGCCATTTTCGTGAACTGCGTTGGCCACCGCACTAAGGTAATCATCGGGCAAAATGATCCCAGACGCCGTTTCAACATGGGGGGCAAACACTAGATCGGGCCTGTCAGCGCGAATTTGGGCAACCACATCTTCAATAGGTGCCGGGGCAAAAGATGCATCAGGTGCATTGCCAGTGCGCTGCGCCTTCATCACGGTTTCGTCTGATACCAGCGAACCTGCCTCAAATATTTGGGTCCAACGGTACGAAAACCATCCATTTCGGATCACCAGCGCTTTCTTATCTTGGGCAAACTGGCGCGCGACTGCTTCCATCGCGTAGGTGCCGCCCCCAGGTATCACAACAGCGGTGTCAGCGTTGTAAACATCGCAAAGTGTGGCGTGAATATCGCGCATAACCTGCTGAAAACTGGCGCTCATGTGGTTCAATGAACGGTCCGTAAAGACGACCGAATATTCCAACAGTCCATCCGGGTCGATGTCGTCTAACAATGCGTTCATTTTAATCTCCTAGGTTGGCAACTTGCTACATCTTGAATGTCGGATTGGCAAAACAAACCCTTAGATCAGGTCAATTTTGCGCCGATTGGGCCTGGCAGGCGTTCTTCGCTTAGCAACACGTTCGCCTCGACATTGCCCACACCTGGCAATGTCATGATCCTGCGGCGCAAGACACGTTCAAAATCTGATAGATCGCGGGCAACAACGCGCAGTCGATAGTCATATAAGCCCAACACATGTTGAACGCTTTGGATTTCCGGGATCGCCGCAACGGCCCGTTCAAAATCTTCAAGCGAAACACGACCCTTGGTGGCAAGCTTTACCCCCAAAAACACGGTCACACCAAAACCCAGTTTTTCTAGATCCAGGTCAATACGACGCCCTTTCAATACGCCCGCATCCGTCAGCCGTTTAATCCGTCGCCAGGTTGCAGACTGCGAAAGCCCGAACCGAGCCCCCAAAGCCCGTGCTGTGGCTGTGGCATCCTGGGATAATGCCGCCATCAATTCACGGTCGATACCATCCAGATCAGTCATATCGGCAAAGCGCTTTCAGATTTTATCGTGGCAACGTGCATCAGCGCCTCGATATCGGCGATATGTGGCAGGGCCAAAATACGCGTTCGGTAAATTTCCTGATAATGTGACAGATCCCGTGCAATTACTGACAGGCGAACATCAACACGGCCCAAAAATGTTTGTATTTCAACCACTTCTGGTATTTTCCGCGCTTCTGCCAAAAACCTGTCAAACCCGCGTGGGTCGGATTTATCCAGTGTAAACCGCAGCGACACTTCCACAGAATAGCCAAGCGCCTTCCAGTCGATTACGGCGTGCTGGCCCTTGATGACACCCCGCTTGACTAAATTTTCCAGCCGCCGGGCCGCAGTTGCCGTGCTCATCCCAGCCTGGCTTGCGGTCTCAGCGATGGTACGATCTGAGGCGTTCAGCAGAACACGCAGTAGACGGCGGTTTTGATCATCAAGCATAGAAATCTCACAGATTTAGATAATCTTGCATGTAATCACTATATTTTTGCGAGTACTCGGTCAATACAGAGCCATTTCCACCAAAATCGTAGTATCTTGCTGCAAAACCAACCAACAAAAGGACCCCAACATGCGCGTTTATTATGACAGAGACTGCGACGTAAATTTAATCAAGGATACAAAGGTCGCCATCCTTGGCTATGGCAGCCAGGGCCATGCCCATGCGTTAAACCTGCGCGATAGCGGTGCGAAAAACCTAGTTGTCGCACTGCGCGAAGGTTCGGCATCGGCCGCTAAAGCCGAAGGTGAAGGGCTGCAGGTTATGGGCATCGCCCAAGCAGCGGCCTGGTGCGATTTGATGATGTTTACAATGCCTGATGAGCTGCAGGCAGAAACATACAAGAAATACGTGCATGACAATATTCGCGAAGGTGCAGCAATCGCCTTTGCCCACGGCCTAAACATCCATTTTGGCCTGATAGACCCCAAGGCCGGGATCGACGTGATCATGATGGCGCCAAAGGGTCCGGGCCACACGGTTCGCGGCGAATACACCAAAGGCGGCGGCGTTCCATGCCTGGTTGCTGTGGATAAAGATGCCAGTGGAAAGGCATTGGAATTAGGGCTGTCATATTGTTCTGCAATTGGCGGTGGCCGGTCCGGCATAATTGAAACCAACTTTCGCGAAGAATGTGAAACCGACCTTTTTGGTGAACAGGCCGTATTGTGCGGCGGGTTGATTGAATTGATCCGGATGGGTTTTGAAACATTGGTCGAGGCTGGTTATGCACCCGAAATGGCCTATTTTGAATGCCTGCACGAAGTAAAACTGATCGTTGATCTGATTTACGAAGGCGGCATCGCCAACATGAATTATTCTATCAGCAACACGGCTGAATTTGGCGAATATGTTTCTGGCCCACGCATCCTGCCCTATGACGAGACCAAGGCCCGGATGAAGGCTGTTCTGGATGACATTCAAAACGGCAAGTTTGTGCGCGACTTCATGCTGGAAAATGCTGTTGGACAACCTTCGTTCAAAGCGACACGGCGCATCAATGATGAACATCAGATTGAAAAAGTCGGGGAAACCTTGCGCGATATGATGCCGTGGATTTCGGCCGGAAAAATGGTTGATAAGTCTAAGAACTGATCGGTAAAAGAACTGGTGCGCCATATCCTGGCGCGCCAGACCAGCAGGAGTAGTGATTTTGGAACCCAGCGTTAAAAATTGGGTTAGTTTGCTAGCCCTAGGGGTAATTTGGGGATCATCTTTTCTGGCGGTCAGCATTGCCGTTCAAAATGTTGGACCCCTGACGGTGGCGGCTGGGCGCATCAGCATTGGGGCAGTTTTACTGCTTATTTTTTTACGCGTTCGCGCCACGCCACTGCCAAAATTACGCACGCCTGGCAGCACGACAGTTTGGGCCGCGGCATTTGGTTTCGGCGTTTGTGCGATGGCGTTTCCATTTTTCTTTCTCAGTTGGGGACAGCAGCATGTCGCCAGCGGATTTGCCGGTGTGACCATGGCAACAGTGCCGCTTTTGGTCCTGCCACTGGCCCATTTCCTTGTGCAGGGCGAAAGAATGAACGCTTCCAAACTGGTTGGTGTCACTGCCGGATTTGTCGGCGTCGCGATATTGATTGGCCCAGCCGCGTTTAACACCACGGGCGGTCAACTTGAACCAATCGCACGTCTGGCATGTTTCGCAGCTGCCGCCTGTTATGCATTCGGTGCCATCATTGCCCGGTCAGCCCCAAAGGTTGACCCGATTGCGTTTGCAACTGCGGCCACTGTTTTGGCTGCTTTTATCATAGTACCGGTCGCCATTTTGGTGGAGGGGCTTCCCTTTGAAATGGACCGGAATTCATTGATTGCTATTGTATTTCTGGGAGCCATTCCAACGGCTGCGGCAAACTTACTGTTAGTCGCAATAATACGGTCGGCGGGCCCGTCCTTTATGTCATTGGTGAATTACCAAGTGCCGCTTTGGTCGGTGCTATTTGGTACAGTATTTCTGGGTGAAGTGCTGCCAAACCAAACATTTGCGACTTTGGCGCTAATCCTGTTAGGGGTCGGTTTCAGTCAAAAAAATGCCATTCGCCGATTGATTGCGGGTCAGAAAGCGCGGGCCTAAACCGCGGCCTTCACCGCGGCAACGACCTGTTCAACAACCGCATTCAAAGTCGTCTCATCTTCACATTCTGCCATGACCCGTATCAAAGGTTCCGTACCAGATTTTCGGATCAACAAGCGGCCAATACCCGCCAACGATTTTTCGGCATCTTTGATTGCGGATTGAACCAATTTGTCTGCCAGCGGCATTTGCCCTTCGGAAAATCTAACATTTTTCAATAATTGCGGCACCGGTTCGAAACTGCTGGTCAGTTTAGAAGCGGGCAAATCCGTCTCGATCATCGCGCGCAAGAACTGCAAACCGGCCAGCAACCCATCACCGGTTGTGGCGTAATCTGTCATTACAATATGGCCCGATTGTTCACCGCCCAGGTTGAAACCACCACCGCGCATACGTTCAACAACGTACCGATCACCCACATCGGTGCGTTCCAACCCTACACCCTCCGCTGCCAGATACCGTTCAAGGCCAAGATTTGACATGACCGTCGCTACCAGTGCGCCACCCTTCAGGCGCCCGGATTTTGCCCAGCGACTGGCAAACAAGGCCATTATCTGATCACCATCTGCGACTTTTCCGGTCTCATCAATGATCATAACCCGGTCAGCATCGCCATCCAGACAAATGCCGACATCCGCACCGTGCGCAACCACGGTTTCTGCGGCCAGCCGGGTATCTGTTGAACCGCAATTGGCATTGATGTTGAACCCATCGGGTGACACGCCAACGGCAACGACCTCGGCGCCCAATTCCCATAAAACTTCTGGCGCAGTTCTGTATGCCGCTCCGTTGGCGCAATCAACGACCACCTTTAGCCCCGACAGGTTTTGCCCGGAAGGCAAAGTGGACTTTATCCGTTCGCCGTAGCGAAACCGACCATCATCAATCCGCTGCGCCCGGCCAATATTTTCAGCTCGCACAGTTGCAACGCCTTCGTGCACCAGATTTTCAATTTCTGTCTCGGCATCGTCCGACAGTTTAAAACCGTCAGGCCCGAAGAATTTGATGCCATTATCATGGTGCGGGTTGTGGCTGGCAGAAATCATGACGCCCACATCAGCCCGCAGCGACGTGGTTAACATACCAACAGCCGGTGTTGGCACAGGCCCCAGCAAAAAAACGTTCACCCCAGTAGATGTAAAACCCGCGGTCAATGCATTTTCGAACATATAGCCTGATAACCACGTGTCTTTGCCAATGACCACGCGGTGATCGCGGGCACCGTCGCGGCGAAAATACCGGCCCGCTGCCGCGCCAAGACGCAGCGCCAATTCTGCCGTCATCGGATAGGAATTCGCCTGGCCACGCACGCCGTCGGTACCGAATAGTTTTTTGCTCATGGCATTTGCCCATTTTTCGTCGTCGCCAACCAAAGGGTCAACGCCTGCCTTGTTTCTGCAATATCATGTACCCGGTTGATCTGCACCCCTTGCGTGATGGCCGACAGCGCAATCGCAATTGACCCGGGCAAGCGCGCTTTGGCGTCGGTCGTTCCTGCCAATTCACCAATAAACCGCTTGCGCGACACCCCCAACAGAATTGGGCAGCCAAGACCGTGCAACAGGCTAATGCCCTTGATCAACGATAGGTTATGCTGGATGGTCTTGCCAAAACCTATGCCCGGATCAACGATGATTTTATCCCGACTTATGCCTTTGGATTCTGCGAATGCAACGCGTTGGGCCAGATGGTCATAAACATCCAACAAAACGTCATCATAGGTCGGATCTTTTTGCATCGTTGCCGGGCTGCCCTGGGCATGCATAAGACACAAACCGGCCCCGGATTTGGCCACGATATCAGCCAGTTCTTGGTCATATGACAGCGCCGAGACATCATTGATTATGTTGACCCCAGCATCCAAGGCCGCCTTGGCAACAGTGGCTTTGCGTGTGTCTGCCGATATCGGTAGTTGGGAAAGCTCCCTAATTGCCCGGATGACAGATTGGGTGCGTTCAATCTCAGCGTCGCTTGGCACAAATTTTGCGCCGGGCCGGGTACTTTCGCCGCCCACATCAATGATGTCGGCACCGGTTTGCGACATGTCGTAGCCACGGCTGGCTGCCTGTTTTGCTGATTGAAACTGACCGCCATCGGAAAAACTGTCAGGCGTTAGATTCAAAATTCCCATCAGGCGGGGTTGGTCCATAAATAGCCCACAAATCGGCGGGCGCGGGCTGGTGATTGCGTGCAGGGCTTCATCCGGGATTTCTGACGCCTGGATCAGTTCCGGCCTTTGGCCCCGTTGCAACCGTTCGGCATGGTCAAACCAACACCAGCCGCCAGCGATAGTTTGCGCAGATGCCGGGCGCAATGTGCCGGTTTGGACAAGGGGACGGTAATATACGGTCATTAAATGGCTATCGGATATCGCAACCGGCTTGGCAAGGATTAGCTGATATCGCCATCCAAAGTGACGGCTGAAACCATTACGGGGCTGTCTTTGGGCAAGCTACCGCCAACTATAATTAAGCGTTCAGCTTCCATCAACTGGGCGAACCAAAGCACCAGGGCGGTGTTGTCGTTGACAAAATCCGTTGGTCCGTCCACGGCGTCCAGTACAATTTTAGACGGCGCCCAAACAGATAAACGATGTTTACGGGCAGCCCATTCAAATTCGGATTTCGTGCTAATAACCAAGCACCGCTTGTCACGCCCTGCAAGCACCCAAGCATTCTGTTCAATCGCGAGCAATTCAATACGGCCACGTACCGCCGAATTAGCCGATATGGGTTCATTAACCCTGGGCGGTCCAACACAAATTATGACCGGCTTATCAATGCATTGCAATTGATCCAGCCATTCTGGCAACCGATTGGAAGATATCGCTTTATTTGATAAATATACGACCAGCGGGCGTGGAACGGTTTCATCGATATCCGTTAAACTTTGGGCGTCAGCACCAAATTTACTGCGCACTATTTCTACGCCAAGTGCGCCGGGTCCAAGATCAAGTTTCTGGATACGCAGAAAAACGCGGATGGCTTGAGGTGCGTGTAATATTCGCTCGGCGATCCGTTCAGCAAGGGTTTCCAACAGGTTTAGGCGTTCTGCTGCCAATCCAATCGCGATCGCTTGGACCAACACTTCATAGGACAAGATGCGATCAACGTCGTCATTCAGCGGTGCTGACGGGGCAGAAACTTCGACAACCACATCAAATGTCACACGCTGTGTTGTGCCGCGTTCGACCTGAAATGCACCAATTTCTACAACAACCACGTGATCCCGCAAAGAAATGCGATCTGGCGGGTTTTCGTTTGCCTGGGCGTCCACCCGTTCATCAAGCGTGCCAAAGGCAAATGGGTTCTGATCGCTCATGTTGGTTCTTTCACGCATGCCCAATCAACCTAACTGTATTGGTCGCTTGTCACCAGCAACCAACAACGGCATCAGGCCAATTCAGACGTAACACGCCGATGTTCAGCTTTTGGACGCTGTGCGCATTGGCTGGCGATAAAAGTGATGCGCTCCAATTGTCGCCGTGCGTGGGAACACCCGCGCCCAGCGTGGATTTACCGCCTTTGTGTGGTAATGGGTCGCCCCGTCGGTCAGCGTTCGGTCTTTGCCATCAATCATGATACGGGCAATTTTCCCAACCCGATGCCAAGCCGCGCGTTCATTGATATTTTCGCTCAGCCCATCGCAGGTATAAGTGAACTGACACTGAAATTTGGCGCCGGTCCCCTGCCGGATGACCCGGCACAAAGTTGACGGATACCTGCTGCTATCAACGCGGTTAAGAATAACCTCGGCTACAGCAAATTGGCCCACTACATTTTCGCCCCGTGCCTCGAAATACAATGCCTCGCTAAGGCAACGCCATTGCGCATCACCTTTGGCGCTTGGTAATCCGGCCAGGTATTCCGACCGGTACGCGAACCCAAAGGGCGTAACGTCCAAAGATCGGGACACTTGTTCATTTTGCAATCGGGAAAATTGATTGGGACTAACGGTCTCAAACGCTGCGCGTTCGCCACCAAAAAGCTCGATCAATTCAGCGTCCAGAATGGCCCGCGGCGAATTTGATTGGCTTATTGTCACGTCGGCCGCGGCAGACCCAACGCTGGCAAGCATTACCAACGCGCACGCTGTTTTCTTCATCCAAAATGGCACCATTGCCCCCTCCGGTATACAGACACCCGGGGCAGCCCGGGTGCGAACAAAATGGCATCTATGGCAATTTGGTTGGATCGTCCAGCCTAAGGCGGGTTCAGACCGCCTACGACAGCGTGCAAAGCGACATGTTTGACAGCAATCCGAGCTTAGTCAAAAAGTTAATATGGCATAGTTTCAGATGCTTAATTGTCGCCTAAATTGAAACGTGTTGTTTTAGCACCAAATGCGCCGCAGCCAACCGCGCGACGGGAACACGGTATGGTGAACACGACACATAATCAAAACCCGCGGCGCGGCAAAACGCGATAGATTCGGGGTTGCCGCCATGTTCTCCGCACATGGACAAAACAACGTCCGGGTTTGTACGCCGGCCCCGTTCAGCGCCAATGGCCAAAAGTTCGCCTACACCTTCAGTATCCAGAATGTGAAACGGATCCTCGTCAAAGACACCCTTGTTGACGTAATCTGCCATGAAACGCCCTGCGTCATCGCGTGACAGCCCATACGTCATCTGCGTAAGGTCGTTGGTTCCGAATGACAAAAACGCCGCATGCAGCGCGATATCATGGGCACGCAAGGCCGCACGCGGGGTCTCAACCATAACACCCAGCCGGAAATCAAATTCAACACCGGTTTCCACCCTGACCTTAGCGGCCACGGCGTCAACACGGGATTTCACCAGTTCGACCTCTTTTTTGGCTGAAACCAGCGGGATCATGATCTCGGGCACTATTGGTGCCCCCGCTTTGCTCGCGTCAACGGTTGCCTCGAATATTGCTCGGGCTTGCATATCGTAAATTTCGGGGACAGTGATCCCCAACCTGACACCGCGCATCCCCAACATCGGGTTGAATTCGGCCAGTGCCTCGACCCGGCTGACAACTTCGGACATCGGCAAATTCATAGCCTCTGCCAGATCCCGCATGCCAGTGCGACCACTAGGTAGGAATTCATGCAAAGGCGGGTCAAACAACCGGATGCAAACCGGCAGGCCCTGCATGATTTTGAAAAGCTCGGTGAAATCGGCACGCTGCATCGGCAGCAATCGTTCCAATGCCGCCGCTCGGTCATCTACGTCGTCGGTGAAAATCATTTCACGCATGACGGTCAGACGGTCTTTGTCAAAGAACATATGTTCTGTTCGGCACAGGCCGATGCCGTGGGCGTCAAAGTTCCGCGCAACTTGTGCATCAGCGGGCGTGTCCGCATTGGCGCGAATTTCGATATCGCAAACGTCGCCAGCCCAGCCAAGCAACGTCTGAAATCCATCGCCCAACCCCGGTTCTATCATATCCGCAGCACCGCTCAGTGCCTCACCGGCGGTTCCATCAATAGTGATGACATCGCCTTCGCTGTAGACAGTGCCGCTCGCAGTTTGCAAAGTTTTTGCCTTAATATTCAATGTCATATCGCCTGCGCCGACAACGCAGGGTAAACCCAATCCACGGGCAATCACAGCAGCATGGCTGGTGACGCCACCCCGTTCGGTCAAAACACCGTTTGCCGAATGCATGCCCCGGATATCTTCGGGCGCAGTTTCGCGGCGGACCAAGATACAGGGTTCACCGCGCGCTTCCGAAGCTTGCGCTGCGGTTGAGGTAAAGACAACCTTGCCGGACGCAGCACCTGGGCTGGCGGCGATACCGCGCAAAAACACCTTAGGCCTTGATTTCGGGTCGACCTGCGGGTGCAAAAGTTCGGACAATGAACGTGGTTCTACCCGTAATATAGCATCCTTTTCGCTGATCACGCCCGTCCTTGCCAGACTGACCGCAATTTCGACACCTGCGCGGGCGCTGCGGGTTACACGGACGGCATCCAGTACATGCAAATCACTGTTTTCCACGGTGAATTCTATCTGCATTTCTTCGCGGAGTTGACTCCGGCAGGTCGCCCCATAGTCCTTTAACGTCTGGAACAGCTCAGGGCATTTTACTTCCAAGGATGTCCCACGCTTGTCTTTGGTCAGATAAATCGCACCGGTTGTTGCGCGCAACGCATCGCGGCCCTGGCTTTGGCCCAGAAATCGCCCGGTAATCTGGGGTGCGCCAGTGGCGGTATCGACAAACTGAATGACGCCGGCACCGCTTTCACCGGGGCCAACACCAAGAACCATCTGCTGCACCACCAGGCCTAGACCGGCATCCAGTGGGGCACCTTTGGCCTGACGCAATATTCGTGCCGTGGTGCTTTCCCAGATCCGAGCCATCGACCGCAGCACTTCACCCAGCTGGATTTCCGGGTCTTGTGGAAAGTATTCTTCGGTCTCGGCTTCGTAGGCATCCAGCGCGGCATTTAACGCGTCGTGGCCCAACCCGTTGTCAATTCCAAACATTTCAGGGTCTAGACGGGCCACGTTTATGGCAAATGATTGCACAAATCGAAGGTACAGCGCGTTGGCGGCTTCTTCGCCGTGGCTGTCGACTAGCTCGGCGTGGCAAGCGTCGTTCATGCCGATATTCAGCATTGCGCCAGGGCCGCCCCAGTCTGGGTCTTGGCTGGATGGGCGCACTGAAACCAGTGGTCGGTCGCCAAAAGTTTTCAGAATGGCCGCCACATCGGGCAGTTCGCCATCGGCAATACGGTGGACCGTATCAAAGGACAGTGCCACGGTTTGCGGCACCGGCAGGTCCAGACGGATCAGCCGTTGCAGACACTTTGCGCGGCCGCCGTGGGTGTCCAGCGCGATCGGCGCGATGCGCCTGATGCGGGTGACCCCGCTGATTTCGACAATTTTCTGCACTGCAGCACCAATATTAGTTGCGCTTGCAGCATAGCGCCGGAAAGATTTGGCGCAACTGTGACGTTGACGGGGTAATTTGTTAGCCTTCTATCCGAGTCAGATCGGCCACAGACAGACAGGTTTTGCGGATTTCACTTAACATATTCAAACGGTTACGGCGTATGACGGCGCTATCGTCATTGACTTTGACCGTTTCAAAAAATGCGTCGATTGGACCGCGCAGGGCTGCCATCTGCGTCATGGCAGCGGCGAAATCTTCTGCTTCAACAGCGGATGTGATCGCGGCACCGTTGTTTTGCAGGGCTTTGAACAAAGCCTTTTCCGCCGGGTCGTTCAGGAATTTTTCCTCGGCCCCGTAGGAATATTCGACGCCGTCTTTATCTTCGGCTTGGCTCAGGATGTTGTTGGCGCGTTTGAAACCCTGCAATAGGTTTTCACCGTCGTCGGTTTTTAAGAATTCCGACAGGGCAGTGGCGCGTTTGACCAGCAAAGTGAGATCGTCGCTGTTTGGCATGGCGATGCAGGCGTCGATGACGTCGTGGCGGATATCGCGGTCCTTCAGGTAGACTTTGAGGCGGTCGTGGAAGAACGAGAGGAGGTCGACAGTCAAGCGAGTCGCCCCGTCTTTAGACCAAAATTCTGCGACGCCGCTCCACTCCAAATGGTCCCAATCTCCACGTTGATGGCCCATATGCGAAACAAACGCATTTTCGCCAAAGAATCTCTTAAAAGGGAAAGCCGCATTGCTGTCCAAAACCAACCGAATAACCCCCAACGCCGCACGCCTCAGCGCAAACGGGTCTTTACTCCCGGTCGGTTTCTCATCAATCGCCCAAAACCCGGTTAGCGTGTCGATCTTATCTGCCAAAGCCACAGCCACCGAAACCGGCGCGGTTGGCACGGTATCAGATGGCCCCAAAGGCGAATAATGTTCCTGTGCGGCGTTCGCCACCGCATCGCTTAAACCAGCACTTTTCGCGTAATATCGCCCCATAACCCCCTGCAATTCAGGGAATTCAGTGACCATTTCCGATGACAGGTCGGCCTTGGCCACATTTGCCGCGGCTGCCGCTTCATCCGCATCAGCCCCCACCAGTGGCGCAAATTCGCGGGC
>CAXMPY010000031.1:0-17393 GCA_964195275.1 uncultured Paracoccaceae bacterium
CGCAAGTGACCGGATCAGGCGGGCACATTTGTCCAAATATAACGCCTTTGATCCATCTGACGCGGCCCCCGATGCACCCTATGTTTTGGTCATCGATCAGACCGAAGGCGATGCGTCGATCGTGCATGGTGGGTCCAATGCCGCGACATTTGCTGAAATGTTGGTTTTTGCGCAAACCGAACATCCCGGCAGCAAAGTCGTTATTAAGGGGCATCCGGAATCCAGCCAGGGCCATCGACCCGGACATTTTGGTCCAGATAACGAAAATGACCGCATCACGTATATTGCTGATGCCCTTAGCCCGTGGAAACTGCTGGAAGGCGCTATCGCTGTTTACACCGTTTCTTCGCAATTCGGGTTCGAGGCAATCATGGCCGGCCATCGCCCCCGGATATTTGGCCAGCCATTTTACGCCGGATGGGGGTTAACCCAAGATGAATACCCGGTTGCGCGGCGCGAACGTAAACTGACCCGCGCGCAGCTTTTTGCCGGTGCGATGATCCTGTATCCAAAGTGGTATGATCCGTTTCGGGATAAGATTTGCCAACTGGAAAACGCCATCGACGCCATCGAAGCCGAGGCCCGCGCTTGGCGCGCCGATCGCCACGGTTATGTGGCCTGCGGTATGCGACCCTGGAAACGGGGGTTCCTGAAACAATTCTTCGGGCGTACAAAACACGTAGAATTTGTAACAACCGCTGAAAACGCCTTGAAATCTGCCGAACAGAACAACCGAAAACTGTTGGTGTGGGCTAAATTTGCCAGCGAACTGGAAGATGTTGGTAACGTTCCGATTATCCGGGTTGAAGATGGATTTTTACGATCCCGCGGGCTTGGTGTGAAACTGATCGCACCAATGTCACTGGTGGCCGATGATTTGGGCATCTACTACGATCCGTCTGGCGAAAGTCGGCTGGAAAAACTGGTCGCTGAAGCCCCGGACCTGCCCGAGTTTGAGATCAACCGCGCGCAATCTTTGCTGAACCGGCTGCAAGGCAGCGGCCTGTCCAAATATAATCTGGATGCCGAACCCATTCCAGACCTGCCAGATGGACACAAAATTTTGGTACCCGGTCAGGTAGAAGACGATGCTTCCGTCCTGTTGGGCTGTACTGATGTTCGAACTAATCTTGACCTATTGGCCCGAACCCGGTCTGATAATCCCAAATCCATCATCATATATAAACCGCATCCTGATGTTGTCGCCGGATTGCGCAAAGGTAAAGTCGAACAATCCGAAGCGCTGAAATTTGCCAATATGTTATTGGAAAATGCAGACGCCGTACAGCTGATCAACGCCATGGACGAGGTTTGGACTATGACATCAACCCTTGGGTTCGAAGCCCTGATCCGGGGCCAGAAAGTGACGTGTCTGGGCGTGCCATTCTACGCCGGTTGGGGCCTGACAACTGATCTTATAAAAACGGAAATTCGGCGGCAAGCACGGCCGGATTTGACCATGCTGGTCCACGCCTGTCTGATTGGGTATCCGCGCTATTTTGATTTGGTATCAGCGCTGCCTTGCCCGGTTGAGGTAACATTGGATCGGTTAGAATATGGCATTGGTCATCGGGAAAATTTGCGGCACCGCGCATTGGTAAAATTACAATCAATACTGCGAATGTTCATACCGCTATGGCGAAGATAGCCTTGGTTTAACGCGCGGCGCGCCAATGGCTCATGGTGTCATTGCCAGCTTTTTGAACCGCCAACAGATCAAACTTTTTCGCGGCTGCAAGTTTAAGCAACCCCATTTCACCAACCATTGGCAACCCCTCGCCGCCAATACCAATGCCTGCATTGAACGAGATCACGTCGTCTACCAAGTCAGCAACCAGCAACGACGCCGCCAGACTACTGCCGCCTTCACAATAGATCCGTGTCAGCCCGGCGTCGCCCAATGCTGTTAGCGCCTTGGCCGGATCAAGCCGTCGGTCGGTTCCGGTTGGTACCGTGATCAGCTGTGCGCCCAGCCCAGACCATGCATCCGTCAGGTGGCTGTCGGCGTCACTCGTGTGCAAAATCCACAGCGGAACGTCCTTGGCCGTTTGCGCCAGCCGCCCCTGAAGCGGTAGATCCAGTTGCCGTGACCAGATCACGCGCACCGGTTGATGGCGAACCCCCAGGTCACGCACGATCAAGGTGGGGTCATCGCTGCGCGCGGTGCCACCACCCACCATGACCGCGTCATGGCAGGCCCGCTGCGCATGTACCAAACGTCGGGCGATTGGCCCGGTAATCCATTGGCTTTCACTGCTGGCCATCGCAATACGGCCATCAAAGCTGGCGGCCAATTTCAAGGTCACCATTGGGCGGCCAGTTGATATTCTGGACATAAAACCAACATGTTGGGCACGCGCGACATCTTCCAAAATACCGCTGGTGACAACAATCCCCGCATTGCGCAGCATCGCGGCACCCTGCCCGTCCACTTTTGGATTTGGGTCATTGGTGGCAATCACCACCCGCGCCACGCCTGCGGCAATCAATGCCGCTGCGCAGGGTGGTGTGCGTCCGTGATGCGCGCAGGGTTCCAGCGTTACGTAGGCTGTGCATCCCTTCGCATTCGGTCCCGCCCGTGACAGGGCCACAGTTTCAGCATGGGGAATGCCGCCGGGCTGGGTCCAACCCCGCCCAACAATATGGTCATCTTTGACCAGCACACATCCAACCGCCGGGCTGGGCCAAACCTGCCCTAGCCCACGGGCACCAATCGCCAGCGCGTGGCGCATGTAACGATTGTCGGTATCGATCACTCTTCGTCTGGGGAGGGCGGGCGCAGCTCGGAAACAAATTTGTCAAAATCGTCGGCGGCCTGAAAGTTTTTATAGACACTGGCAAACCGCACATAGGCCACCGTGTCCATCCGGGCCAGCGATTCCATGACAATCTCGCCGATTGTTTTGGAATCGATATCGGTGTCGCCCATACTTTCCAGACGACGCACAACACCGGATATCATTTGATCCATGCGATCGTGTTCTACCGGGCGCTTTTGCAGCGATATCCGAATTGACCGTTCCAACTTATCGCGTTCAAACGCTTCACGGCGACCATTTGTTTTGATCACCACCAGATCGCGCAGCTGCACACGTTCATATGTCGTGAACCGTCCATCGCACGCCGGACAAAACCGCCGCCGCCGGATCGCGACGTGATCCTCGGCCGGTCGACTATCTTTAACTTGGGTATCTAAATTTCCACAAAACGGACAGCGCATCGCCGATCCCCTTATCTTCTGCCTCTTGGGTGTATCCCCAATTTATCCACAGGGACTATAGGGTGGCTGCGAGGGATTGGGTAGAGGGAACCTGCATGCGCAACATACAGTTATGGCAGATGTGTCACGGGTTTATGGTGGGGTGTTGGGGGGATGTTCGATAAGGTAGATTTTTAGTGAAATTTTGGTCTCGATCGGCAACTTTAAGCAGGAAAGTGCGAACTTTCGACGACACGAGCCAAGAAATAGCAGGTCGATTAGCACTTTTGGCGCAGCTACATCCTAGATAAGGATACAGACAGATGTAGAGTTGGTGAAGGTTGCGTGTATGTAGATAAATATTGCGTACGAGCAGTTCGCATAAGGGTAATGTTGCGCTCGAGTTTCTTTTTCAAAATCTATAGGTGCTGCATTTGTGTTGCGATAGACGCCGATCAATTTCCAAAGGTCGGTGTAATTTAGTTTCGAATCAAACCCTTGAATAGCGGAGTCAAATTCCGCTCGAATAGCATCATGGTCTTGTTGGGGTAGCAGATTGGTCTAATGGGACGCGACTGAATTGTTCCCGAAAACCTTCCTCCAACCGATGACGACCCCATCCATCAGACTTCCCCGGTAAACTTGAAAGAAATTCAGTTGATCAGGTGTCTCCGATTGGAGAGCATCATCCATCAAACTCCGCAACAATAGTTCTTGCAACACATAGAGGACTTCACGACTTCGCCGGACTTCGTTTTCGTTCACTGATCCAAGAACGACCTTAACTTCCGCGATCTACTTGGATGCTTCAATTTCCGCAGCGCTTTGGCCTCGATTTGACGAATACGTTCCCGCGTCACGCTGAACTGCTGACCAACCTCTTCCAGTGTGTGATCGGTGTTCATCCCGATACCAAACCGCATCCGCAGCACCCGTTCTTCGCGCGGCGTCAACGATGATAATACCCGCGTTGTGGTCTCTTTCAGGTTTTCCTGAATAGCAGAATCCAACGGCAACACGGCATTTTTATCTTCAATGAAATCACCCAGTTGGCTGTCTTCTTCATCGCCAATCGGGGTTTCCAGTGAAATCGGTTCCTTGGCGATCTTCATCACCTTGCGCACTTTTTCCAGCGGCATTTGCAGCTTGGCGGCCAATTCTTCTGGGGTCGGTTCGCGGCCAATCTCGTGCAGCATCTGGCGCCCGGTGCGCACCAGTTTGTTGATCGTTTCGATCATATGCACCGGAATACGGATCGTGCGGGCCTGATCGGCGATGGATCGGGTAATCGCCTGTCGGATCCACCAAGTCGCGTAGGTGGAGAACTTATAACCCCGGCGATATTCAAACTTATCCACGGCCTTCATCAGGCCAATGTTACCTTCCTGGATAAGGTCCAGAAATTGCAGGCCACGGTTGGTGTATTTTTTGGCGATCGAAATCACCAGACGCAGGTTCGCCTCGACCATTTCCTTTTTCGCACCGCGGGCTTCTTTTTCGCCCTTTTGCACCTGTTGAACGATCCGGCGGAATTCGCCAATATCAACACCAACATATTGGCCCACTTGCGCCATTTCAGCGCGCAAATCTACAACCTTGCCGGTAAAGCGTTCAATGAACGCACCCCAGGCCCGGCCGGTTTTTTCGCCCATCCGATCCAGCCAAGTTGGGTCTAGTTCGTAGCCGCGATAAGCCTCGACAAATTCACGTCGGTTAATGCGGGCCTGATCGGCCAGTTTCACCATTGAACCGTCAATCGACATGATGCGCCGGTTGATGCCATAAAGTTGGTCAATCAGCGCTTCGATCCGGTTGTTGTGCAAATGCAGTTCATTCACTAATTCAACAATTTCTGACCGTAGAGCCTGATATTTCTTTTCTTCTTTTGCACTAAACGAACCATCTTCGTTCAGCGTCGCCGACATCCGCAAATCTTGCATGTCTGACAGAACAGCATAATCGCGCGCGATCAGTTCCAGGGCTTCCAATACCCGTGGCTTAAGCGCTGCTTCCATCGCGGCCAGTGACATATTGGCCTGTTCGTCTTCGTCTTCGTCATCGTCATCTTCTATGATCGGGTTACCATCAGCATCCAGTTCCTGCACTTCAGCGCTGGCTTCTGTGGTTGGCGCCGCGGCTGCGTTTACATTTGCAACCACCGGTTCCTGTTCTTCACCATCGATGCTTTGGTCAAACGTGGCTTCCAGGTCGATCACATCGCGCAGTAAGATGTCTTCGCTTAGCAGTTCGTCGCGCCAGATTGTGATGGCCTGAAAAGTTAGCGGGCTTTCACACAGCCCGGCAATCATCGTGTTACGCCCAGCCTCGATCCGCTTGGCTATTGCGATCTCGCCTTCACGGCTAAGCAGTTCGACCGATCCCATTTCACGCAGATACATGCGCACCGGATCATCGGTACGATCCAGCTTTTCAGTCTCGGTCGTCGAAACGGCCACATCGCGCGAACCCGAAGCGGCGACCACATCGGTAGAACCCTTGGCCTCTTCTTCTTCGGCGTCTTCGTCTTCGATGATATTGATGCCCATTTCCGACAGCATCGACATCACATCTTCGATTTGTTCCGATGATACCTGTTCAGGCGGCAAAACCGTATTCAACTGGTCGTATGTGATGTAGCCCCGTTCCCGGGCCTCGGCGATCATCTTTTTGACGGCGGTCTGGCTCATGTCCAGCTGCCCATCATCGACTTGATTTTCTTGCTTGCGCTCAGCGGTATCTTTGGCGGCCATGCGGCACTCCTTTAAGCAGGGGCAAGTGATTCGCGAATCACGTTAATTCGACTCAATATCTGCGAATCACTGATTCGCACACCCGTTTACCCTGAATTAAATAAGGTTTCCCCTACCAAATTGCCTACTGTTGCTGTTTAGGCCCTTTGGCAAAGGTTATTTTGTTCAACAATTCGTCAAATGTCTTTCGTTCATCCCGTTTCATCAACGCCCCGGTGTCACTGGTTTCGTATTCTGTCTTGTCCTCAGTCTGGCTGGCCACAGCCTTGTTTCGTGCCTCGGCGGCTTGACCAAGTCGCCAGGTAATCCCTTCGTCAGCTAAGTCGCCCATATCCTGAGCCGCGTCCGATATTTCCCGCTCAGCGCCTTGATTTGCGGCTAACTTTGCCAATTCCTGCGAAATACAAAGTGATGCGGCTTCTGTGTCACCTGGCGAATGTACAGCCGGAATAATTGCTACATGGTTTAAGGCAAACAGGTTTTCAAGTATGGTGGCACCTAGTTCATCGTCCACAATCGTGCCTATTTTGGTATCTGTCGCAGACACGTTTTGTAACAAAACATTCAGAATTGCCTGATGATCCCCAGAAGTCATATGCAACACTTCAAGCGCTGTCTCAAATTCCGACAAAACTGACGGATTGCGGATCAGAATTGCCAAAATCGCCGCTTCCCGCAAAAATTCTTCCTGATTGCCGTGGACCGATTTCGCCAGAAATGAATTCTTCGTTGCCGAAGACGCGGTTTTTTGGGCTTCAAATTGACGGCCCTTGCCTGAACTAAAGCGCTGCGCACCAGATTGGACCGGCCTAAACAATTGCCAGCGTAAATCTTTGATTTCTTGACCGTAATGGCCGCGAATGGATTTGTCTTTAATCGTCATGATCGCGGTTCGCAGGGTCTTGTCCAACGTGGCCTTACGTTCGGGGCTGTCAAACACCTTGCCTTCTGTTTCACGTTGCCAAAGCAGACGTACCATTGGCTGGGCATGGTCAATCAGCGCCTTCATTGCACCGACCCCACTGACGCGCAAAACGTCGTCGGGGTCTTGGCCCGGTGGCATCACCGCGAAGCGTAACGACTGACCCACCTCAAGCAGCGGTAGCGCAATATCAATAAGCCGCATAGCTGCACGCAGACCAGCGGTGTCACCATCCAGCGCGATAATCGGTTCGGGATCTATCCGCCACAGCAACCGTATCTGTTCTTCAGTGATCGCGGTGCCAAGGGGCGCCACCGAGGCCGCAAATCCAGCCCCGGACAGGGCGATGACATCCATGTAGCCCTCAGCAACGACCAACGGTTGGCCTTTGCCTGCGGCCTCTCGGGCGGGTGCGAAATTGTACAGGCTTCGCCCTTTATCAAACAACGCTGTTTCCGGTGAGTTCAGATATTTGGCCCTGGCATTCGCCGCCATTGCCCGCCCGCCAAGTGCAATACAGCGCCCCTGCGCGTCGCGGATCGGGAATATGATGCGGCCCCGGAACCGATCGTAAGGCGCGCCACCATCATCGGGTTTTGCGGCAAGCCCCGCGTCTATAATCAACGCAGGTTCAATGTTTTCACCGGTAAGGTGCGACCATAATGCCTGCCGGTTATCCGGTGCAAAGCCGATATCCCAACGCTTTAGCGCGGCGTCGGTTAGTCCACGCCCATCCAAATATTCGCGGGCGGGCCCACCTGCTGCCGTTTTCAGTTGCAGGCAATAGAATTGAACCGCGTTTTCCATCACCTTCGTCAGCAAAGTACGCCGGTCCGCCTTTTCCTGCGCCTTTGGGTCCCTGGCTGGCATTTCTATCCCGGTTTCGCGCGCCAATAATTCAACGGCTTCCATGAACCCAATATTTTCGGTTTCGCGAACGAAAGAAATCGCGTCGCCTTTGGCGTGGCAGCCAAAACAGTAATAAAATCCCTGCCGATCATCGACATGGAAACTGGCGGTTTTTTCCTGATGAAAAGGACACGGCGCCCACATGTCGCCCTTGCCCTGATTGGATTTACGTTGATCCCACGTCACTTTGCGCCCGACAACCTGTGTCAGACTGGTGCGAGTACGAAGTTCGTCTAGGAAACCGGGCGGCAGACTCATCGTGCTAATATCGGGTTACGTGTGGTCAAAGTCTAGTAGCAGTGCACCAAATGGTGCACGGTTTTTCGCACTGTTTGTGATATGCCTTCGGCGAGGATATTTGTTGAAAACAAGATAGCTGGGTCCAAGCGCCAATAGACGCAGGTTTTATCGGCGAAAACGGATCAAGCTGACTGTGCGGCCACCGATTTCATGGCGTCGCCCAATTCATGAACCGCTGTGTCCACCATCGAGCGGTAAACTAATAATGTGAAGCTGTCCTTGCCGCGTCGGTTGATTGACAACGGCACATGGAACAACAGTGTCCTGGCCGCATGGCCGAGTTTAAAAACATGGCTTCTCAAATCTATTGGTACAAGGCGCGCTAAAACTGCCCTGGCCTGTGCGCCCTGCAATATTATTTCAACCCAACCATCGGATTGGTCGGTCAGGGCAGCATCCTTTAGGGAAGACAGTGAATGCCCAACCAACAGCGCTTGGGCGGGGCCAATCCACACACAATAGGCATTTGCATTACGCGTGACCCGGTTGGCGGCCGGAAAGGTCAAATTGCGGGCTTGTTTGAGCGCGATTGAAACTGTCTTTTCCCGTCCCTTTGACACGGTGATCGAAGTTATCGGCACCGGTTCTGAAAGGATCAATGAACAGTGCTCTGTCGATACCGGCGACGGCCCGATCACGCCTGTATTTGTGCTTAAATCAATCACGTACACGTTCACCTTTTGGATCAAACACCACCGGATCGGTCACTTTGCAAATTGCATCCAACCCCCGCAAATGGTCAACCATCCGCACAGTTTCACCCAACCGCGCCCGACCATTTTTCAAAAATCCAAGCCCCAGATATGTACCAATTGTCGGTGAAAAACCAACCGATGTCGTGTAACCCTGGGCGTGTTCTCGCACTGGTTCGACCCCATCATTGAACAAGAACGCGCCTGCCGACAGCTGTTTGACCGCCCCCACAGGGCGCAGGCCGATTAACTGTTCACGATCTGCACTGCTTAGCCCGCCCCGCGCGGCCATAACTTTGCCGATACAGTCCTTTTTGGGCGACACGACCGCTGCCATACCAATATCAAACGCCGTAACCCGGCCATGAATTTCGGCGTGTGTCATGAACCCTTTTTCGATCCGCAGCACATTCAGTGCTTCCATACCGTAAGCACCACCGTCCAAGGCCTCGGCTTGTGACGTCAGCAACCGAAACAGGCTGTCACCATATCGCGCTGGCACCGCAATTTCATAGGCATGTTCACCAGAAAACGAGATCCTGAACAGTCGTGCAGCAACACCAGCAACTTTTACCGCGCCGCAACCCATGAACGGAAAACTTTCGTTATCAATCGCTTGGTCCAAAACCGCGTTCAACAACGCGCGGGATTTAGGACCGGCCACGGCGAACTGCGCCCAATGTTCGGTCACTGATATCATTTGCACGTCCCAGTCCGGACGCAGACATTGGTGCACAAATTCCAGATGTTTCATAATCACACCCGCAGCGGCGGTGGTTGTGGTCATGACAAAATGGTACTGACCCAATCGGGCGGTTGTGCCATCATCCATGACAAAGCCATCTTCACGCAGCATTAGCCCATACCGCACGCGATCGATACGCAATGTTGAAAACGTATTTGTGTAAACAAAATCAAGTAGTTTCGCGGCGTCCTCACCCTGAAAGTCAATCTTACCAAGTGTAGAGACATCACAAATACCGACCGCATTGCGAACCATATTCACTTCGCGGTCGCAGGACTGACGCCAGGTCTTTTCAGGCGCGCGCGGGAAGAACGACGGTCGGTACCACAGGCCGGCCTCGATCATTGGGGCGCCGCGTTCTGCACTGGCCGTGTGCGATGTTGTAAATCTTTCCGGCGCAAACCCCTTGCCTTGGGCACCGGCCCCCATCGCGGCAATCGGCACTGGCACATAGGGTGGTCGGAAGGTGGTTGTGCCGGTTTCAGGAATACCACGCCCAGTGGCGTCTGCCAGAATAGCCAGCGCGCCGACATTGGAACTTTTACCCTGATCGGTGGCCATGCCCTGCGTTGTGTAACGCTTCATATGTTCGACAGAGGCATAGTTTTCCCGCACTGCCTGTTTGATATCTTTGACCGTCACATCGTTTTGAAAATCAAGCCAGGCGCGCCCGGCTCCCGGAACTTCCCAAAAAGGAACCAGCCCATTTGTGCGATCATCAGATTTGGGTGTTGGTACGGCGCGGGTTTTGATTCCAAGATCGGCTAGCACAAGCTTCGCCCGGTAGGCACCTGATTTCAAACATCCTTTTGTGGTAAATACCCCAAGTGCTGCACCCGCCACATCCATGCCGGGCACCGCCCCAGGCACGGGTACAAAGGTTGAAATGGCGTCGTTCCATTGTGGGCGGCCACCGGTATGGCACGTCAGATGTAGCGACGGGTTCCAACCGCCGCTTATGGCCAGACAGTCGGTTTTGATGCTGTGTACACGTCTCTGACACCGTATTTTGATTTCGCCAAGACCCAGACGACCCTTTGTGTCGATAACTTCGGCACCAGTGAAAATCGGAAAATCGCCGCTGACCGATGCGCCGTGCCGCGTATCTATCAGCGCAGCAATCGTAACCCCTGCCGCCTGCAAGTCCCGCGCTGTTCGCGCACCATCGTCGCTGTTGCAAAAAATCGATACCCTACGCCCCGCTGACACGCCCCACTGGTTTACGTAACTGCGCACCGCACCGGCCATCATGATGCCCGGGCGGTCGTTGTTTTTAAAGGCAATCGGTCGTTCCAGCGCACCCGCACAAAGCAGGCAACGTTTTGCAACGATGTTCCAGAATGTTTCAAGCGGCGCATCCTGCGGATCAGCCAAATGCAGGCCCACCCGTTCCAATGCGCCATAGGTTCCCTGATCATAGGCCCCGGTCACCGTGGTCCGCCGCATGATGCGCAGATTTGGCATTGCTGCCAGTTCGGCGACAACACCTGCCACCCAATCCGGTCCTAACTTTGTGCCAACGGTATCGCTTTCAGCCAACAGACGGCCGCCGAGATCCCGATTTTCATCCACCAGCAGAACATCCGCGCCAGCACGGCCCGCCGTTAATGCGGCCATCAAACCTGACGGTCCGGCCCCAATGATCAAAAGATCACAAAATGCGTAAGCGCGTTCGTAGCGATCCGCATCCGATTTGCCAGATAACGCCCCTAAACCCGCAGCATTTCGAATAATTGGTTCGTAAACCCGTTTCCAAAAAGATTTTGGCCACATGAAAGTTTTGTAATAAAATCCAGCCGAAAGAAACGGCGATACCAGATCATTGATACCCATTAGGTCCGTTGACAGGGTTGGCCATCGGTTTTGGCTGAACGCGGCCATCCCCTCGTATATCTCAACCATCGTTGCGCGCGTGTTCGGGTTTTTCGCCGCGCCCTGACCGATCGCAACCAGCGCATTGGGTTCTTCGGAACCTGCCGTCAACACACCCCTGGGACGGTGGTATTTGAACGAACGCCCCATCAGCCGAACCTCATTGGCCAAAAGTGCCGAGGCCAGCGTGTCACCCTGAAACCCAGAATAGGCCCGGCCATCAAAGGTAAAGTTGATGGGCTTAGACCTGTCGATCTTGCCATTCCAGATAAGCCTCATTTCAGGCGCCGTGTGATGTTTGCCGCCAGTTTGGTGGCCGTGATTTCATGGGTGGTGGTGTCGCGATCTACGACGATCCAGGCAGCACATCCGCCAGTGTGATGCCATAGATCGCGTGTCGCGCCCGCCGGGTTGTCGCGCAAATGCAGGTAGTTATCCCAAGCCTGTTCGCCTGCGTCCGGGGCGGGGCGATCCAGCGCTATGGCGTCGCCCGTATAGCTAAATTCACGGCTGTCACGTTCCCCGCAATGGGGGCAGATAATGCGCATCTCGTCGTCCCCCTAATGTAAATTATGTTGGCTGCCGGTGCCTTCTTCATCCATGATATTTACCCCGGACCTGAACCGATCCAGTCGGAAGTTTGTCGCCGTTTCATGGGGTTGGTCCGTGGCGATCAGGTGCGAAAACGCGTATCCCGAGGCCGGAACCGCCTTGAAGCCGCCGTAACACCAGCCGCAATCAATATACAGACCGTCGATGCCGGTTTTGTCGATAATCGGTGATCCATCGGGCGTCATATCCATAATACCGCCCCAGCTGCGCAAAACCCTCGCCTTGCCGATCATTGGCATCAGGGTCATGGCTGCCTCCATCACATGTTCTTGCCGGGGTAGATTGCCACGCTGCGCATACGAGGCGTAGAAATCCAGATCGCCACCAAAGACCAACCCACCTTTGTCGGACTGGCTGATATAAAAATGCCCCATGCCAAAACTGACAACGTGGTTGATGATTGGCTTTAACCCTTCGGTAACGAACGCTTGCAATACATGGCTTTCAACTGGCAAACGCAGGCCCGCCATTGCCGCCACTTGCCCCGACCGGCCCGCCGTGACGATGGCGATTTTCTTGGCCCGGATTGCACCGCGACTGGTTTGCACACCAACCGCACGGCCATATTTGATATCAATGCCGGTTACTTCGCAATTTTGCACCAAATCAACGCTGCGCTGATCGGCGCCGCGCGCATAGCCCCAGGCCACTGCATCATGGCGCGCACTGCCGCCCCGGCGATGCAACAAGCCACCATAAACTGGAAATCGTCCATTTTCATAATTCAGATAAGGCAGATGTCTGCGCACACCGTCGCGGTCCAGCAAAATGGCGTCGTCACCTTGATTAATCATCGCGTTGCCACGGCGCGCAAAAGCATCACGCTGACCATCAGAATGAAACAGGTTGATCACGCCACGCTGGCTGAACATGACGTTAAAGTTCAAATCCTGACTAAGATCTTCCCATAACTTCATGGAATGGCTGTAGAATTCCGAATTGCCTGGCAGAAAATAATTGGCCCGCACAATAGTAGTATTGCGCCCAACATTTCCGCCGCCCAGATATCCCTTTTCCAAAACCGCAATATTTTTCAGACCGTGGTTTTTGGCCAGATAGTAAGCCGTTGACAATCCGTGCCCGCCGCCACCGATGATAATAATGTCGTATTCCGGTTTCGGATCAGGATTGCGCCAAACCGGTTTCCAGCCTTTGTTGCCCGTCAATCCCTGGGCCAAAACCTTTAAACCCGAATATCGCATCTTCACTTCCCCTGACTGGGTCAAGACAATCAAGTTCGCGGCCAAGTATCAATGTCCAAGTGAACCATAAACGCAAACAGCGGGCCCCGCTGGACCCGTTGTTAAATAGTTTTTTTAGATTTCGGTCAGATCGCGAGGCGGAAATACGCGGCTGCGAAATTGCGTTCCATGCCGCCCCCACAAAAGCCCATAGAAATATTTGATGTGCCTGAAACGGTACCCCCGGCGACAATGGATGCTCCTTCGATACCATTCGCGTTCGCCGTAAACGAAATGTCGTCAACCGCAACGATCTGACCACCAAACATTTCCAGACCCGCCGAAAAATCTATCGAACCGAGGCTAAGCATCTGAGCGCCACCGTCAGTCTTACACCCATCGTTACGACCAATAGTCATCTTGGCTGCCGAATTGATTGAATTTGCTCCGGTGTGGGTTGTTGCTATGACGGCATTTATCATCTGTGCGTCCGATGCGAAGTGAATTTCACAGTTGGTCACCAAAATCAAATCTTCGAACAGCATGCCGGCGGAAAAGTTTATCTTCTGACCACCATTACAGGTGATGACATGCACCTTTCCGGCGTCAAAATCTGAAATCGAGGCGGTGCGCGGCAAAGTTTTTACGGTATTTGATGTAATATAATCCGGCAACCAATTCGGGTCGAGATCCCTGAGACCTGCGATAATGTCAGGAAGCATTCTGATCAACCGCATTTGATAAACACCATCTCTAAGCGCTTCGTCTACGCCTGCATTATTTGCAGCGGTCGGTTCAACCAAATCGCGCCGATCCGGCATCGAAAGTACTGTATTTTCCTCAAACTCAACGCCGTTGTTCAATTCAACAAAATCATTAGAATGGACGCAGAAACCATTCACAAATGCATTGTTGGATTGAATGTCCACAGGCTCGTCACCGACGATGCCTTCGTCGAAACAGGTTGGAAAATAGGTTTCGAATACAGCTGCGCGGCGTACATCCCAGGCGCCAAAGCCTGCAAACTTCAGAAAATATGTGCCAACGCTATTGTTGCGGGCCGCAACGCGCGCGACATTGATCATTACGCCGTTTGTTGATCCAGCGTCTGCCGTAAACACTTGGGCGTCGGAATCCCAATCGCCAAACTGTATATCTTCAGCTGTAATGTAAGATCCGTATTTGCTGGCGGGCATATTGGCCTCGGCCACCGCAATTGCTGCTGTTATTGCTTCGTCAGCGGTGTGGTTTTCGCGATAATATATCGCGGCGTGTGCAGCCGCGTCGGCCGCGACTTGCAATTGAGTGCGTGCCATCATCGAATTGGCGACATCAATGGCCAAGCCGCCGATCACGATCGACGAAATCCCAATGAACAGACCAAGGGCCGTCATGGCACCATCTTCGTGGTCTGAAAACTTTTTGATTGCATGCTTTTTCATGGCAGCCTCCGCGTCAAAATTCGATGTAATGTTGTGAGGTCACAGCGACCGTCATGTTGTTCAAGGCGCTGAACATCCCAAGAATCTCAAGATCAACAGCGGGCAATCGTGCGGTAGTGGTCGCGACCCCTGCAACGATTTGGGTATCTACAATCACGTTTGTAGATAGGTTTGCCAGTTCAGCAACCACCCAAGCCTCGGTTGCGATTTCGGTTTCCAGCCGCCCGGTAGATAAGTTCCGATTGGCGTCCTGAACCACGCGCAAAACACGCGAATGGCCATTAAATATCATTGTGGCATCCGTCATAAGCCCGAATAAAGCAAAGAATATGGGTAACCAAAGCACAGATTCAACCGTGGCAGAACCTTCACTATTCCTAAAAAACCGGCGTATAACGTTCGGCAGCAATTTGAACATACCAAAATCCTCAAATATTGTTGTTTCCAATCAAACGCAGCAGCGCGTCGTCAGAACCATTCACAATATTTGCGAGAATTGGGGCTGAAATAAGGCTGGGATTTTAATCGTCTGCAAATCGAGATTTACATCGGCGGATACCCGCCAAAGCCAGTAAAATATGACTGAGTCCGTCTATGCCAGGTAAAAGTGTGATGCCATTTGGCAACTGGGGCTGATTTTCAGCCCCAGTTGCGACTTTAAAGTCCCTTCGCCCGATAACTGGACACAACCCGGCCAATCGCAACCAGATAGGCCGCGACGCGCAGATCATGCACGTCGTCACGGGAATGCCATACTTCGCGCATTGACTGATAGGCAGCGCGCATCGTGTCATCCAAACCAGAGCGCACCAATTCAAGTTCACCCGCGCCACGCAAATACTGTTGTTTGAAATTAGGCGAAAGTTCCCAGTCATTACCTGCGTCGGACGACAAACGCTCTAGCTCATCAACGATCAACTGGTGCCGACCCTCTTCTTGCCGGCGTTGCATACGGCCAAATCTGATATGGCTCAGGTTTTTGACCCATTCAAAATACGAAACCGTTACCCCGCCACCGTTGGCAAACAAATCTGGAATGATTACGATACCTTTTTTCCGTAGGATGTCGTCGGCACCTGCGGTCACCGGCCCATTCGCCGCCTCAATGATCAACGGTGCTTTGATTTTTTTGGCGTTGCCAAGGTTAATCGTGCCTTCCAGCGCGGCCGGTATCAGGATGTCGCAATCATTTTCCAACACTTTTGATCCGTCGGCGACATGGGTGGCGTCTGGATACCCGGTGACCCCACCATGTTTGCGAATCCAGGCCGATACCGCTTCGACATTCAAACCTTTTTCATCAACCAACGCACCATCGCGTTCAATGATACCGGTAATTTTACTACCGTCTTCGGCAGCCAGAAAACTGGCTGCATGGTAGCCCACGTTACCCAGGCCCTGAACAATGATGCGTTTGCCGTCCAGCGATCCGGTCAGTCCCGAGGCCTTCATATCCTCTGGATGGCGGAAATATTCCTGCAAGGCATACTGTACGCCCCGCCCCGTAGCTTCTACCCGGCCAGCAATGCCTCCCGCGTGCGGCGGTTTGCCGGTCACACAGGCTTTGGAATTGATGTCGGTGGTGTTCATCCGGGCATATTGATCGGCGATCCAGGCCATTTCCCGTTCACCGGTTCCCATATCGGGTGCCGGTACGTTTTGGCTGGGATGAATGAGATCGCGTTTGATCAACTCATAGGCAAAACGCCGTGTGATCAATTCCAGTTCATGTTCGTCATATATGTTGGGATCAACACATAACCCACCTTTGGAACCACCAAAAGGCGCTTCGACCAGGGCGCATTTAAACGTCATCAACGCCGCCAACGCTTCAACCTCGTCCTGATCGACGCCCAATGAAAACCGAATGCCGCCCTTTACGGGTTCCATATGTTCGGAATGAACCGACCGATATCCAGTAAAGGTCTGGATCTGGCCGCGCAACCGCACGCCGAACCGCACGGTATAGGTTGCATTACAAACCCGAATTTTTTCTTCCAAACCCGGCGGCAAATCCATCAGCGCCACGGCCCGGTTATACATCAGATCGACTGATTCACGAAAACTAGGTTCTTTTATTTCTGCCATGACGGGCTCCTTTGTGAGTACGAATCACAACCCTGCATCCTACAAAGTTGCGATTTATTCGTTAACCTTGCTTGTAAATTGTGAGTGTGCAAACGGATTGGTCGCCACATTTGAATTTATATTGTCCACGTTGTTGCGACAATCATTCAATATAGATCGTATCGATTTGTGGAAATTCCATAAATCAAGGGCTTTCAGCAATAAATTGCCAATTTTATCACAAATTTGATGCGATCAAATCGCTGCCGTATTTCTAACAAACCAGAGATGAATATTTGGGTCGCTCCTTAACGGTGCTGCCATGTACCGACTTTGTTTTAACGATTATGTTTAATAGGTGCCAAATGTTAAAGTTCCAGGCGGCGACCAGTCGCGAATATTTAATCGAACCTGCCGACTGCAATAAACACACAAAATCACTTGCCAGATTCCAACGGGAGGTGTGCTGGTCGGCGAAGAATTGATTCAAGAATTCAAAGTTACCAGTGAACATACCTATTCATCCTGTGCACATTTTGAGGCTTCCGATTTCAGTTCGAGCTCAATTTCCTTGACCAGCACATTACAGCGCGGCGGCAATCATGATCGTCGCACCAATCACTCGGGGAGTGCCGGACACGGCTCTGACTCACGATTCGCACGCGATATTGGCTACAACAACGACAGTGCCAGAACCTGCCG
>CAXMPY010000032.1:0-17185 GCA_964195275.1 uncultured Paracoccaceae bacterium
GATATCGCTGGGGCGTCGCCCGTATAATCAATCGCTACTTTGCGGTTCATCGGAGTGGTGAATTGGCCCGGCGCCAGTTGGTCAAGCTGTTTTAGTTGTTGCCAGCTAAGCGACTCTCGCAGGGGTTCAAGCAGATCCATTGCCCGGATATCGGCAGCGGTTTTGATGTTGGCCAGGTGCGGCAGCAGCCAATCGCTCAGCCGATCCAACAGACCGTTTTCCGACATATCCGGCATCTGGGCACCGCCCTGTCGCGTCAGTTCTATGCGGGCGCAAAAACGGCGACTGGTATCGTTTAGTGGTAAACCAAGAGCGCGCACACCATCCAGCGCGGCAGCCGCGATTTCAGCCGCTGGCGCGTTTTCCCAGTGGCGGTCTTGCAGCACGACTGCACCAAACATTTCCTGTTGCCGGGTTTCAATGCGGCGCGCGCGCGCCGACCAATAGCAGGTGTTTTGCCAGTGGAATTCTTTGCCATAAAGCCCGCGCAATTCAGGCTCGGTGATCGCGATTGCCTGGCGTATCCGGGCTTGGCGCGCGTCGCCATCCAGATCGGTGACAACAATAAGCCGGGTGTTTGCCAGCGGGTCGTGGCCATCCATCACAGCCTCTTTGCCGCCCGATAAAATCCAGCGTGGGGCATCGCCTGCGCGCCGCAGCCCGATGCGATCCGGATAGGACAGGGCGACAAGTTCTGCCCAGTTCAGGCTCGATTGAGTGCTTGCAAATTTTGATAGCCGCTTGGCCTCGGTTCGGAGGCGGTTGATTGCAGACGCGTTAGTGTTGGATTGTTTCGGTTGGTTCAGGGCATCACGACGCAGCAGCAAATCAACCGATGCACCACGCAATGGGTCACGTTCCCCCAATAAAGCCGCCAATGTCGGTGCCAGGGGTCCACCAAGCAACAACATGTGCGCCAGTCGTGGATGCAGTGGCAAAGCCGCCAGTTTGCGCCCGTGTTCGGTGATCGCCCAGTTTTGATCCAACGCCCCCAATTGGCCCAGCAGCGCTCGTGCGGCGGCAATGCCACCAGGGTTTGGTGTGGTCAGAAACGCCATATCGTCGGTATTTCGCGCGCCCCAAACCGCCAGATCCAGCACCAAAGTACTTAAATCTCCGTCTTCAACTTCTGCGGGCGGGAAGGGCGTTAACCCGCCTTCTTCGCCTTTGGTCCACAATCTGAAACATTGGCCGGCCTCAACCCGCCCGGCGCGGCCACGGCGCTGTTCTGCCTCGGCCTTTGACACGCGTTCGGTTACCAAACGCGACATGCCTGACCCAGGATCAAAGCGGGCGCGCCGTGCCAGCCCGCCGTCAACCACGGTGCTGATACCGGCAATGGTCAGCGACGTTTCAGCGATTGCTGTGGCCAGTACGATTTTACGCCCGGTTTTGACGGGTTGAATGGCGGCGCGCTGAGCGTCAAAACGCATCGCCCCAAAAAGCGGGTAAAGCGTACAATCAGATGGCACCTGACCGGCCAATTTGCTTTCGAGGCGGCGAATTTCCCGTTCCCCCGGCAGGAAAACCAAAATGCCGCCAGCGGTATGTTCGGTGGCTTTCACCACCAGATCAGCAACGGCGTCTTCAAACCAGCGGGTCTTAGCTGTGGGACGCTTTAGCCAATGGGTCTGAACCGCAAACGCGCGTCCGGCAGATGTAACGACCGGCGCGTCCAACATTTTGGCTACCGGATTGGCGTCCAACGTGGCCGACATGACCAAAACGATCAGATCTTCGCGCAGGGCCGCACGGGATTCCCAGACCAGTGCCAGCCCAAGATCGGCATTTAGCGACCGTTCGTGGAATTCATCAAATATCACCGCGCCGATGCCGGTTAGGGCTGGATCAGACTGGATCATGCGGGTCAATATGCCTTCGGTGACAACTTCGATCCGGGTTGATTTGCTAACTTTTGTCTCACCCCGCATCCGATAGCCCACGGTTTGACCCACCGGTTCGCCCAGGGTTTCAGCCATGCGTTCCGCCGCCGCGCGAGTGGCCAATCGGCGCGGTTCCAGCACCAGTATTTTGCCGGATGTCAGGTTGGCCTTTAACATGGCCAGTGGCACCACGGTGGTTTTCCCAGCCCCGGGCGGTGCCTGCAACACAGCCCGACCCCGACGTCGCAGCGCGTCAATCAGTTCAAACAGAACCGCGTTGATCGGAAGATCGTTAAATTTCATGGGGTCTTATCGGGTATCTTTTGTTGCTGTGCCATAGTGCTGGACATATTGGCCCACAAACGGGCAAAACCGGGGCCAGTGATGTGCAGGGCAGGTTATGGACCAAAACGAATTGGCAACACGGCTGATTGCAGGCGAACGCCGGGCGCTGGCACGCGCCATTACGTTGGTTGAAAGCGGTCGCGCCGCAGATCGCGAAAAAGCTGACCAATTGTTGGACGCGGCGCGCGAAACCGGGCGGCAATCTTTGCGGATTGGATTGTCGGGCACGCCTGGCGTTGGCAAATCCACCTTTATCGAAACGTTCGGTTTGATGCTGACCGGGCAGGGCTTGCGCGTGGCGGTGTTGGCTGTTGATCCTTCGTCAACGCGATCCGGGGGCTCGATCCTGGGCGATAAAACCCGGATGGAAAGGCTTAGCCGCGATCCAAACGCCTATATTCGCCCATCACCCAGTCAGACGGCCCTGGGCGGTGTCGCCAGGCGCACGCGCGATGCGACGGCATTATGCGAAGCGGCCGGGTTTGACGGTGTGCTGATTGAAACCGTGGGGGTTGGGCAATCCGAAACCACGGTTGCGGAAATGTCGGACGTGTTTTTGCTGCTGCTGGCACCCGCAGGCGGGGACGAGTTGCAGGGCATCAAACGCGGCATCATGGAAATTGCCGATGTTGTTCTAATCAACAAGGCGGATGGCGACTTGAAACAGGCGGCAACGCGTACCTGCGCCGATTATGCCGGGGCGCTGCGGATGTTGCGGGCGCGGGCGCAGGACCCTCAAGATTTTCCCAAAGCGATGTTGGTATCAGCGCAGACGCAGGACGGATTGGCGCAGGTTTGGGCTGAAGTTTCCACCTTGGCACAGTGGCGAAAAGACAATGACCATTGGCAAGTTAACCGCTCTGCACAGGCAGTTCATTGGTTTGAAGAAGAAATTCGACATGGGTTGTTGGAGCAGTTGAATTCCGCATCTGTTCTTGCAGAGATGACTGAACTGAATGATCAGGTGGCTAAGGGTGAGGTTTCACCAAATGCTGCGGCAAATCTGCTGTTGGGCCAGCTGAAAAACCGCTAGGTAGCGCTTGACGAAAGCCATTACAGCGCCTACACCCCGCATCTGAATTTGAGGTACGCCCAAGGGCTGTGCCTGTCCGTATAAAAGCCGAAGGATATGAAACATGTCGCGCCGTTGTGAATTAACCGGAAAAGGCCCGATGTCTGGCAACAATGTCAGCCACGCCAAAAACCGGACCCGCCGCCGTTTTCTGCCGAACCTGAATGATGTTTCACTGATTTCGGACGCGCTGGGCCGCAGTTTCAAACTGCGCATCTCTGCCGCTGCATTGCGCACGGTTGACCATCGCGGTGGTCTGGATAGCTTTTTGGCCAAATCAAAAGACGTTGATCTGTCGGCGTCGGCGCTGAAGATCAAGAAAGACATTGCAAAGGCCCAGGCCGCCGCTTGATCTGATTGCGGAACTGACCAGAATTGGGCCCCGCCGTTTGGCGGGGCTTTTCGACTGGAGAATATCTCCAACAGCTTGAGTGGCCGTTTACATCATGCCGCCCATGCCGCCCATGCCGCCCATGTCAGGCATGCCGCCACCGGCAGCAGCACCTTCTTTGGCCGGCTTGTCAGCAACCATAGCTTCGGTTGTGATCAAGAGGCCAGCGATGGAAGACGCATCTTCCAGCGCAGTACGAACAACCTTGGCTGGGTCAATGACGCCAGCTTTGAACAGGTCACCGTACTCTTCGGTCTGTGCGTTAAAGCCAAATGCCGCATCGTCGCTTTCGCGAACTTTGCCAGCAACAACCGCACCGTCAACACCCGCATTTTCAGCGATCTGACGAAGTGGCGCTTCCAGCGCACGACGAACGATACCAACACCAGCATCTTGGTCAGAGTTTTCACCCTTAACACCTTCAAGTGCCTTGGCACCCTGCATCAGGGCAACACCACCACCAACGACAACACCTTCTTGCACGGCCGCACGGGTCGAATTCAGAGCGTCATCAACACGGTCTTTACGCTCTTTCACTTCCATTTCGGTCATGCCACCAACGCGGATAACGGCAACACCGCCGGCCAGTTTGGCCACACGTTCTTGCAGTTTTTCCTTGTCATAGTCAGACGTGGTTTCTTCGATCTGCTGACGGATCTGTGTGACCCGTGCTTCGATCTCAGCTTTTTCGCCATTGCCGTCGATGATCGTAGTCTCATCTTTGGTGATGGTGATTTTCTTAGCTGAACCCAGCATGTCGATAGTCACGTTTTCCAACTTCATGCCCAGATCTTCAGAGATAACCTGACCACCGGTCAGAATTCCGAGGTCCTGCAGCATTGCTTTGCGACGATCGCCGAAACCAGGTGCTTTGACTGCCGCGATTTTCAGACCTCCACGCAGCTTGTTGACAACCAGCGTTGCCAAAGCTTCGCCTTCAACATCTTCAGCAATGATCAAAAGTGGCTTGCCGGACTGAATAACAGTTTCCAACAGTGGCACCATTGGCTGCAGCGAAGAAAGCTTTTTCTCGTGCAAAAGAACCATGCAGTCTTCGAGATCTGCAATCATTTTGTCCGGATTAGTCACAAAGTAAGGTGACAGGTAACCGCGGTCAAACTGCATGCCTTCAACGACTTCAGTTTCCGTGACCAGGCCTTTGTTTTCTTCGACGGTTATTACACCTTCGTTTCCAACTTTCTGCATCGCGTCAGCAATTTGCTCGCCGATGTCTGATTCACCATTTGCTGAGATCGTTCCAACCTGAGCAACTTCAGCCGAATCGCTAACCGGGCGCGAAGCCGACTTGATCGACGCAACAACTTTCGCAGTTGCCAGATCGACACCGCGCTTGAGGTCCATCGGGTTCATGCCAGCTGCAACCGACTTCATGCCTTCTTTGATGATGGCAGCCGCCAGAATTGTTGCGGTCGTGGTGCCGTCACCGGCTTCGTCATTGGTGCGGCTGGCGACTTCTTTCACCATCTGCGCGCCCATGTTTTCGAACTTGTCTTCCAGTTCGATTTCTTTGGCAACGGTTACACCATCTTTGGTGATGCGCGGTGCGCCAAAGGATTTGTCGAGAACGACATTACGACCCTTGGGGCCGAGTGTTACCTTCACCGCATCTGCCAGCGTGTTCACGCCTTTCAGCATCCGGTTGCGGGCATCTGTACTAAACTTGACGTCTTTAGCAGCCATTATGCTTGCTCCTTGTCGTCTGAATTAAACTTAGCAAAGTGACTTAGGCAATAATGCCCATGATGTCGCTTTCTTTCATGATCAACAGTTCTTCACCGTCCAGGGTGATTTCGGTGCCAGACCATTTGCCAAACAGGATCATATCCCCGGCTTTGACGTCCATAGATACGCGCTTGCCGTCTTCGTCGCGGGCGCCTGCCCCAACTGAGATAATTTCGCCTTCGGCGGGTTTTTCTTTTGCACTGTCAGGAATAATCAACCCGCCAGCTGTTTTTTCGTCGCCTTCAGTGCGACGAACCACAACACGGTCATGCAATGGTGTGAATGCCATTTGTGAACGCTCCTCGTTCAGTTTCTGTTTCCGTTAGCACTCGGGTAGTCCGAGTGACAACGGATGGGATTTAGGGGTGTTGGCGGCTTGAGTCAACGGGTTGCAAGTTAATTTGATGGAAAAACGAACTCTAACAGTTTCGCCGCGGATTGTGCCAATTTTTGGCCCCAGGGGTCTTTACTCGAGAGCAAGGGCTTAAACGGTTGCTTATACTTCTCAATCTATACTTTTCACATTCCAGCATTTGTCATGATCAGCGGCATATTCGCCAAGTCGAAACTTGAGGCAAAAGAAGTGCTCACGATAATTCGGCAGCTTCCAATTCCCTTTCTTGTTTTTCAGGTCTTATATTTTGGCACTAGAATATTTCGCACCAAAACGGGAATCGTTAATTCATATTCCGGTATGGATCATCTGGTTTATAATTAGCCTCATGACATGGAAATTTTTTTTCACTGGCGGTAAGGCTAACTCACCCATTCATTTTAAGCGTCAGTGCTGCGTTGGTGGCTGGCTTTGCCAATAATATCGGACTCGGATTCAGTATCTCATGAACCTTCGTGTTTTTTCCAGCATTCCTGTTTGGGCACCTTTATGGCAAACGTTTTCTCCAAGCCATGCCACGATACCGCCTTCAACACTGTGTATGGTTTATCTCAATTATTTGCGCCGCGTTTTTAATCTCTGACCAGGTTGACATACGATGGCTTTGGGGCTCGCGTCCTTATTCAGTAAAGCCTTTTGAGACTCCGGGAGTTGTTTACCGCGCCATCACGACTTCAATCGGTATCATTATGTCGTTGGCGTTCTTTGCGGTGGCACCATCACGTTCACATAATTTGGAGTCTCTATGTCAAAAAACGTTGCCGCTCTATCTCACGCATGATTTCCCGGTCAAGCATTTTTGAGCTGGCGGAATTCAAACAAACAGTGATTTTATATTTCTGTTGCTCACAGCGATACTGTCTTTGGCTATTTCATACCCAATTGCGCGGATCAGTGATTTGCTATCCACAGGCTCAACCCACTGAACGCCCAATTAACCCTGTAAATTAGCCCTTTTGGGTCCGATAGAACTCCAATGGATTTCCGATGAAATTCTGATACTGATTTTCCGGACAAAATCATCCCGTTAACCATGAACCTGCTTACAGCGGGCTGGTGCGGCTACAGCAAGTATAATCGGCAATTCCATCCAACCCCTTCGGCGTCACCTGATAGACCCCCTGGGACACCCTTTCAAACCAGCCATAGTGGTCTGTCGCCATGATCCGGGTGGCCATCTCAACCCGAGTGACTTTCGCAACCACTGCTCCCTTGTGGGCACCATTTTCCTTTAAAAATCTAGCACAAAGCAGCGCATCCTGCCGATAGGCTGTCACCAGACCAACCCGTGTTTGCCCACCCGAGTTCGGGTCTCCCACCCGGCGCTGAAACTCCCGCAACAACCGCCCCTTGCGTTTTTTAGATTTGATCGGCCGGTAGGGTCCCGGATCGCAATGCGCCTCGACAAGCCCATCGCGCAGCCGCACGCTTAGCAATCCAATCCCAAGCCTGCGACAAAGGCGCATATTTTCCTTTAAGTTAAGGTAATATTTGCGCCCCGTTCCCCTTGGCACGCAGATATAAACGTCGTCCGAAATGCCCTTACGATCCACCGCCTGATGGAAAAGCGACAGCGAAAATCCAGTCTTCAATTCAACAATAACCGGGTCCTCATCACCGCGCACTGCCATCACATCCAGTGCGCCAATCTCGGATTTAACCGCATATCCCTGCGCTCGCAAAAACGCCTTTACAGGCTGGTATAACTCGGTTTCTTTCGGCTTGGCCATGTGCCCAAACTAAAGCCACTGCATGTCGCTGACAAGCCAATCTGGACCTCCTCAGGACCACAAAGTCACAAAACAGACCCTGCTGACCGGTTTGTTAGGTCGCCCGAGAAATCGCGTCTGTGATCATCTGCTTGGCGCGATCCGCATCTGCCCATTCATCCACTTTGACCCATTTGCCGGGTTCCAAATCCTTATAGTGTTCAAAAAAGTGGTTGATCTGGAGACGGGTGATTTCGGGTAAGTCTGAGAAATCATGGACGTTTTCGTGACGCAGGGTAATTGCGTTGGACGGAACCGCGACGATTTTTTCGTCTTGGCCCTTTTCATCGGCCATGACCAAAACGCCAACCGGTCGGCAGGATATGACGCATCCGGGCACCAGAGGACGCGTGTTTGCAATCAAAACATCGATCGGGTCGCCGTCGTCAGACAGAGTATGCGGGACAAATCCGTAGTTCCCGGGATACCGCATGGGCGTGTAGAGGAACCGGTCCACGAACAGCGCACCCGAGGCTTTGTCGAGCTCATACTTAATCGGCTCCCCTCCGATCGGGACTTCAACGACCACGTTGATATCTTCAGGCGGATTTTCACCGATTGGAATTGCGTCGAGGTTCATCATAGACTTCCATTTGAATGAATTTGAGATTTCACTACGTTACTGCCCGGAATGCAGCCATCGGTCGCAGCATCAAGTAGGGCCCGAGTTTTCCGGGCCCGAAATTCATTTCCCGTTCGCTGATCTTAAAGCAGCGGCGCGATAACCAGGCTGACGATTGCCATTACGTTGATCAGAATGTTCATCGATGGACCGGAAGTATCCTTGAACGGATCACCCACTGTATCACCGACAACGACGGCTGCGTGCCAATCCGTCCCTTTGCCACCAAAGTTGCCCTTTTCGACATGCTTTTTCGCGTTATCCCAAGCACCGCCTGCGTTTGCCATCATCAGGGCCATCAGAACACATCCCAAAAGCGCGCCGGCCAGCATGCCACCCAGGGCTTCCGGCCCGATACCGATTCCGACAACCGGGGGTGCCAGAACAGCGATGATACCCGGCAAAACCATACGCTTCAGCGCGGCCGAAGTCGCTATGTCCACGCATTTGGCACTGTCGGGCTCTGCTGTGCCTTCCATCAGGCCAGGGATCTCTCTGAATTGGCGACGTATCTCATTGATCATTTCAAAGGCTGCGTCGCCAACGGCAGTCATCGTGATCGAGGCCACAAGAAACGGGATCGTGCCGCCAATGAAGATACCAACCAGAACCAGCGGATCATCAAGACGTAGCATGAAACTTTCGTTAGCTGCCGATATGGTCTGGACAAAGGCCGCTATAATAGCCAGTGCGGCAAGGGCCGCCGCGCCAATTGCAAAGCCTTTTCCAATGGCCGCTGTTGTGTTGCCAAGCTCATCCAGGCTGTCTGTAATTTCACGAACCTCAGGCCCCATCTCAGCCATTTCAGCAATGCCGCCAGCGTTGTCTGCGACCGGGCCGTAGGCGTCGATAGCCATTGTAATGCCGACTGTAGCCAACATTCCAACAGCAGCGACGCCAACACCGTAAAGGCCGGCAAGCTCAGTCGAAACATATACAATGGCTGCAAGGCAAAGGAGTGGCAGGACAACCGACTGCATACCAACGGCAAGACCAGTGATCATGACCGTGGCAGGGCCGGTTTCACCCGCCGCGGCGATCTTCAATACCGGTGTCGAAGATGTGTAGTATTCGGTAATCAGACCAATGGCGACACCGCCGGCCGCGCCCGAAATCACCGCAAGCCAGATGTTCACATCAAGGCCAAGAGACTGGATTACGTAGTACGCGGCGGCAAGAAACAGAACTGGCGCACCCAATGTACCGGTTCGCAAGGCGGCCGCCGGAGATTTTGTCGATTGGGTTCGAACAACGAATATCATGATTATCGAGGCGATCAGGCCGGTTGCTGAAAGAGCCAAAGGCAGGAACATCATCGACTGGGCGACCTCCTCGCCAACGGTGCTGACCAGCGTGGCAGCGATTGCAATTGTGGCAATCATCGCACCGCAATAACTTTCAAATATGTCGGAACCCATTCCAGCCACGTCGCCAACGTTGTCACCAACGTTGTCAGCAATTACGCCGGGGTTGCGCGGGTCATCCTCGGGGATACCTGCTTCGATCTTACCAACCAGATCAGCGCCTACGTCTGCGGCTTTGGTAAAGATACCACCGCCGACACGGCTAAAGAGTGCAACCGTTGAGGCACCCATCCCAAAGCCTTCCAACGAGTGCGCGTCGCCGCCCAGGAACCAATAGAGGCCGCCAAGGCCAATCAGGCCAAGCGAAGCGACGCAAAGACCCATAATCGAACCGCCGAAAAAAGCGACCGTTAGAGCCGACGCAGCACCATCTGTCTGTGCGGCCGTTGCTGTGCGCACGTTAGCCTTTGTGGCCGAGTACATCCCTATCCAGCCCGCAATAGAGCTGGACACCGCGCCAACGATCACCGCGACCCCCACACTTGAGTCCAAAAAGACAAACGTCAGGATGACTTGTACTGCCAGAAACAAAACAAGGATTGTGTATTCACGACGCATAAACACCATTGCGCCTTCGTGGATCTGGTCACCGATCTTTTTGACCGCATCATTCCCCTCTGGATACCGCATGACCATACCGTAAAGAATAAATGCCACGATGAGGCCCACGAGCCCTAGGATCGGTGGTATGATTTCCATGTTTCGCTTCCCTGCTAGTTTCCAACGACCTTTTGTGGCCCATTGGCCGGCCCCAGAAGGGGCCAGCCGTTCTAATAAACTGCGCCCGCAGAAACAGCGAGCGCCCGCCCCTATAGACCGCAGGGGCTTTTCTGTCCAGCATGTTTGTATGGTTCAGGCGCCCTCGCTCGCGTCCGAGTATTCATGATGTATGGGCCGCAAAAAACAGTTAGTTCCAAACTTGGTATATTGAGCCTAAACTCAAGCTATGAATTACCATTTCCAATCGCTGATACAAAAACTGCCCGATCTGGGCAATCACCCGCGCGCGCCACTGACCAATGCGCCGACCCCGCTGGCACCCTTGCCAAACGTAAGTACCGAATTGGGTATCAAGCTGGACGCCAAACGCGATGATAATTTCCCACTGGCCATGGGTGGTAACAAGGTTCGTCAGTTGGAATACTATCTTGGTCCAGCGGTCGAGATGGAGGCGGACACCGTACTGATCACGGGTGCTGTCCAGTCCAATTTTACCCGCACCTGCACTGCTGCTGCCCGGCAACTTGGCATGCACCCCGTAGTGCAAATGGAAAACCGGGTTCCGAGGAATGACGAGACCTACAAAACCTCGGGCAACGTGCTGCTAAACCAGCTGATGGGCGCCGAGATCCTCCATTTCCTCACCGGGAATAACGAAGCCGCCGCTGATGCCAATCTCGATCAAGTGGCGGATGAAATGCGCGCCAAAGGCCGGAATCCTTATGTCGTTCATCTTGGCATCGAGCATCCGCCACTAGGTGGGCTAGGCTACGCAGCCGCGGCTGTTGAAACCTGGCTGCAATATCAACACCTCGGGCACATGCCCGACCACGTTATCATCCCGTCCGGTAGCGGACTGACACATGCCGGTTTTCTGGCCGGTGCCCGCGCCATTGGCTGGGACGTTTCCGTGCTGGGAATTTGCGTGCGCCGTGACGCCGAACAACAGCGCGCCCGGATCATTCGCCGCGCCCGGGAAATCAGCGCATTGTTGGGCGATACCGCTAATGTGGCGGCATCCGATGTGCAGCTTGATGACACCAACCTGGCACCGGGGTACGGCCAGTTGAACGCAAGTGTTGCTGATGCCATCAAATTTGCCGCCCGGTCAGAAGCGTTGCTGCTGGATCCTGTTTATAGCGGTCGGGCAATGGCCGGGCTTATCCACCACGTCAACACCGGCACAATCAAACCGGGCCAACACGTCACGTTTCTGCACACCGGTGGAACCCCGGCGATATTTGCCTACCAAACAGATTTGACCAGCGTTTTGGATTAGTTTCTCAATGATAAATTCACTTACCGACATCTCAGAAAATTACGACGTCCTTTACTGCGACCTATGGGGGTGTCTTCACGATGGCGTTCAGCCGTTCGCAAGCGCGGTCACGGCGTTGCAAAAATTTCGCAACGGTGGCGGCTATGTCATGCTGATGACCAATTCACCGAAACCTGCGGGGTCGGTCTGGGCACAACTGGACGAAATCGGTGTTCCCAGGAATGCCTATGATGACGTCACATCGTCCGGTGACGCGTCGCAAACGGCGATGCTTGCCGGGCTTGCCGGAATGCAGGTGTTTCATATTGGACCGGAAAGAGATTTGAGCTTTTTCAACGAGTTACCGGCCAGTTCAGATATCAATAAAATTGAACGGGTGGCGCTGGAACAGGCAGAAGGCATCGTTTGCACAGGTCTGTTTGACGATGGTTCACAAACGCCTGAAGATTATCGGGCAACTTTGCTATACGCCAAACAAAAGGGTCTGACACTGCTGTGTACCAATCCTGATCTCCAGGTGGATCGGGGCCATCAACGCATTTATTGTGCCGGGGCAATCGCTGCGCTTTACACCGAGATGGGCGGCCAAAGCCTGTATTTTGGCAAACCACATCCGCCGATTTATGAATTGGCCCGCAACAGGATAATCACCGCCCGTGGCGCGGATAACGATCGCATTCTATGCGTCGGTGACGGGATACGAACAGATATTCTGGGTGGGCTGGGCGATGGGTTGGATACACTGTTTATAACAGGTGGTCTGGCCGCAGGTGAATTTGGTGATGATCCCAATAATCCTAACCTGGACGCCCTGAACAGTTTTTTTGATCGCGAAAAAATTACGCCGACTTATACGATTACGCAGCTGCGCTGATAAGCAACTAGCGATCTACAAAGTAACATAATTGCGTACAACTGTTTCAATTTGTAAATAAGTTTCAACGCCGATTGCGCGAAACATCAAAATCGTTATGCTGCACTGCAACAATTCCCACGGGATTCGAAAGCAATGCTGGACAATATGCCTCGCGGAACCATCTGTATCGAAGAACTAGAGATCGGCATGCGTCGGTATTTGCGAAAGCAGATAACCGATCGGGATATCGAACTTTTTGCGGAAATTTCGACAGATTATAATCCGGTTCATCTGGACGACGCCTATGCCCAAGACACTATTTTCGCAGGTCGCATTGCCCACGGGATGCTGACCGCTGGCTTGATTTCGGCGGTAATTGGTGAACAGCTACCGGGGCATGGCACGGTCTATCTAGGACAGACGCTGAAATTTCTAGCCCCAGTGCGCCCGGGCGACATGGTTTTCGCCGAAGTTGTGGTGCGCGAGATTGATCATTCGCGTCGCCGGGTCAGCCTTGATTGTCACTGCGCAGTGGGTGATACGGTCGTTCTAAAGGGCGAAGCGCTGGTTCTGGCGCCAAGTCGGAAATTCGACTAACGCGGGCATGGCCCCGTCGGGGCTAAATGCGAACACTAAATTTCTGGAGCGGGTTAAAAAGTGATGATCGCGCGGCTTGCGCTGCGATCGGCAATTTTGATGGCGTGCATTTAGGCCATTTGGCGACGCTGGATATTGCCCGCACGCGGGCCAAAGCAACCAACACGCATTTGGGTATTGTCACTTTTGAACCGCACCCGCGTGAACATTTTGCAGCTGACGCCCCCCATTTTCGACTGATGAATGCTGAAACCCGCGAACACCGATTTGAAAAACTTGGTGTTGACCGCCTGTACCAGCTGCCGTTTGACGCGGTACTGGCCGGGCTGACTGCAGAACAGTTTGCCAGTGACGTTTTGTGTGATGGATTGGGCCTATCCCATGTCGTCGTCGGTGCCGATTTTCAATTCGGCAAGAACCGGGGTGGCGATGCCCAAGACCTAAAATCTTTTGGGCAAACATATGGTTTTGGCGTGACAATCGTTGATCTGGTTCAGAATGACGGTCAGGAAGTATCTTCAACGGCGATCCGTGCGGCACTGGCCCAAGGCCGTCCACGCGACGCGGCAGCAATGTTGGGCCATTGGCACCGAATTGACGGCGAGGTTTTTGGCGGCGATCAACGGGGTCGTGAACTGGGATACCCAACCGCAAATATGTCGATCAATCGGCTGCACCCGCCGAAATTCGGCATTTACGCGGTCAAAGTAGATGTTCTGACCGGCCCCCACAAAGGCCAATATGACGGTGCCGCATCGGTCGGTGTGCGCCCGATGTTTGGTGAAAACAAACCAAATCTTGAAACATTCATTTTTGATTTTTCCGGCGATCTGTACGGTGAACATTTGTCGATTGCATTCGTCGACTACCTGCGTGCTGAAGCCAAATTTGACGGATTAGAAGCACTGGTCGCACAGATGGATCAGGATTGCGCACAGGCGCGCGCAATTCTGGCAACGGTCTGACAGCACATGAGGGATCCGATAAAACGCGATGGTATGCGCCCCAAATTCTGGGAAACCGTCAAGTTGAACAAACTGACGCCCACTGAATGGGAAGCGTTGTGCGATGGTTGCGGGCGCTGCTGTTTGAACAAACTGGAAGACCCTGATACTGGTGAAATTGCCCAAACGCGGGTTGCATGTCGGTTGCTGGATGGTGAAACGTGCCGCTGCGGGCAGTACGAAAATCGCCTGCAATTCGTGCCAGAATGCATATTTTTAACGCCTAAAAACTTGCCCAAACATCTGCACTGGATTCCAGACACTTGCGCATACCGATTGCTGTACGAAGGGCGCCCGTTATATGACTGGCATCCGTTGATATCGGGCGACACAAATTCAGTTCACACAGCTGGTATTTCGGTTCAGGGCTGGACAGTTCCTGAATTTGAGGTCGACGAAGATGACTGGGACAATTATCTGATTGAGGAACCAGACACATGAATTTCGGCTCAGACAACACATCTGGCGTACATCCAAAAATCATGGATGCACTGGTAGGCGCAAACACTGGTTTTGCGACTTCGTACGGTGATGATTTAATCATGGACCGTGTTCGCCAACAAATACGCGATTTGTTCGAGGCGCCAACAGCGGCGGTTTACCTTGTAACAACCGGCAGTGCCGCCAATTCATTGGCATTGGCGACATATGTAGACGCCTGGGATGTGATTTATTGCCATCAAGCATCCCATATCAGCAACGACGAATGCGGCGCGCCTGAATTTTATTCTGGCGGGGCGCGGTTGATGGCGCTGGAAGGCGAAAACGGTAAACTATTGCCCGAGACCCTTAGGGCGGCTGTTCAAAGTACGCCTGTTGGCGACGTTCACACATACCAGCGTGGGGCCCTATCCGTAACAAATACCAGCGAAATGGGAACGGTCTACACCTGCGAAGAAATCGCAGCGTTATCATCCGTTGCGAAAGAATTTGATCTACCATTTCATATGGATGGTGCACGGTTTGCGAACGCATTGGCCAAAATCGGCTGCAACCCCGCCGAAATGACCTGGAAATCTGGCGTTGATGTTTTGTCATTCGGCGGCACCAAGAATGGCCTGATGGGGGTCGAGGCCGTCATCATGTTCGACCCGGATAAATCCTGGGAATTTGAACTTCGCCGGAAACGTGGCGGCCATTTGTTGTCAAAACATCGGTATTTATCCGTACAAATGCAAGCATACCTAACCAACGACCATTGGTTGGATACCGCGCGAATGGCGAATGACCGGGCCGCCCGACTGGCACAGGGCTTGGGCAAAATTGACGGCGTAAATATTGCCTGCCCGACCGACGCAAACATGCTGTTCATTAGTGCAACACGTGCCAAACATCGCGCCGCAATGGCGGCTGGCGCGGTTTATTCTTTGGCACCGTTTGGCACTTCGCTTGAAGGCGACGACGATGAAATGCTTAACGCAAGAATGGTCTGCAGTTGGTCAACAACAGACGTAGAAATCGACCAACTGTTGGCAGTTTTGTCGACCTAAATTGTACTGGCAAGACTGGCATCCAGCTGATCCAGCCGGTCATGCCCCCAAAACCGTTGGTCACTATCAGTCACATAAAAAGGTGAACCAAAAACACCGCGACTAACGGCCTCTTCCAGATTTGCGGCATAAGTTTCTGCCCCGGCCAACATGCCGCTATCGGCCAGCGCCGGATTAAAACCGGCCTTTTGCAAACAATCCTGGATTACCCCATCATCCGCGATATCGCGATCATCAGCCCAAACTGAACGAAGGAAAGACTGAACCAATGCCCCCACATCGCCACCACCAGCGGTTTGGGCCGCAATGACAGCGTAGGACGAAGGTGCCGGATTAACCGGAAAAAACGCCGGCTTGGGATTAAACGGCAAACCCGTAAATTTTGAGTTTCTGATTAATTCCTGCATGCGGTATTCCTGCCGGGATACGTGCCGATCCCCAAGCGCGGCGCCACCCGTTCGGGCAAACAAACCCATCAGATCCAGTGGCTTGTAGGTGACGCTTGCACCATGCAGTTTTGCGATCTTCTCAAGCCGATCACCGGCAAAATACGTAAACGGTGAAATGGTTGCAAAAAAGTAGTCAATATTTGGCATTTTTCTCTCTCAGTCCTCACAGGATGTTTGCAAGATCGTAGCGGGGTGATAAGCGGTGTCAACGACACGCTTTTGTTACATTTAAGACCGGGGAAGCTGCCATGCCCACCGTCATCGAACCTAAGCTTATATCCGGAAATGCCAATCGTCCATTGGCCAAGGCCATGGCCCGCCGGTTATCCATGCATCGCGGGGTTAATGTCGGTCTGGTGGATGCCCGGGTCGAGCAATTTAACGATCAGGAAATCTTTGTCGAAGTGTACGAAAACGTCCGCGGTGAGGATATGTTCATTATCCAGCCAACGTCGAACCCGGCAAATGATAACTTGATGGAATTGTTAATTATAGCAGACACCCTAAAGCGATCGTCGGCGGCGCGGATCACGGCGGTAATTCCCTATTTTGGTTACGCACGTCAGGATCGGCGCACCAAAGCCCGCACACCCATTTCAGCCAAACTGGTGGCCAATCTAATTTGCGAGGCAGGGATCGAACGCGTATTGACGATGGATCTGCACGCGGCGCAAATTCAGGGCTTTTTCGATATTCCGGTTGATAACCTTTATGCCTCGCCGGTGTTTGCACTGGATATCGAACATCACTTTAATGGTAACAAAGCCGACCTGATGATTGTGTCGCCAGATGTTGGCGGCGTTGCGCGGGCACGCGAACTAGCCAAGCGGATCAACTGCCCGTTATCGATCGTCGACAAGCGCCGTGGCAAGCCCGGCGAAATTGCCGAAATGATCGTGATTGGTGATGTTAAAGATAAAAGCTGTGTCATCGTTGACGATATTGTCGATACAGCCGGAACCCTATGCAACGCTGCGGAAGTTTTGATCCAACAGGGTGCCCGCGAAGTGCATGCCTATATTACCCACGGCGTGTTGTCCGGCCCGGCAATTGAGCGGGTTACAAATTCGGTGATGAAAAGTCTGGTTATTACCGACTCGATTGAACCAACCAAAGCGGTGAAATCCGCCAAGAACATTCGGATCGTACCAATCGCACCGCTGTTTTCTCAGGCACTGCTAAACATCTGGAACGGCACCAGCGTTTC
>CAXMPY010000033.1:0-16653 GCA_964195275.1 uncultured Paracoccaceae bacterium
AATCGCCAACACGTATGTCTTTGCCATCACGGATTTCGGCGCCCCTGGAATCTCGTCCGGCGATATAATCTTGGTTGTGCAGGGTTGCGTTTGACACAACTACGCCGCCAACAGTTACAGGTTTTAGCCGCGCCACGGGCGACAACGCGCCGGTTCGGCCGACTTGAATGTCGATCGCTTCCAGCCAAGTCCAGGCCAGTTCAGCCGGAAATTTATGGGCCGTTGCCCATCTGGGCGTTGTCGACCGAAACCCAAGGCGGTTTTGCCAATCCAGGTCATCAACTTTGTAAACCACGCCGTCAATGTCATAGCCCAGATCCGCCCGCGCATTCTGAATGCGGTCATAGTGCTTTAGCAAAGCATCAGGCCCGGTGCAAAATTCAGTCAGGGGATTGGTTTGGAAACCCAATTGTTTTAGCTGCGCGATCGCTGCGGTCTGGGTGTCACCCAAGGGCTTTGTCACGACGCCCCAGGCATAGGCAAAAAACCGTAATGGGCGCGCGCGTGTAATCGCAGGGTCCTGTTGACGCAATGATCCAGCCGCGGCGTTGCGCGGATTGGAAAATGCTTTTTCGCCCTTTTGTCGCTGCAGAACATTAAGCGCGTCAAAATCGCGACGGTCCATATAAACCTCGCCCCGAACCTCCAGCACATCCGAAGCGTTGGTTAATTTTTGTGGGACATCACGGATTGTGCGGGCATTGGCGGTAACGTTTTCACCCACCTGGCCGTCGCCACGCGTGGCTGCTTGCACCAATTGTCCGTTTTCATAACGCAGAGACAATGACAAACCATCGATTTTTGGTTCCGCAGTATAGGCCACAATCGTTTCGCCCAATCCAAGAAACTTGCGAATAGATTCGTCAAAACTGGCCACATCGGCAGCATCAAATGCATTCGACAGCGACAATAGCCGCATTTCATGGGTGACTTTTGCAAACCCCCGTCGAACGGGTGCGCCAACCTTTTTGCTTGGACTGCTGGCCGACGTAAGGCGCGGAAAATGTGTTTCAATTTCTAGCAAACGGCGTTTCGCTGCGTCATATTCAGCGTCTGACAATTCTGGGTCATCATCTGTATGATATGCTGCATTTGCGCGTTCTAGTTCTTTGGTCAGATGGGCAAGTTCCAGACGCGCAGCAGTTTTGGTCAGCTTAAAGACCGCAACGGCATGGCTGGCATCTGGCGGGTTGGGCATCGGCGTCTCCTATCATTCCCTGTTGATTGATAGGTGGCCGACAGGATGAGGTCCAGACCATGAAGCAGCGTTACTTAGGGCAAACCGTTTAATCTATTTTAAGGATGGCAAAGAATCCATTCGTATAGAAGTGAACGCATCGCGCCGAAAAATGGTCCGGAATTCGGCGCGACACCGTATATATTATCGGCTATGCGCCCGCTGCTATTTGATGATCAAGGTCAACAGGGTCAGGGTCGCGTAATATATAGTCCCTGCCCCAAACCGTCTCGATATAAGATTCACCGCCCGTTGCTTGGCTAAGTTTCTTGCGAAGCTTGCAAATAAAGACATCAATAATTTTCAACTCGGGCTCGTCCATACGGCCATAGAGATGAATCAAAAACATCTCTTTTGTCAGGGTTGTGCCTTTGCGCAGCGACAGCAATTCCAACATCAGATACTCTTTGCCCGCCGAGTGCACCGGTTTTCCGTTTGATCCAACCGTCTTGGCATCCAAATTAACCTCGATCGAGCCGGTACTGATCACAGATTGTGAATGGCCCTTGGATCAGCGGATGATGGCGTGAATACGCGCCACCAATTCTTCGCGATGAAATGGTTTCGTCAAATAATCATCTGCACCACAACCAAAACCCTTAATTTTATTTTCGGCTTCGTCTTCACCAGACAAAATAAGGATAGGTGTTTCAATCCTTGCCAGACGCAATTGGCGCAGCACGTCGTGGCCATTCATGTCAGGCAAATTACGGTCAAGCAGGATCAAGTCATAATCGTATAGCTTAGCCAGATCGATCCCTTCTTCACCCAGGTCGGTTGAGTATACGTTCAAGTTCGCATGGGTCAGCATCAATTCGATACTTTTAAACGTGGTTGGGTCATCTTCAACCAACAAAACGCGCATATTAATTTCTCCGCTTCAATCCGTTCTTCAGGTTTCACTTTGAACAGGAATGGTTAACTGCTCGTTACCAAGCTTAAAAAATACCACTTGCAATTTAGAGTTGTCTATACCTTTGAACAGATGTGGCATTTAACGCAACTTCGCCAAACGTGTGCACCGCACAAACCCATTGGTTTAGTTCTTCTTGGCTAAGCCCCAAACGCTCATAGGCATCTTTGTCTGTAATCAGGCCGATCCGGACTGCTTTCACCACGGCAGTTTTGCGGCTGGTCACCCACCGCCGGGTTGATTTGGGCGGCAAATCCGCCTGGGTCATAACGGTACCATCCTTCAATGTTACCGCCCTTGGGCCTTCGATCTTCTTCAAGTTCATTTCCTTACCCCTCGTTCACACCTGGGCAGATTGCGCGATCAGGGTTAATGCAAAATGAAACCACCCCTTGAGAGTAGTTAGGATTTTCCTATATTCCGATGGATCAATGATAAGGCGGATCAAATGGCGCTTGACGATGAAATTAACACTTTGAATTCACTGGGTTTTGCAAAAACACCGGCCAAGACTCGGGTGGTTGTTGCAATGTCTGGAGGCGTTGACAGTTCGGTTGTCGCCGCAGAATTGGCCCGCGAAGGCTATGATGTTGTGGGTATCACGCTGCAATTATACGATCATGGCGCGGCTTTCGCAAAGTCTGGGGCCTGTTGTGCCGGGCGCGATATTCACGACGCACGACGCGTTGCCGAAGAAATGGGCTTTCCGCATTACGTTCTGGATTACGAAAATGTCTTCCGCGACGCGGTGATCGATGAATTTGCCGACAGCTATCTGGCGGGCGCAACCCCAGTGCCTTGCATCCGCTGCAACGAACGGGTGAAATTTCAGGATCTTATGCAAACCGCGCGTGATCTTGATGCTGACTGCATGGCAACCGGACATTACATTCAGCGAAAAACAGGCGCAACGGGCGCCGAACTGCATTCGGCGGCTGACGCAACACGGGACCAAAGTTATTTCCTGTTTTCCACAACGCGCGCGCAGCTGGACTATTTGCGGTTCCCCCTGGGGCATCTGAAAAGCAAAGCCGAAACCCGTGCCCTGGCCACCAAGTACGGATTGTCAGTTGCCGACAAGCCTGACAGCCAAGACATCTGCTTTGTGCCAAATGGGAACTATGCCGCCGTGATTGAAAAACTTCGCCCCGGTGCTGCTGATCCAGGGGATATCGTCGATATCAACGGTGCGGTTCTGGGCCAGCATAAAGGTGTGATTCACTACACGGTAGGCCAACGTCGCGGCCTTGGCATTGGTGGTTTGGCTGATCCGCTATATGTGGTCAAGCTGGACGTCGATACACGGCAAGTGATTGTTGGCCCAAAAGACATGCTAACCACCCACACCGTGCCGGTACGCGAAATTAACTGGTTGGGGCCAGAACCTTTTGAAAGCCGCACAGAATGGCAAATGGGTGTAAAAGTCCGTTCAACCCGTCCGCCACGCGAAGCAACAATTCGCCCGCTTAGTGCCACAGAAGCCGTCGTTGAACTGCTGGTACCAGAAGAAGGCGTTAGCCCCGGGCAGGCCTGCGTATTTTACGATCTGGACGGCAGCCAAATATTTGGCGGCGGTTGGATTTGGCGCGGTTGATACGATATCGGTGGTGCCGGCATCTTGCTGGCACCACTTAATAAATATTCCAAACACACAGCTGAGGCTAAGGGTTATTAGGGTGGCCGTCTTTTACGGCCAACAGCACAGCAACACCCAAAAGACCATAAAGCAGCCCATTGGACCCCAAAGACGATGCGCTGCTTGCGCTTCCTGGAAAGGAATCACCAACATATGGCTCACAGGCCGCTGTCAGGCCAAGCGACACGATCACCGCAAGCGTAAGTTTCTTCATTTTATCCCCCTATAGTGTTGCGCTCTCCCCAATTATTCACCGTCCGATATTTACCGAACTGGATGAGTTGTAACATCCGGGACATATTCATTTTGCGCAATAAATTTCTCAAATTGGGATGTTTGGCCGATTTGGCGGGCGTATTTGGACACTTGTAGCGATTAGTCCAAGCGGTCCATGCCAGACAAAACCGCCTTGGCGGCGCGCAGGCCGGGGTTTGCCCCTCCCTGTCCAAGGGCCGTCATGGTAGCCGCCATCGCAGCAAGCTGCAGGTTGTGCTGATTTGGATCGCTCAGCAACGCATCAAGTGCAGGCGCGATCATTTCGGGTCGACAACGTGGCCCCAAAAACTCGGGCACAACCTTGTCGCCAGACACCAGATTGACCAACGTAACGGTGTCGACATTTATCAAACGCGACTTAATCTGCCAGCTAAGCCGGTTCATATCATAGGCGATCACCATCGGTGTGCCAGCCGCCGCCAATTCCAGTGAAACCGTGCCCGAAGCAGCAAGGGCGACATCGGCGGCCTTGAATGCTGTGGCCTTAAGGGTTTGCGATGTGGCCACGGGGATATTTCGTGGATCCAGTACCAGAGGGTTTCCGGGCCAATCTTTTGTCAAGTCTCCAACCAGATCGGCAATATGCGCAACAGCGGGAACAACCACGCGGGCATTTGGATTGTCAGCAATCACCCGTCGCAGGGTATCGCCAAATAACGGCGCCAGTCGTGCCACTTCGTTTTGGCGGCTGCCGGGAAGGGCAAGGATGATCGGTACATCAAGCAATCTGTATTTTGCCCGAAATTCGTCTGCATCGGCTAAACTGGACCGGTGTTCGGCAACAATCGGATGGCCCACAAAGTCGCATCGCATGCCCGCTGCTTCCATATAGGGCGGTTCAAACGGTAACAGGGCCAGAACCTGATCGATTGACCGGGCCATCTTTTTGGCCCGCCCTGTCCGCCAAGCCCAGACCGATGGTGCGACATAATGCACGGTGCGAATTGTGCTGGATGCTTTCACCAACTGCGCAACGCGCAGACAAAACTCGGGACTATCAATGGTGATCAAAACGTCAGGTTTTGCGGCAAGAACTGCTTGGGCAGTTTGATGAACTCGCATCTTTAGGTGTCGGTATTTCGGTAGTATTTCTACAATACCCATGATCGACAGTTCAGACATATCAAACCGGCTGGTCAAACCCTGTTCCTGAATAAGGGGCCCGCCAACACCCTCAAAGATAATTGGATCGGCTAATTCGATTAGTCCGGCCATTAATGCCGCGCCCAATTTGTCGCCCGAGGGTTCGCCAGCGATGATAAAGACACGCATTAAGGTCGATCCAGCGCGGACAGGAATATTCCTGCTTTGTCACAGTCACTTATGACTGCTTGCTGATCCAAGACAATTACGCCATGGGCCTGAATAACAATGCCATCCAGCCCTGCGGCCACAGCACTTTCAACGGTCTTTAACCCAATTGTTGGCCAATCTACGCGCCTGTCTTGATCTGGTTTTGGACCCTTGAACAGGATCGCATTTTTCGCTTCGCTCAGTTGGGTCAACATCGCATCCGTGCCTGCCGGGGTTTCCTGGGCAACAACTGCGCCATCCGCAATTACCGAGGCCTGACCGTTGTCATACTTGCCCTGTTCTGCCAAAACCTGCCAACCAAATGCAGCGCTGACCAGGTGATGTGCTTGGGGTTTGGTTTGGGTAAAAACCCCGGCATCAAGAACCAAAAACGGCGCAATGTCCTGGGCCGCAACAATGCGAATGCCGCGTCGCGTGAATAACGAAATGATCAACCTAATAGCAACATCATCCGGTGAACTGAACGCTTTTTGCAGCAGTTCGACCGACGGCGCTGAGGTCGCGTCATTTTGATCCAACAAAAGTGGTGGGCGGCCAACGTACCCTGCCAAACAAACTTGGTCGATACCGTCGGTAACAAGCCCATCTATCACGCTGCCGATGTGTTCAATCTGAATTCGAGTGATTGGCAGGCCGTCAGGGTTTTCATACGGGTTATCCACGAATTCAAACACCCGGAACGGCGTCTTTTGGGCCAACAATTGCTCTACCAGAACAATTGGCAGCCGTCCGCCCCCCGCAAACAATGCCAGCATTTAATCTACCTCGGGGTCAAAAAAGACCGGTCCGAACCGGCCAGTACAAAATCAACGATCTCTTTGACATAGGCGCTTTCGGTTTCGTCACCTAACCTGCGGGCCCGTTCCTGAAAGGCGCCTTCGCCTTGCGCCAACGCCTGGTACGCTGCACGCAGCGCTGTGATATCTTTGCGCGACACCCCAGCCCGTTTCAACCCGACAAGATTTAGCCCATCCAATGTACCGCGCGACGCCTGTACCAACCCGTAGGGGATGACATCGTTCGTAACCATTGTCACCGCGCCCACAATCGCCCCTTTGCCAAGCCGAACAAACTGATGGATGCCCGACAGCCCGCCGATGACGACATCATTTTCGACAAAGCAATGTCCGGCTATCGCGGCTTGATTGGCCATGATCACCCGGTCGCCAACCTGGGCGTCATGGGCAACATGGCCCCCGGTCATAATCAGGCAATCATCACCAACCTTCGTGATGCCACCACCACCTGTTGTGCCGACATTAAGCGTGGCACCCTCACGAATACGGTTCCGCTTGCCGATCACAAGTCGGGTTTTTTCACCTTTAAATTTCAAGTCTTGGGGACTTTCACCAATAACCGCGAATGGAAAAACAACTGTGTCTTCACCAATTTGAGTTAGCCCAGAGACGACAACGTGGCTTTTCAAATGTACCCCAGTCCGCAATGTGACACCGGCGCCAATCACACAAAAAGCACCGACGACGCATCCGTCTGCGATGCTGGCACCGTCTTGGATTACTGCGGACGCATGGATTTCTGAATTAGGATGAATTGCCATTTGCTAAACCTGATGGATATCCATCATCGCCGTAAATTCCGCTTGTGCTGCCAATTCACCGTCAACCTCTGCCCGGCCATTGAATTTCCAGACTTTGGAACCACCACGCAACGTTTCAATATACAATTTCAAGACATCGCCAGGAACGACTTTGCGCCGAAACTTTGCGTTCGAAATTGTCATGAAATAAATTAACAAATTACCCTCTGTCAGGTTCAGCGACTTACCAACCATAACCGCAGCAGTTTGTGCCATAGCCTCGATTATTGTGACCCCGGGCATGATCGGTGTACCGGGAAAATGGCCCTGAAAATGAGGTTCGTTAAAGGTTACATTTTTGATTCCTGTCGCGGACTTGCTGCCGTCGATATCCAGAATTTTATCAACCAACAGAAACGGATAGCGATGCGGGAGAATTTTTTGAATTAACTCAATGTCAGCGCTGTTCGTCTGCTCGGTCATAGGATGCCTCATTTGTTTTTGCTTTGTTACCCAACCGGCGCTTTGCATACAAGGTTAGCTAAGTCATTCGCTGGCCATTCCATCCAAATTCTTATTCTGATCCGCGCTGCCGCCTTCTGCTGGCGCGGCAGAATCACTTAGTAAAGCAGCGTCAATGGCTTCAATTACTTCCTGGGTGATATCGATACTGTCCGCCGACAAAAGCACATTGCGACGTTCAAGAACGACCAACGCACCATGCCCGCGCGCGATGCCAGACAATATCGGGCCGATCACTTCGACAAAGGTTTGACGTTCATCATCCCTTAGTCGTTGCAGTTCACGTTGCTTGTTATCTTGTTCGCTTCGAATACGTTTTACTTTGCTGTCAAATTCTTGCGCTAACTCGCGAAACTGCGCAGGATCGATGGATTTTCGCTGTTCGGTTAGGTCAAGTTCCTCGGCTTCTAATTCAGCCGCAATCCGAATGTTTTCGCCCGCAAGTGCGGCCACCTGAGCCTCTAAGTTTGAGGTAATGCGCTGCCCAACTGACGTAGATCCAAAAATCAGCTCGCTGTCGGCCGTCACAATCAAGGATTGGACCACACCAAGATTTTGCGCCCAAATTGGTTGCGCGCAAATTGTCAGATATATCACCAGAAAAATCCGACTAATATGTCTGGCGACGGCCATTGCTTAAAACTGTGTTGAGATTGTCAGGTCAAAGTTTTGCGCGCTGTCATACGTTTCCTTTTGAATGACTCGGGAAAAGTTAAGCCGCAAGGGACCAAAGGGCGTATTCATGAAAATTGAAACGCCGGCGGTTGACCGCAAATGCAACCCGTCATCCACCAGGCCACCATTGGTATTGTCCAAACCCCAGACCGACCCAATATCAAAAAACACGCCGCCAGTTATCCCAAGCTCCTCTGGCAAGCCCAAAGGAAACTCGGAATCCAGCCGCATCATGGCATAGTAATTGCCACCAAGAGCATCCATGTTTACGGCATCCCGATCACGCGGCCCTACGCCGGCAGGTGCGAACCCACGCAACCGGTTTGAATTCAGGAAATACCGGTCTGTCAATCCGCTGATGCCACCTAAAGAATCTAGCGCGCCGCCTTCAAGGGTCGCACGCAGCGTCACCTCTTCGTTCAAAACCCGTGTTTCCGCCGCAAGTTTGGCAGTGGATTTGATATACTCAATATTCCCGCCCAGACCGGCAAAATCCTGGCCAAACTGAAATAAAATTCCGGTATTGGGGTGAACACCGGTGCGACGGGTATCATAGCTGTAAGTATATCCCAGCGAACTTGTCCTGATGGTACCGGCGGCTTCTTCAGCCGCCAGGATTGGAGAAGAATCAGTATCTACATTGAATATCTTGTCGCTCGCAATTCTGTACCGGATCCCAAAACGACCGCTTTCACTAACGGGAAATTCAAACGACGGCTGAAAACTGATCCGCCGGGTATCATAGTCGGTGTAATCAAATTCGGTTTGGCGATATTCACCACTAAATCTGAAAGTCAGATCCCGGCCAAGAAATGCGGGCTCGATAAACGTCATGCCACCGTTAGAATTGTCAACACCTACGGCGAAATCAAAATTTAGCGTTTGACCTCGGCCAAGAAAATTACGTTCTTTGAAATCCGTGGTAAAGGCAATGCCGGTTGAAAAATTGTACCCAGCACCGAAACTTAGCGAACCAGTTGGACGTTCGACAACATCAACATCAACGATTACCCGATCTGAAGCGGCACTTTGACGAGCGTTAACGCCTACCTCAGAAAACAAAGACAGCGCCCGAATTCGCGCCGCAGCTTCGCGGATTTCCCGTGGATTGAAAGGGTCGCCTTCAACAATTCTGAACTGACGACGTAAAACCCGATCAAGCGTTGTTGCATTGCCCTCGATGTCGATGCGTTCAACAAAAATACGCGGACCCTGGGTCAGCGCAAATTCAATATCCAGCGTCAGATCACGGTCGTTGCGGGTGACACGGGGATCTACACGAATTAGATTTTGACCCTGTTGCAGCGCCAGCTTTTCCATCCTTGCAATGGCATTGTCCACCGCTTGGGGTGAATAGACCTGTCCATCCCGAATGCGCGGCAATCTTTCGTAAGGACCAGCATCAACATCGACGACTTCACTGGTTGTGGTGGTTTTCCCAAATTTAAATTTTTGCCCTTCGCGAACGTTAAAAGTCACAAAAAACGCATTTCGTTCGCGGGAAAATTCCGACGTAACGGATAAGGTTTGAAAATCAACATATCCGCGCGACTGGTAAAAATCACTAAGCAGGGTTTTGTCAAACGGGATCCGATCTTCGACAAAATTGTCCTGGCGAATTAGCGCGCGTAGAGAACCGGCTTGTTTGGTTTCAAGCACGCGACGAAGACGGCGATCCGAAAATTCACGGTTTCCGACAAACGACAGGCGCTCGACTTCTACGGATCGGCCTTCGTGAATTTCAAACACAACGTCGACACGGTTATTGGTGCGTTCAATGATTTGCGGCGTCACAGTTGCAGAAAGCCGCCCCTGGCTTCGGTATGCTTCGGTTAGGGCTGCGGCATCTGCCTCGACCACACTGGGACTGAATACCTGCCTTTGGCGCGACTGAACAATAGCCAGTGCCGCCTCGTCACTGACTCTGGAATTGCCTTCAAAATTCACGCGATTAATCGCCCTGAATTCCACCACCTGAATAACCAAACGGCCACCTTGGGGCAGGAAATCAACCGATTCAAACAATCCGCTGGCCAAAACCCGCTGATAGGCTTGATTTAGCTGCGAAGCCGAGATGACCGAACCAAGCGCGATATCCGCGCGATTTAAAATCGCGGCGGTTTCGATGTTTTGGTTGCCCTGCACAGCTATCGACGAAAATTGGTAGGTCTGGGCAGCCGCGCTGCCGGCAAGAACTGCAATGCTAACCGTAAATGTTAACACAACTAACAGAAAAATATGGCGAACCGATGCCGCGAATTGCAAGGCCACTTTCGCCCCTAAGTCCAGAAACCTAATCATATGCCCCAATCCAAAAGACCACCTGTTGCGATCTGAGTATCGGGATTGCCAGCCCTTGTCAAAAGGCTGCTAGGGGGTTTTCAAAGAACAGATTTTGCAATGATGTTTGCGCAACAAATTACGCCCCTTCAGCGGGGCAATTTGCATGTTAAAGATGATGATTTCGGAATAAGTCTGGGTTTGGTTTATTGGGTATAGGGAAAAAAATTCACTTAATCCACCAGCTTAGACCGAGCCAAAGTATGCGCCAACCAACAGCGCCACGGCAATAGTGCCCACGTATACCAGGCGGTCCCAATTCAGATCGACCAACAGCGAAATTCCGCGGTAACTTGATTGCAAGGCATGCATGGCCGTCCCCTTTGTATCGTTCAATTGTCTTAAAAGTAGATTTCAATTGGGGCAAGACAAAGGCGATGAAGTGATGATACCGCCCCATTGCCGCACGTTTAGGGACAAAGGAAATCGTTCGACAGGGCAAAAATCATGAGCGCCAAGATCATCGTCAACCCGGTGCCCATCATAACCTGCAAAGCGCGATCACTTGGCGGGCTGCCAACCACTGCCTCGTAGGCGTGAAACACCAGGTGTCCGCCGTCCAGTATCGGGATTGGAAACAGGTTCAGCATACCAACAGCCGTTGAAAGAACCGCAACAAACCAAATAAAGCTAAGCAATCCTTGGCTGGCGGCTTGGCCGGAGGTTTCTGCAATACCAACTGGTCCGCGCAAATTGCAGGTTGATATCGACCCGATAACAATGTGGTACAGGCCCGAAAGGCTGGACCGCACAATAAGGTTTGTTTGTTTAATTCCATAACCAACCGCTTCAAAAACACCTGGTCGCGACGTTTCTGGTACAAACAGCAACCCGCCGAATATGCCGATCAACCAACGTGTTTCAAATCCACCCTCGGCCAGTGGCAAGTCAACCGAACGCGGCGTCAATTCTATATCCAGAACAGTGCCATCGCGCCAAATTTCAAGGGCCATCGATCGACCCTTAGAGGCACCGACATATTCCCGCAGCATGGAAAACGCGGCAAAAGACTGATTGTCGACGCTCAAAATTACGTCATCAACTTCTAGTCCGGCATCAAACGCGGCTGAACCAGGTGTCAGGCCGCTGACCAGAACCGGATAAGGGTAAGGCGCTGAAACGCTTAACTCTTGGCCATCACGGCGTACCAGATAATCCAATTGGTCAGTGGTAGGCAACGACTGAATAAAGTCATCAAACTGATCAAAACTTGGGGTCTCTAGACCCGCAATCTCAAGTATCTCATCGCCAGGTTTTAGCCCCTGCTGATAAGGAATTGGCCGCAATTCTGCGATGGTCAGTGGATCAGATGCCGTGCCTTGCCAGCCAATCACCGCGCTGAAAACAATGATCGACAATATAAAATTGAACACCGGTCCGGCCGCAACCGTCGCCGAACGCGCCCACAAAGGCGCGCCATGCATGCTGCGCCGTCGATCACTGGCGGACATTTCGGTTATCGCGTCACCATCTTTACCGCTGGCCGCGCTGGAATCGCCTAAGAACTTTACGTAGCCACCAAACGGTACTGCAGCGATCTGCCATTTTGTGCCATGCTGATCAAGCCGCGACCAAATTACCGGACCAAACCCCAACGAAAATACTTCGGCGTGAATGCCCGACCAGCGCCCGACGATGTAATGGCCGTATTCGTGGATTGAAATGATGACCACCAAGGCCAGAACAAAAGCGCCAATTGTGAACAGCAAATTGCCAAATTGCGGAATGAACTCGATCATATAAAGCTGTCTATCTCTTTTTTCTAAACGCAATGACCGCTTCGCAGGCCCCTACACGGGCCAAATGGTCTGTTTCGGCCACTTTATCAAGAGTGATTGCGCCCTCATTATGGCCCGAAAGGGATGTCATTTCCGTTAGCACCTGTTCGACTATGCCGGCCATGTCCAAGAAACCAACGCGCCCATCTATAAAACCATCTAGGGCAATTTCTTTGGCGGCGTTAAAGATTGCGCCCGACAACCCCCCTGATTTCATAACGTCACGGGCCAATCGCAACGCGGGAAATCGTTGCTCATCAGGTGTTTCAAAATTGAGCGTGCCGATTTTGGCAAGATCAAGCGGCTGGACCGGCAGTGCACGTCGTTGTGGCCAGTTTAACGCAAAGCCAATGGCGTGGCGCATATCATGGCTGCCAAGATGCGCCATTAACGCACCATCGTTAAAACCAACCATAGCGTGAACCAGGCTTTCAGGGTGAACAAGAACTTCAATTTGATCTGGCGAAACATTAAAAAATTCTTTGGTCTCGATAACTTCCAGTGCTTTATTAAACATTGATGCGCTATCAATTGTGATCCGTTTCCCCATCGACCAATTCGGATGGTTCAAAGCCTGTTCCAGAGTGGCATCCGCCATCTGACTAAGTGGCCAATCCCGGAACGGACCACCGGACGCTGTGATAATAACCCGTTCAATCGTGGATGGGTCTTCGCCAATCAGGGCCTGAAAGATTGCGGAATGTTCGCTGTCCACTGGCAGTATTTTTGCACCCGTTCGCGCCGCTGTCGCCATTAACAATGGCCCGGCGGCAACCAAACTTTCCTTATTGGCCAGTGCCAGAACGGTGCCCTGCTCTAACGCGCGCAGTCCCGGCGCTAACCCAGCAGCACCGACAATTGCCGACATAATCCAGTCCGCAGGCATTTCCGCAGCTTCCAACAACGCTGCTGCACCCGCCGCAACTTTTGTGTCGGTGCCTGATAGTGCCGCTGCCAGTTCATGGTAACATTCGTCAAATGCCGTCACGGCGAATTCCGCACCAAATTCCTGCGCATCTGCCGCCAATTGCCCAATATTACGGCCGCCGGCCAGGGCGACAACGGAAAAGTCTGCGCTGCGCCGACGGATCAGATCCAGCGTATTTTGGCCAACAGACCCGGTAGCACCAAAAATCGAAATTTTGCGCATTAACCCGGCAGACCTAAAAACGTCTGGATTATCAAAAGACCAACCGAGGCCCCAATCAATGCATCCAGCCTGTCCAATACGCCACCGTGCCCCGGCAACATATTAGAACTGTCCTTGATGCCGGCTTGGCGTTTAAGCGCACTTTCGGCGATATCCCCCAATTGACCGGTAAAAGCCAAAACCGCACTGATCCAGATTAGGCCGAAGCCAACACCCAATATCTGCGCCATAATCGCGCCAACAACGGCGGCGGCGATCCAGCCTGCTACGGTGCCTGTCCAGGTTTTTTTAGGGCTGATTTTTGGCCAAAATTTTGGCCCGCCAAAGGCGCGACCCACCAAATATCCTGCAATATCGTTGGCGATTACGACCAATACCAGCCAAATCAGCCAGATCGGCCCAGAACCGGCACGCAACGATACCAATAACAATGCCGTCATCAGGATCGCCCCAGCATACAAAGTTCCGGCATACCGCAACCGCGATGCTGCAAATCCGAAAACAGCAATGACCAGTAGCGCCGCCCAGATAAAATCGGCACCTTGCAACAACGTGGAAACGCAAACCACCAGTCCGGCGGCCAAGGCAAACATAACCGGCACTGGACCCGACCCCATGTCAACAATTCGTGCCAATTCCCAAATCATCAAACCAGCGGCCAGAATAACCAGCGCCAAAAACCAGCCCGCCCCGGCCCAAACAGCAAATGCAGCAACGAGGGCTAAGCAAATGCCTGTGAGAACGCGCGTTTTTAGGTCATCCCATTTTCGGGCGTTGCCGGTCATACCGTGACGGTGCCAAATCTGCGATCACGCTTGGCAAAATTTTCCAGGATACCGGCGAAGATTTCCTTGGAAAAATCCGGCCACAAGGTGTCGACAAATTGGTATTCTGAATAGGCTGATTGCCACAGCAGAAAGTTTGATATTCTTGCCTCGCCACTGGTGCGGATCACCAGATCGGGGTCCGGTAAAACACACGTATCCAGATATCCAGCCAACGTTTCGGCATCTACGGATTCCGGGTCAAGACGGCCAGCTTTAACTTCCCGTGCCAGGCGTTTGGTTGCCCGTGCCACTTCATCACGGCCGCCATAGTTGATTGCGATCGTCAGGTGAACCAGTTCGTTTTTCTCGGTCAGTGTTTCAAGGTTTTGCATCATATCGACCAGCTTTTTCTCCAGCCGCAACCGGTCACCGATAAAACGAACCCGAACGCCATTGTCTCGTAACGCATCGGCTTCGCGGCTAATATAGCGTTTGAACAAGGTCATCAGCCCGGTCACTTCGACCTGCGTACGCTTCCAATTTTCTGTGGAAAATGCAAATACCGTCAAATATTTAACACCCAACTGTGGGCAACTCTGGACGATTTCACGCACCCGTTTGCCACCAGCACGATGTCCGAACAATCGTGGTTTGCCCCTTGCCTGCGCCCATCTGCCATTGCCATCCATAATGACCGCGACGTGTAATTTATCGGTATCGGGGCTGGCCTGCACTTTTAAATTCTGGGCTGAACTAATATTCACTACTGTCAAACCTGCATTATTTCAGCTTGTTTATTTTCAAGTGCGGCATCAATGGCCGAAATCGCCCCATCGGTTATTGATTGAACTTCGTCGGACCATATTTTGTTATCATCTTCTGACATGCCGCCAGCCAAAGCTTTCTTAAGCTTATCCATGCCGTCACGCCTGACGTTACGCACAGCAACGCGCGCACTTTCGCTGTATTGGGCGGCAACCTTGGTCAAATCGCGCCGGCGTTCTTCGTTTAACTCGGGTATCGGTAAACGAATGACCGTTCCGTCCAACACCGGGTTAATGCCCAGCCCGCTTTCGCGGATCGCTTTTTCGGCAGGGCCTAACAAAGCCTTATCCCAGATGTTGATGGTCAGCATCCGCGGTTCAGGCACATTTACGGTGCCCACCTGATTGATCGGCGTCATCGCGCCATAGGCATCAACCAATATCGGTTCAACCATTGTTGCCGATGCCCGCCCGGTGCGCAGCGACGCAAATTCTGTTCGCAAAGCAGCCATGGCGCCGTCCATTCTGCGCTGTAGATCGTCAAGATCAATGTCGTCTGCCATGTGCCCACTTATGCCTATTTGCGGCGGATTTAGCCGCTTTTTTAGTTTTCTAAGTCAACCACCAACAATTGTATAGGTGCCTTGGCCGTCCAGTATGCCCTTGAACCCGCCTGGTTCATCCAATGAAAATACGACAATCGGCAAATTGTTATCGCGGGCCAACGCAATGGCAGAGGCATCCATCACGCCCAACCGTTTGGCCAGAACTTCATCATAGCTGATGTGGTCATAGCGCTTGGCATCGGAATATTTCACCGGATCTTTGTCATAAACACCGTCTACTTTGGTGCCTTTAAAAATCGCCTCGCAGGTCATTTCGCTGGCGCGCAAAGTGGCGGCGGTATCGGTTGTAAAATACGGGTTGCCGGTGCCCGCTGCAAAAATACACACACGGGATTTTTCCAGGTGGCGCACTGCCCGGCGACGAATGTAGGGTTCACAAACCTGATCCATCGGGATGGCACTGATCACGCGTGTGTATACGCCAATGCCTTCAAGTGCGGATTGCATGGCCAGCGCATTCATCACAGTGCCCAACATGCCCATATAGTCTGCTGTGGTCCTTTCCATGCCCTGAGCGCTGCCTTGCAGGCCCCGAAAGATATTACCGCCCCCAATAACCATGCAGATTTCGATCCCCAGCTCGTGGACCGACTTAATTTCGTTGGCAATTCGGCTGACCGTTGGTGGATGTAGACCGTAACCTTGGTCCCCCATCAGTGCCTCGCCCGAAATTTTTAATAGAACACGTTTATATTGTTTGGCGGGTTGGCTTTCGGACGGCTCTGTCATTTATTGTTACCCTAATTTGTAGTAATTGAAAATCTTACGCAAAATGTCGCAAAACGTGATGGGGTTCAATGACCGATAAACGACGACCTGAAATCGAACGATACAGGCCGCCAGTTGCCTGCTATATTTTGATTAAGAACATCACATAAAATGCTGTCATCGCTACAGAATATATCATCTGAACAGCCTATTCTCATCGCCGGGCCGACTGCGTCAGGCAAGTCTGCGCTGGCGTTAGAGATCGCCGCGCGCCACGGCGGCGTCATTGTTAATGCGGATGCTTTGCAAGTATTTGCCAATTGGCGTGTGCTGACTGCGCGTCCGTCTGACGCAGATTTAAACGCTGTGCCCCATCATTTGTACGGCCATATCGCTGGCAATACGGCCTA
>CAXMPY010000033.1:16663-17078 GCA_964195275.1 uncultured Paracoccaceae bacterium
ATTCTGTTGGTCAGTGGCTTCGGGAAGTTAGGATAATCCTGAACAGTGGAAACCGGCCGATAATCACCGGGGGTACTGGGCTATATTTTTCGGCGTTAACCGAAGGATTGTCCGATATTCCACCAACGCCGCCAGAAGTTCGCCAATTGGCCGACGATGTTCTGGCGTCGGGCGGAATTGCCGCGCTAATTGGTGATATTGATGACATTACGCTTAGCAAGATTGACCGCAACAACCCCATGCGCGTTCAACGGGCCTGGGAAGTTCAGCGCAGCACTGGGCGGACAATGGCCGCATGGCAGGACAAAACCCCACCGCCGGACCTAACGCTAAATCGCGCCGAAACTATGGTGTTGGTGCCAGAAAAGACATGGCTTAATGAACGTATCAACGGTCGATTTGATAAAATGCTAAA
>CAXMPY010000034.1:0-16960 GCA_964195275.1 uncultured Paracoccaceae bacterium
TCCCATTTCACCGAATGGGAACGCGTTAATACTTTGGATATTTGAATGCAAAATCTGATGCACGCCGTTAATTCACAGGCGGTCATATATCGGAAAGTTCCCGCAAAGTTCCAACACTTGGGCTTTGACCGCGTCATCGACGGCGCTGTTCCCTTCCTCGCCATTCGCGGCCAATCCGTCAACAACTTGGACAATCCAATCGGCAATCTGGCGAAATTCTTGTTCACCAAATCCGCGGGTGGTGCCCGCGGGTGACCCAAGTCGGATACCAGATGTGATTGTCGGCTTTTCAGTATCGAACGGGATGCCGTTTTTGTTGCAGGTGATATAAGTCCGCCCCAGTGCCTTTTCGGTCGCATTTCCCTTTACTCTTTTGGGTCGCAAATCCACCAGCAAAACGTGCGTATCGGTGCCACCGGTGACGATATCCAGCCCGCCCTTGATCAACTGATCAGCCAACGCTTTTGCATTGGCGATCACCTGCTTTTGGTACAGTTTAAAGCCGGGTTCCAGCGCTTCACCAAAGGCCACCGCCTTGGCAGCAATCACGTGCATTAACGGCCCGCCCTGAATACCAGGGAAGATCGCAGAATTCACCTTTTTGGCGATCGTTTCGTCATTGGTCAGTATCATGCCGCCACGTGGACCGCGCAGTGTTTTATGGGTTGTTGTCGTGGCCACATGGGCGTGCGGAAAGGGGCTGGGGTGTTCGTCTGCGGCCACAAGCCCGGCAAAATGGGCCATATCAACATGTAGATAAGCACCGGCCATGTCAGCAATTTCACGCATTCTTGCGAAATCGATCTGACGTGGAATGGCGCTGCCACCGGCAACAATCAGCTTGGGCTGATGTTCCTTTGCCAGCGCTTCAACTTGATCATAGTCCAGTTCAAGGGTGTCTTTCTTAACGCCATACTGCACGGCGTTGAACCATTTTCCCGATTGGTTTGGCTTGGCCCCGTGGGTCAGATGACCCCCTGCATCCAGGCTCATGCCCAGAATGGTATCCCCGGGTTTGATCAGCGCCTGAAAAACCCCCTGATTGGCCTGACTGCCGGAATTTGGCTGCACATTGGCAAAGTCGCAGCCAAACAGCTTGGTCGCCCGCTGGATCGCTATATTCTCTGCCAAATCAACGTACTGGCACCCGCCATAGTAACGCCGGCCCGGATAGCCTTCGGCGTATTTATTGGTCAGAACTGACCCCTGCGCCTGCATAACCGCACGGCTAACAATGTTTTCTGACGCAATCAGTTCAATCTCGTTGCGCTGACGCCCCAATTCTTTGGTTATCGTACCAAAAAGTTCAGGATCGCCATCGCTAAGGTCTTGGGTGAAGAACGCGTCATTGCGATGTGGGGCAGTCATTTGGTTTTCTCCGTCATAAATATGGTTAGCCGGTCCAGCCCAGACCAGCCGAAATCGAGTGCATAGATTGCAGTAGCGGGATTGACGCCGAACCGTCATTATCTTTGCGCCGGGCGTCCCGCAACAACGTCACCTGCAAAGCGTTGATGCGATCAATGTTTTCGCGAATGCGGTTAAAGCGCTGACGCAGGTTTGGAAAACGCGCCGCGATATCGTTTGAACCGGTCAGAAATTCGATGCCGTCACAGGCAAGGGCAAATTCCGCGTCAATCAAGCTGAAAATACGATCACGGGTATCAGCGGTTTCGACCAACGAAGCGTATTGGGCGGCAATTTTCATATCGGTCAGAAACAGTGATTTCTCAACTTCGTCGACGATCAGACGGAATAGATTGGATTGTTGAAACATTTCGGCCAGAACTTCATCGCCTCTCACCCCGCGAATTCGACGGAAACAGGCGATGGCGGTGCCAAAACCATACCAACCAGTGATTTGATGGCGGTTCTGGGACCAAGCGAACACCCAGGGTATTGCCCGTAAATCGGCCAATGTCGCCGCACCGAACCGGCGCGCCGGGCGTGACCCGATCTTTAGCATTGCCAGTTCCTCAACCGGACTGGCCTGTTGAAAATAGTCGATAAAACCGGGCGTATTCAGCAATGTGGAATAGGTGGTCTGCGACAGGCCGGACAAGGCATTCAGCGCGTCCTCAAATTCAGGTTCGACTGGGGTGTCGGAAACTTTGCCGGAATGGGTCAGCACGCTGGCGGCCAATAATTCAAGCTGGGCGGCGGCGGTGCCTCGGTTGGTATATTTGGCAGACACAACCTCGCCCTGTTCTGTCAATCTTAGGTGACCAGAGTTCGTGCCCGCGGGTTGCGCCGCTATGGCACGCCCGGTTGGCGCCCCGCCCCGGCTGACGGAACCACCGCGACCATGGAAAAATGCTGGGGCGAAGTCACGGCTTGCCAATGCGCGGGTAATCTTGCGCTGTGCGCGATCCAGTTCCCATGTGGAACACAGGAAACCACCATCCTTGTTGCTGTCAGAATAGCCAAGCATGATTTCAACCATGCGGCCCGTCGCTTTGATACTGCGTCTGGCAATCGGCACATCCAAAAGCGCCAATAAAATCGCAGGTGCTGCGCGCAGATCATCGATGGTCTCAAACAAAGGCACGACGCGAATATCCAACGTTTCCGCACCAAAACCCGCATATCGCGCCAACAAATAGACCGCCAACAAATCGTCGGTTGAACGCGTCATTGACAGGATGAACGGGCCAATCGCTTCGGGGTCCGGTTCTTTTCGCGCCCCCCGCATCAATTGCAAAAGCTTGAGCAATTCTGCCGATACCGGCCCTAAGCGTGCGGCCGCAACATGGGGTAACGCCGGATTGGAAAGTTCCTGGCGCAACCGATCTGACCATTCTGTGGTGCCATATTCGGGCGCTGGATTTGATCGCAGGTTCCAGATTTCGGCCAGTACATCAGTCGTCACTGCTGAATTCTGACGCACGTCCAGTGTAACAGTCCGCAAGCCAAACACGCCGGCACGCCAACGAACGGGGCGAATGTAGCGCCGGGCCAATTGTTCTGCATCAATACTGACAAGGGCTGCGTCGATTGCACCAAGATCAGCGATGAAGTCTCGAATATGAACATAACTCCCTTCCGCCAACCGCTGGTCGATCGCAGAAATTACCTGGCGGAACAGTTCGTTTGGGTTTCGCCCGGTCGCCGTGCCGCTTTTAATAATCGTCTGCAGGGTGGCCCGGTGGGCTTCGGGCAATTGGCGAATACGGTCGGAAATACTAAGCCTGGCCGCGGCAATCTGAAGGTGTTCGCGATAGACAGACACCGCCGCGGCGCGTCCACGCGCTAGCGCCAGTTCGGTCATATCAGTCGTCACATTGGGGTTTCCGTCGCGATCCCCACCGATCCAGCTGTGAAACTTGATACAGGTTGGTGTCACAGGCACTGACCCAAATGCATCCAGCGCGGCACGTTCGAATTGATCAAGAACCTGTGGCACCGCGTCAAATATGCTGTCGCGGAAAAACTGAAGACCCCATTCAATTTCGTCGCGCAGGCTGGGCCGTTCCAGTCGCAATTCGCCGGTCATCCAAAGCAGGTCAATTTCGCCTTCGATGTTGCTCAGAATTTCGTCACGTTCGCGTGGCGTCCAGCGTTGAGTTTCCAGCGAAACCAGACTGCGATAAATCCGGCGGTGAATTTCCAGTACAGTGACACGCTTTGCCTCGGTCGGGTGCGCCGTGATTGTGGGCCCTACAGACAGGGTGCTGGCGGCCTTCGTGAAACTGTTCAGATCGTGGTTGGTCGCCGCCAAGGCCGCCGCAAAAGTACCTTTGACCGCGGCTGCCCCTTCTGAGGATTCAGTTTTCCGACGTTGGCGAACTTCGTCGTTTTCATCAACGATCTTGAGCAGTTGAAACCAGATATTAAGCGCTTGCAGATAGGGGGTGGCATCGCGCCCAGTGGGGATTACCCGGCTACCAGCCTGATCAAGCCACAGCGCGACATGCCCGGCCCTGCGCGCCATAACATTTCGCAATAGTTGTTCTAGTTCAGCGCGCAGCCCATCCGCATAACCTGTACCACCGATCTCCGGATCACGGGGCGCTAATCGTGCGCCGGGTTGCATCAGGCTACCTTGTCTCTTGGCGACTTGCCTTGAAAAAAGTCGGCCAGATTATCCATGACCCGAAATCCCATTGCTTCGCGGGTTTCTTTGGTTGCGCTGCCAAGATGCGGGAACAAAACTGCGTTTTCGCATTCTCGCAGCCGTGGGTTTATCTTGGGTTCGCCTTCAAAAACGTCAAGGCCTGCACCCATGATCGTGCCCGCTTGCAACGCGTCGACCAAAGCATCGGCATCCACAACTTCGCCGCGCGCGGTGTTGATCAAAAAACTGTCAGGCTTCATCAGTTTCAGGCGGGTTGCGTTGATCAGATGATAGTTTTCATCACCGCCTGGGCAATGCAACGTCACAAAGTCACATTGTTCCAAAACTTCTTCGATCGAGTCGACCTGAACAGCGTCAGTTTCGGCCAATACCTCGGGCTTAACAGGAAAGAAATCCTGCGCGACGATTTTCATGTCAAAACCAAAGTGGCATTTGCGCGCCATCTTTTGTCCGATCCGACCAAAGCCGACAATGCCAAGTGTTTTGCCGGTAACTTTGGTGCCAATCATGTGGGTTGGGCGCCAGCCGGTCCAGGCATCAGAGCGCACTTCGCGCTCGCCTTCGCCTGCGCGGCGCGCCGCCATTAACAGCAACGTCATCGCGATATCGGCCGTGCAATCGCTGAGAACTTCGGGCGTGTTGGTTACAACGATACCGGCGGCCTTAGCGGCTTCAAGATCGATATGGGAAAAGCCAACGCCAAAATTACCCAGAATTTTGCAGCGCAGATTATCCACGTCAAATACATCGGCGCCCAATTTATCGGTCACTGTGGGTAGAACCGCGTCAAAATTTTGCAATGCCTTTTGAAACTCGGCGACAGTCATCGGCGTGTCTGATGTGTTCAATGTCACATCATAATCCTGCTGCAGCCGCGCTTCGACGGCGGCTGGCCAGCGACGCGAAATAAGGATGCTTGGTTTGACCATCAGGCAGCACTTTCCATCACGCGGGCGATCGTTTCGCCGATTATGGCCGGGTTTTCGGCCACTGTCACACCAGCGGCGGACAATATTTCAACTTTTTCCGACGCGCTTTCACCAAAGGCTGAAATGATCGCACCAGCATGGCCCATTGTCCGACCTTTCGGCGCCGTCAAACCAGCGACATAGGCGACAACAGGTTTGGTGACATGGTCGCGAATGTATTCGGCCGCCTCGGCCTCTTGCGGGCCACCGATTTCACCGATCAATGCAATAAGGTGGGTGTCATCATCCGCCTCAAACCGCGCCAGTATGTCTTTGAAGGACGACCCATTGATCGGATCACCCCCAATGCCAACGCTGGTGGATACACCAATGCCGCGGTCCTTAAGTTGCGCCGCAGCCTCGTATCCCAACGTCCCAGAACGTCCGACAATGCCAACATTTCCTCGCAAATAGATATGGCCGGGCATGATGCCCAGCAGGGCTTTGCCGGGGCTAATGGTGCCTGCGCAGTTCGGACCGGTCAGGGTCATCCGACGATCTTTGGGATAGCGCATCATGTAACGTTTTACACGGATCATGTCTTGGGCTGGGATGCCATCGGTAATGCAGACGCAATAAGAAATGCCGCCATCGGCAGCTTCCATGATCGAATCTGCGGCAAAAGGTGGCGGCACAAAAACCAACGACGCTTCGGCACCGGTCGCGGCAACCGCATCTTTGACTGTATCAAAAACCGGGACACCATCAACCTTTTCGCCGCCCTTGCCAGGCACGACGCCAGCCACAACATTTGTACCGTATTCCAGCATGTCTTTGGTGTGGTATCGGGCCATGCGGCCAGTGATGCCTTGCACAATGACTTTGGTATTGCGATCCAGAAGAATGCTCATTTTACCGCCCTTATTGTTGTGCCTTGCGTTAAATCATTTTTCCAAGCGCCAACAGCCCGTTCAGCGGCTTCCCTTAGCGTTGTGGCGCGAATAATTGGCAGACCAGATTTTGCAAGAATCTTTTGTCCCGCTTCAACATTTGTACCCGCAAGACGGACGATCACTGGCACATCGACCTGCACTTCTTTCAGCGCCTGAACGACACCTTCTGCAACCCAGTCGCAGCGGTTGATGCCGGCAAATATGTTAACCAGAATGGCCTGAACCTTATCATCTGACAGAACCAGCCGAAATGCCTTGGCAACACGTTCTGGCGTGGCACCGCCACCAATATCCAAAAAGTTCGCCGGTTCGCCACCAGCCAGTTTGATGGTGTCCATCGTTGCCATTGCCAAGCCAGCGCCATTGACGATGCAGCCGATATTTCCCTCAAGGCCAACGTAGGAAAGCCCACGATCTGCCGCGCGGCTTTCGCGGGGGTCTTCCTGAGATTTATCGCGTAATTCAGATATCTGCGGGTGACGGAATAAGGCATTTTCATCAAATGACATCTTGGCGTCCAGCGCCAGTATTCGGTTGTCGCCAGTCACCACCAACGGATTGATTTCTACCATTGTGGCATCAAGATCGCGAAACGCGCGGTAGCAGCCTTTCAATGTCCGCACAAATTGTGCCGTCAGCGCCGGTTCAAGACCCAGCTTAAAGGCGATTTCACGCGCCTGAAAATCGCGAAGCCCGGCTGCGGGTTCAACCGTCGAACGTACAATGCTGTCCGGTTTATCAGCTGAAATATCTTCAATTTCCATGCCGCCTTCGGCGCTGGCCACGATCATGATCCGCTGACTGGTGCGGTCCAGAACTAAACCAAGATAAATCTCGCGTTGAATCGGCACGGCGGCCTCGACATAGACCCGGTAAATACCTTTGCCTTCGGGCCCAGTCTGATGGGTCACCAGTTTTCGCCCGAACATCTTTTCGCAGGCTTCCTGGATTTCGGTATCGCTGTCGCACAGCTGTACGCCGCCAGCTTTACCGCGCCCGCCGGCATGAACCTGGGCCTTAACGATCCATTTCTCACCACCCAGTTCGCGCGCGCGATAGGCGGCTTGTTCGGGGCTATAGGCCAATGCACCTGGCGGGATTTCGACGCCAAAATTCGAAAGAACTTCTTTGGCCTGATATTCGTGAATGTCCATATTAGCCCCCTATTGTGCAGCTATGGCGGTGTTGAAATGCTGGTCGAGCAAGCTGTCCAGCATACGCTGATCAATCGTTGCACCCATATCGCGCATTGCCTGGGCAAACCGATTGACAATATCGGTGATCGCGGCGGGTGTTAGCAGGTTGAGAATTCCGATGCGAATTTGCACTGGTGACGAAAGCGTTGGCCAGATACCAAAACCAACAGCGCGGCAATTCTGAACCAGCTCCATCTCGCGCCCAGCCATGTCTTCTGGCAGATTTAGGACCACCAAACTTGTCATGTTTGACGTTACCCTACAGCCTATTGCTGTCACGGCTTCGGTCAGCACCGTTTCGTTGAATGCATAATCTTTGGCGCGCTGCGCGACAGTTTGTTGCAATGTTATGCGCAGCGCCTCGTGGAACGCCGCAACCGCATAACCGGAATGGGTGCGGTGATAGGTACCTTTTTCAACATCTGCGCCGTCAACAATTCCCCAATGGCGTGCCTCAAAAATAGGATGATGCACAAAAGTCCGCGCACCGGTCGCCCTAAGGATTTCGATATATTGGTCAGTGAACGAAACAGGGGCGTAGGTCAGCGGTAGACAACAAATGCCCTTTTGTGGACAGGATGCCCAGCCAACAACACCTTGTAAATCGTCAATTCTGAAATCTTCAACGCCCAAAGACGATACCGCATCAACCAGCCCCATCGCGCCATGGCGTTGGCAGGCATCTGAAAAGCCTTTGACATAGTTAACCCGACCCGAACCGGTTTCCCAATGCGCCATAAAGGCCCATTTGGGTTTGTGTTCAGCCAACGCAACCTCGACGATTTCGGCGGTAACTGACTGGCCGTGTGGCACCTCGATCACGGTTACACTTGCAGCCTGTGGGTTTAACCCGTCAGCCGCCAATTCATCGGCGCTAGCGGCCTTGATCCGTAGGGTCAGCGCGTCAATGCCCGAAAATGTTCCGTTGTTGAAGGCAACCACAGTATCGCCTGGGCTAACCGCGCTGAACATCGCGTCCAGCCCGCTCCACCCGGTTCCGGCAACGCCAAACGTGTGAACGTTCTTCGTCCCCCAAATGTCGCGCAGCATATGTTTGCATTCGACCATGCCGCGCAACACAGCTGCCTGTATGTGATCAGCAACCCCTGCCCCGGCGAAACTTGCCAGCACCCGTGCGTCGGTATTGCCGGGGCCAGGGCCGGCAGCAATGGTTTCGGGGATTTCAAGCTTGGGGTAAATTTCTGCGGTCATGGGTCTTCCTCAGCATTTGCAGCCCAAAAAGGCGATGTTACAAAGTTGACACCAACAAACCCGCAGTTGCCAATTCGCACAACGTCCGTTACTCCTGCTTTTGGGTATCTATATGGATAGTAAAATACCTACCCATATTGGTAAGTACACTGTTGCATACCAAGTTATTACCCACCTAAATGGGTAGTAAATGTTGATTTGCCGAGGAATATCAAATGGTTACTGAAAATGAAACCTTGATTGAGATTATGTTGGGTATCAGCAATCCGCTGGTTCTGTCGGCGATGTCCGAAATTTTTGAACAGGATTCACGATTCTCTTTGGTCGCCACCACCGCCACCGCCGAGGGTTTTCTGGGCACGGTCATGCGGGTGCCGGTTGAAGTGGGCGTCATCGATTGGAACCTGCCAGTTTTGGGCGGTGCCAAGTTGATCGAAGTTTTGCGAGAACAGGAAAACGCCCCAAAACTTGTGGTCTACGGTGAAGCCGCAGGCGATCTGCCAAGGCTGGCAATGACCGCGGGTGCTGCGGGTTTTGCCCCTCGGTCTGGCGAAGTTGACGGGCTGTTGTCGATTTGCGCCGACGTTGCAGCAGGCAAAATGGTGTTCCCGTTCATCGACGTGCGTGATTTGCAACAGGACCCATTGCTTAGCCTGTCCCGCAAGGAACGTGTGATCCTGGAAACACTGTCAAAAGGCCTAACAAACCGCGAGCTTTCAAAAGAACTGGGAATATCCACCAACACGGTAAAATTCCACCTGTCGAACCTGTTCGAAAAATTATCCGTCAAGAACCGCGCGCAGGCCATCGCGTTTTACTATTCTTCGCGGTTGCCGGGCGAGGTATCTGCGCGCTCAAGCGGAGGGTAATCTTGTTTCAACAAACTGCATTCCTACGCAATAAAATGTCTTGACAGAGCGGCATTTCCACCTTTTGTCTGTGCGCCATGCAAAACGACCAGATCAAAAGGAGCGGTCAACAATGAGCTTTCACCCAATCGAACAGGCAACTGCACGCCTGAACCGCAGTGAGTTAGCCGTTCCCGGCAGCCAACCGCAAATGTTTGAAAAAGCAGCACAATCCGACGTAGACGTGATCTTTCTGGATATGGAAGACGCGGTTGCACCAGATGAAAAAGAAGGTGCCCGCAAGAACATCATCAAAGCCCTGAACGAGATCGATTGGGGCACCAAAACCATGTCGATCCGAATCAACGGGTTGGACACGCATTACATGTATCGTGATGTGGTGAATGTGGTTGAACAGGCCGGTGAACGGCTGGATCTGATCATGATACCCAAAGTTGGCACTGCAGCAGACGTCTATGCCATCGACATGTTGGTAACCCAGATCGAGGACGCCAAAGGCTACAAAAAACGCATCGGTTTTGAGCATATAATCGAGACCGCCCTGGGCATGCAAAACGTGTCCGCAATTGCAGCGGCATCCAAGCGAAATGAAAGCCTGCATTTTGGGGTTGCTGACTACGCGGCCAGCATGCGCGCCCGGACTACAGTAATCGGCGGCGTAAACGAAAATTACGCCGTTCTGACTGATCCAGCCGAAGACGGATCACGCGGCGTACACTGGGGCGATATGTGGCATTCAGCGATTGCCAATATGGTTGTTGCAGCGCGCGCCAACGGGTTGCGCCCGATCGACGGGCCATTTGGTGATTTCTCTGATCCCGAAGGGTACAAAGCTGCCGCTTTTCGTGCCGCGGTTTTGGGTTGCGAAGGAAAATGGGCCATTCACCCCAGCCAAATTGCCTTGGCCAACGAAGTCATGAGCCCGTCAGAGGCCGAAGTTACAAAGGCCAACCGCATCCTTGCCGCAATGGCCGAAGCCGAAGCCGCCGGACTGGGTGCCGTGTCGCTTGACGGCCGGTTGATTGATTACGCATCGATCCGCCAGGCAGAAAACTTGGTGGAAAAAGCCAAACAAATCGCCGCCTGATTAACCTGCCCCGTCTGTTTCTTTTGGGCAGACGGGGCGGCATAGGCCAAACAACTGCTTGGGTTTAAGTGACCACTAAGCCTTGGGTTCTTGCTATATCGGGGTCGTCAAAGCACGCATTTTTAACGACGAAATCGATCGCCATACCTTTGCGAAACTTTCGAAAAAGTGACAAAAAACGACCAAAGGCGAAAATTCAGGTTATTCGCCAGATCACGCAAATTCTCGCAGCCTTGTATTATTGGCAATTCCACGCAAATATCTCGATTTATTTTGGCCGGAATAATTGAAATACCTTCAAAATATCGATATTAATTTCCTATGGAAAATCACGACCAAAATCCACGCCCGACCCAATCAACAACACAACGTGTTTATTTGCGACTACGGCAGTCTATTATTTCCGGCGAGCTGCCCCCCGGCGACCGGCTCAAGGTTGATACGTTGAAAACGATGTTGGATTCTGGGGCGTCACCGGTGCGTGAAGCGCTAAGCCTTTTGACGTCGGATCAGCTGGTTGAACGGTTGGATCAACGTGGTTTTCGGGTGGCGCCTGCCGGGCGCATGCAATTTGATGAGATTCTAAAATTAAGATGTACATTGGAAGATCTTGCGCTGCGCGAAAGCGTTCTAAGCGGCGATAAAGAATGGGAAGAAAAGGTTGTGCTGGCGCATCACCATCTATCCAGGTCAGACCGCCGCGAAACTGAAGAATTCGAAGCGCTGCATAAGCAATTTCACTTAAAGTTACTGTCGGCCTGCAAGTCACCGATATTGCTAAATTTTTGTGCTCAGTTGTATGATTTAAACGTGCGTTACCGGCATCTGGCTGGAAAATCAAAAAGATATGGAAAGCGCGATGTTGATGCGGAACATTTTGCGATTCTAAACGCCGCTGTCGATCACGATGCAGATACGGAATCGGCACTATTGATGGCACATTACCAAAAAACCGGCTTGTTTTTGTCCGAGCAAATCGATTAAGCGCGGGCGAGGATCAGGTCGAAATCTACCCGCGAATAGCTGTCCAACACTTTACCAGACAGCTCAAACCCATCTGGAAAGCTACCTGCTGGCTGCGCTGCGTATTGCATGATCAGATCATCGCGCACGCCAAAAACCGTATCTTCTTGCAAATAAGGGTCATCACACGGGAACACTTCGGTCACCAGACTGCGAAACCCGTCCGCCGCCACAATGTAGTGCAAATGTGAGGGTCGCCATGGGTGGCGCCCTGCCGCGTTTAATATTTTACCAACTGGCCCATCAGTTGGAACCGTATAGCTAACCGGCCGTACGGTTGTGAACGCATATCGCCCGTGTTCATCCGCCGTCATCAGCCCGTGAAACGAATGGATGTGCTGATTTGGGTCTTGACTGGAATAAAGCCCGTTTGGCGCGGTCTGCCAAATGTCGATGGTCGCGTTCGCGATCCCCTGCCCGTCCATATCGCGAACATGACCTTGAACCAGTACAACTTCGCCCGCGAAATTCGAATTCATATCGCTGCCAATGGCCAACGGCGGTGGATTTGAAACATGGAACGGCCCCAAGACCGACGAACTGGTGGCACCAGGGCTGGAATGGATCATATCCACCAACGATGATAGTCCCAATACGTCCGACAGCAGAACAAATTCATTGCGTTCGGGTGTGGTAATTTTCCCGGCCCATTCCAAAAACTCCAGCCCTTTGCGCCATTCGTCATGGGTTAACTGGGTTTCGCGTACGAATTCATGGATGTGCTTTGCCAGCCCCACTAACACCTCGCGCACACGCGGGTCGGTATCGGCCCCAAAATAGTCTTCAAACACGTCGGTAATATTTTCTTTGGTGACCGCGCGCATCGGCTTCTCCTTAGTTTAGTATCGCAAGGCTAAGTATTGGAAAACGGATCAGCAGGATCAGCACTACCAGCATGACCCCGGCAAATGGCAAAGCACCCAGAAACACGTCTTTCAGACTGATCCGGTCGTCATCCAACGTGGATTTGATCACGAAACACGAAATCCCAAGCGGTGGGGTTAACAGCCCAATTTCCGCACCCACCACGGTGATAATCCCGAACCAGACCAGCGATAGGCCCAGTTGTTCAATCAGCGGCAAAAATAGCGGGACGACGATTAGGATTATCGAAGCGGTGTCCAGAAGTGTGCCTAAAAACAACATCAGGATCACATAAATCAGCATGATCTGGAAAAACCCGGCCTGCGAATTTGCCAGTATATCGGCCAGTTCATTTGGCAAACCGGCAAGCCCCAGCATCCTGCTGTAGATTGATGCAGCCGTGATCAGAAACAAGATCGCCGCCGTAATATGCCCGGTTTCAATCAGCGCTTCCCAAAACCCGCGCAATGTCATTTGCCGCCGAACCGACGCGATTAGCAACGCCACCAGCGCGCCGGTTGCACCGGCCTCAACTGGGGTCAGCCAGCCGTTATAAATACCGCCCAACACAATCACGATCAGCCCGACAGTCGGTAAAGTTTTTGAGGCAATCTCGGACCAGGGCATTATTTCATATTCCGATGCCGGTCGCCCGCCAACAAACCCAGGCGTTAACCGTGCCATCACCCAAATTGCAGCAACATAGGCAAATGCCAGTATCAAGCCGGGCACAATGCCGGCTAAAAACATATCACCAACCGATTGTTCGGCGACAAAGGAATAGATGATCAGCATTGCCGAGGGCGGAATGATCATGCCCAGCACCGATGAACCGGCCACAACACCAACGGCAAATCGCGGATTATAACCATAATGCATCATTTGCGGCACTGACACTTTGGAAAACACCGACGCCGAGGCGATGGATGACCCTGTCACCGCCGCAAAAACGGCGTTTGCCCCGACTGTCGCCATGCCTATGCCGCCTTTGACGCGGCGAAACCCAGTGCTCATTACTTCGTAAATATCCGCGCCCAGCCCGGCTTTGGACACCACAAGCCCCATAAAAGTGAACAGCGGTACGGTGGCAAATGTATATTCCATCACACTGTCGCCAACGGCAATTTTCAGCAGGTTCATCGCCAGCTGAAAATTATCGCGCATCAGCCAGATCGAAACAAAGGACACCATGCCCAATGCAATCGGGATATAGACACCCAAATAAATCAGCACGACAATGGCGCCAACCGACGTCAGGCCGATTTCAATTGGGCTCATGTTTCACCGTCATGTTCGGGAAAGCGCACCAGTTTTGGCGCTTCGGTGTGCAGGAAAATTTTGAGCAAGAACAAAATGGTGCAAAGCGTTGCACTTAGGAAAATCGCCAGTTTCATAGGCCACCAAGGCGCGGTGAATATTCCCGGCACACCAAAATAGTCGCGCGTTTCCAGCATTTCGGTAAATTCTGGCCAAATTGCGATAGCGATCAACAACATGAAAATCGCAGAAACAAAATTGATGAGCCGTCGCAACCACAGTGAGACCTGTGGAAATCGATTGCCAATTACCACCAGAAACCCATCGGAACGGGTTAGTCGGTTAACCCGCACCACATCTGGTAATTGCAGAAATACGATCAGGATCATGGAAAACTGTACAACCTCTACGGCACCGCGAAACGGGGCATTAAATGCCCCGCGCGCTACAACATCAAAGTTTACAATTACCACCAAACCCAATACGACCAGCGTTCCCGCCACATTGGAAATGATCGCCAGACCATCTGTCAGTTTGGAAAAGCCAAGCAGCGTTCGCTTAAATCTGCTGTGCATCACTTGGCCTTTCCGGCTGTTTGTCAGGACTATTTAGCAGTCCAGTCCCGCACGCCGGTGAAACCAGCATCCGACAGTTTGCCAAGATACGCCGCCAGCATATCGCTGCCAGGATCACCCTTGTCGTCCAGTGTTGCCGCCCACTCTGCAGCAATGTTGGGCATCGAGGCCGCCCAGGCTTCGCGATCGGCACTGGATGCATCAACAATTGTACCGCCTGCTGCAACATAGGCATCCCGGCTTGCAGCCGCACGATCCATGGCGATACTAGCAACATTGTCACGGTAAAGTACCGCAACGTCTTGCAGTGCTACTTTTACCTCATCGGGCAACCCGTTCCAGTAATCGGCATTCACCGTGATGGTCTTTGAATTCACCGCGCCAAGATCAATGCGCAGCATAAACGGTGCCACTTCGGCAATCTTGAACGTCTTGGCAGCCTCGGGCCATAACATCGCATGATCCACCAGCCCGGTTTGCAGCATGTTGTAAAAATCGGTCAATCCGCCGCGCACACCGGCAGCACCTTTGATGCCTTCAAGATAGCGCAAATTCATACCCGCGCCTGCAACTTTTCCACCTTCAAGGTCCGACACAGAAGAAATTGGGTTCTTGCTGAACACCTGGTAGGTATCCAAAACCACACCAGTGGCCAAATACACCTGATTTTGCGCAGCAAATTCGCTTTGCATGGTTGGGAATTCTTTGGCAATCTCGTCCACTGCCTTGGCAACGACACGCGCGTCAGCCGCGACAAAAGGTGTTACTGCAGAAATCGCCTGCGTCGGCAGTTTTGACGAATGGAAGATGGTGGTGACGATACCGATATCGCCAAGCCCCAATTTCACACCTTCAAGCACGCCCTTGGGTTTGACGATCGAGCCACCGTAGCTTTCCTGCCAATCCATTTCATAATTGCCAGTCTGGGCCAGCTGCATGTTGACCTGGGGAATAAAGAATTCAGAGAATTCTTTGACCCACAGTGCCCGTGCTGGATAACCGTCAATTACTACGGCTTTAATCGTTTCTGTTGCGTAAACTGGCACAGCACTTAGCCCCGCCATTGCGGCGCCAAGCGCCAATCCTTTTGACCAAAATGTCATCGTTTTCTCCCTGTTGCGCTGGTTTTCATTCTGGCGATTTTTGCCAGTCTATCGTTAATTTGGTTCCTGCGGCTTCGAACAGTTTTGCCACCGGGCAGAATTTTGCAGTTTCGGCCGCGACCCGATCCAAACCTGCCTGATCGGCACTGCCTTCAGCAATCACCGTCAGGTGAATAGCGACGAATGGCACCTCAATTTCTTCATCCAACAGAACTCCACGGCGGTCTAAATCCCACACCGCAGTGATTTTTAGGTGGCCGATGTCGATGCCCAGTTTAGCCGCGCATTTGCTGCCAATGACATTCGTGCAACCAAGCAAAGCCCCAAGGGCTGTTTCAGTCGGGGCCGGGCCGGTATTGGTGCCGCCACGTTCAATTGGTTCATCTATCGCAAAACCCACGTCCCGCACCGTCACTTTGGTCAGCGCGTGGTTCAATCCGTCAGCTTTCATGCGCTGTTTAATGGTGGTTTTCTGTCTTATTGCCATGTCGTGCTCATGCGATTGCACAGGCCTGCTCAAACGAAAGGCGCGGCAGCTTTTGAAACAGCGCGCTTTCGTCGGCATAGCCCAGGTTGCAAAGAAAATTTGATTTCAGCGATGTGCCCGCGAAAAATTCCTGGTCTACGGTTTCGTTGGAAAAACCAGACATGGCCCCGACATCCAGCCCCAATGCCCGGGCCGCTATCATAAAATAAGCGCCCTGCAATGTGCCGTTGCGAAACGCGGTTGCCACGGAATGTTCTAGTTTACCTTCAAAGTGTGGCCGCCTATCTTCGTGGGGGAATAAGAATGGTAATTCTTTCCAAAAATCCACGTCATAGGCGATGATCGCGGTAGCGGGTGCTGCCATCATCTTATCAATATTTTTCGCTTTCAAAGATTTTGCAAGCCCGGCCTTGGCGCTTGGATTAACGACAAATACAAACCGCGCCGGGCAGGAATTCATGCTGGTCGGGCCCTGTGACGTAATGTCGTAAATCTCTTGCAGCAGGTCCAGCGGCACTTTGCGGTCCTGCCAGGCATAGTGCGACCGTGCATCGCGCAAGATCAGGTCAATCGACGCTTGGTCCAGTTTTGGTTTTTGGTCACGCATTCTGCGTACAGCGCCTTGCGCCGCTGCCCGCGCCAAATCCAGTTCTGTACCAGTCAGGGCGTTCATTCAGCCGCCTGTACATTAGGCATATCAACTTCATCAACAATCGGGTTGGCGCAAATGCCGATGCCTTCGATCTCAACTTCGATAACTTCACCGGGACGCAACCAACGTGGTGGCTTTTTGGCATGCCCGACCCCGGGGGGGGTACCCATTGCAATCATATCGCCCGGTTCCAGTGTTGCGAATTCCGAGATTGTCGCAATCGTGCGCGCCACCGACCATAACATCTCAGAGGTGTTCGCGCTTTGCAAAATCTCATCCCCAACACGGGATTCGATTTTCAGACCAACCACCCCTTGGGGCAATTCGTCTGGTGTCACCACAGTTGGGCCAACCGCACCGGTGGAATCAAAGTTCTTCCCAGGCGTCCACTGATGGGTTTTTCGTTGATAATCACGTACAGATCCGTCGTTGAAAACGGTATAGCCAAACACGTGATCCAACGCGTCTTGTTCCGCAATGTGTCGCCCGCCGGTACCGACGATCAGCATCAGTTCGACTTCGTAATCCAGCTTTTCTGAACAGGTCGGGCGAACCATAGGCGCCCCTGCTGCCATCAGTGAATTGATACCACGCATAAACAGTGCCGGGTAATCAGGAACGTCATATCCACCCTCTTTAATATGGTCGATATAATTCAGGCCCAGGCAAATTATCTTGCCGGGAAATGCAATCGGCAGA
>CAXMPY010000035.1:0-243 GCA_964195275.1 uncultured Paracoccaceae bacterium
AGCTGAAATCAGGGTTTCCGCCGACAACTGCGCCCAGCAGACCTTTGAATGCCTCAAGCCCGGTAGGAACCGATTGGTTATGTTGGATGTAAGGTTCTGCAAAATACGTGTCGATTGCGGTCAAATTTTTGTTAATGCCAATTTGGGTCATCGCGGATGTGACGATATCCTGGGTGCTTTGTGAGAATGCTGCACCCGCCGCCCATATCGTCAATGCGGCGGTTGTAGGCGTAAGAGATTTCA
>CAXMPY010000035.1:391-16861 GCA_964195275.1 uncultured Paracoccaceae bacterium
GATATGTTTCAGGATTTGGTGGTTTCTCGTACATATCGGATTGATCTAATCTGCATTAGATGCTTTAAATCAATTATATTACCTCAAAAATTGATGGAATGATGATCAGCCAACTACGCCCTCTTGCGATCTTTGCGCATGTTGCCGACGCCGGGTCTTTTCAGGCGGCAGCAATTCGGCTGGGCATGTCAGCGTCGGTGGTCAGTTATCATGTGACTAGTTTGGAAAAGTATCTGGATACCCCATTAATCTATCGAACCACGCGGCGTCTTAGCTTAACAGATGCTGGGCAAAAACTGGCCATATCGGCTCGGGCCATGTTGCGCGAAGCCGAAGGTGGTTTTGGCCAACTTGGCCAGCAAAGCACCAACCCAACCGGTAGCTTGCGGATCATCGCGCCAGCAATTTTGCAGTATTCGCGGTTTGTGACCCGGGCTTCGACCTATATCAAACATCACCCAAATGTTGATATTTCAATGAGCTTTACCGACTTAGACAATGAATTGGTCGCCGACGGTTTTGATCTTGGCTTCAGGCTGGGGCCACTGGCGGATTCGTCTTTGATTTCCCGCAAACTGGTAGACGGTCAGATGACGCTGTGCGCGGCACAATCCTATCTGAACCAAGCTGGGGAAATTTTAAGTCCGGCGGATTTGTCTGGTTTGGAATTGCTTGGAACAACAGTTGCTGCCGATCCGATTGCGCTGCAGTCCGCAGCAGCAGGCCACCCAATAGCCACGGTAAAAATGACCCGCCGCATTCGCGTGGATTCCGGTTTCGCCGCCCGGCGCATGGCCGAAGAAGGCGCAGGGGTGGTGCTGCTGCCCGATTTTTCCGTGCGCGAGTCGATGAAGGCCGGACACCTTGTTGAGATATTGCCCGATTGGCAGGCCCCGGCATATGGCATCCACGCGCTTTGGCCGCCAAACATTGGTACAAACCATTTGCGCGACACTTTTTTGAAATTCATTGCCCAAATTGCCAAGGCCGGGCCAGAGCGTGACCGGTTCATGGTCTAGCTGGTGAACGTTGGCCCAATCTGTGACCTTGAATTTTTGCCCCATTAGCAGGCTTGATATCTTGCCATATCACCTGTAATCCCAACGTCACTTCCCAACATCTTCTGCTTTGATTCGACTGACAAGCAAAGTTTGTTTGAAATTAATGGAATTACCGGCCAATCCGCCGGGTGCACATAAAGGCGACAGGCAATGGCAAAGCGTTGGTATTCGGTGAGCGTTCTTTCAAATTACGAAAAGAAAATCGCTGAACAAATCAGGGTTGCTGCGGCTGATGCCGGGCTTACCGATGATATCGACGAAGTTTTGGTACCAACCGAAGAGGTCATCGAGATTCGCCGCAACAAAAAAGTCACCGCCGAACGCCGGTTCATGCCGGGTTATGTGCTGGTGCATATGGAAATGACCGATCAGGGCTATCACCTGGTCAACGGCATCAACCGCGTTACCGGGTTTTTGGGCCAGCAAGGCAAACCGATCCCGATGCGCGATGCGGAAGTGAATTCACTTCTGAACCGGGTTGAAGAAGGCGAAGCTGCACCGCGCAACCTGATCCATTTTGATGTCGGCGAAAAGGTTGCGGTAACCGACGGGCCGTTCGAAGGCTTTGATGGCATGGTCGAAGACGTAGACGACGACAACCAACGCCTGAAAGTGTCGGTTTCGATCTTTGGTCGGGCAACCCCTGTGGAACTAGAATATACGCAGGTTACCAAACAGGGCTAAGCGGGCGTTTCTACTGGGTTCTGGACGTCGCCTGACGGACCATGTCACCGGCCAACCGTTTCTTACCGGCTTCCATGACGTCCTTGGACCAATTGTAATACAGGCTTTCCGCAATACCCTCACGGCGGCAAAGCTCAGAAATAGAACTCTCCCCGCGCAGGCCATCCAGAACAATCCGGATCTTCTCTTCGGCAGAAATTTTACGGCGCGTCTTACGCTTGATCTCTCTTACGTGCCTGTCAGCCGATCCATTCGGCCCTGTCTTCGTTCTCATCTCGTATCCCTTCAAAGATTACGATGAGCTAAAAACTCACGCTAGGCAATACAGCCCACTCTGTCTCAAAGGCCGTGACGGGTTACATCCAGGGCGTCTCTGCCATTTGAACACTTCGGTCTTTGATGTCCTTCGGCCGGTGATCGAGGGTGAATACCCAAAGTTCATGCCACGGACAGGATGAACCGACGACAACAACGCATATTTTTCGCTGTACAGCGTTACAATTGAGTAGAATCCTTGACCGATGGTGGGCCGTAACAATCAGCGCAATTTCATCGCGCGCAGATAGCTGATATCGGCCATTCAACAGAAAACCGGATATTTGGGCTCGGAAGGGGCATGCGCCGTCCCTAAAATGCACCTGACATCGAATACTTGTTGCCACAGTTCCGACAACACCCTATGTGCCTGTCGATCAGGGCTGTAGAAGATTGTCCTGACGAACCGTGGAAGGCATCGGCGCGCGCGCGTGACCGGCCGAACCACTAAACTGAAGACCGCCAGCATCGCGATGCTGTGCGGAGGTGAAAAAGGAGTGGTCACATGGCCAAAAAACTCGTCGGTACGATGAAACTGCAAGTCCCCGCCGGACAAGCAAACCCATCCCCGCCCGTGGGCCCTGCATTGGGTCAGCGCGGCATTAACATCATGGAATTCTGCAAAGCGTTTAACGCCAGGACTGCGGAACTGGAACCGGGTGCCCCGTGCCCAACCGTGATTACCTATTATCAGGACAAATCATTCACGATGGATATCAAGACGCCGCCTGCGTCTTATTTCCTGCGTAAAGCCGCCAACGTGAAATCCGGCGCCGCATTGCCGGGCCGCGAAACGGTTGCCACGGTGTCGCTGAAACAGGTGAAAGAGATCGCCAAAGAAAAGATGAAAGATCTCAACGCCAATGACATGGACGCTGCAATGAAGATCATCATGGGCTCGGCCCGTTCGATGGGTATCGAGGTGAAGGGATAATCTGATGGCAAAATTAGGAAAACGCACCACCGCGGCCCGCGCAGCATTTGCTGATAAACGCAATGTGACCGTTGAAGAAGCCGTCGCATTGGTCAAAGGCAACGCTAAGGCCAAATTTGATGAAACCGTCGAAATTGCGGTGAATCTAGGCGTCGATCCACGCCATGCCGACCAAATGGTCCGCGGCGTTGTTGCCCTGCCAAATGGTACGGGCAAAAATGTTCGTGTCGCTGTATTTGCCCGTGACGCGAAAGCGGAAGAGGCTAAAAAGGCCGGCGCCGACATTGTGGGTGCCGAGGATCTGATGGAAATCGTCCAGGGTGGCAAGATCGACTTTGATCGCTGCATTGCCACGCCTGACATGATGCCGGTTGTTGGCCGTTTGGGTAAAGTTTTAGGGCCACGCAATTTGATGCCGAACCCCAAAGTTGGCACCGTGACAATGGACGTAGCGGCAGCGGTAACCGCCGCCAAAGGTGGCGAAGTACAGTTCAAGGTCGAAAAAGCCGGTGTTGTGCAGGCGGGTGTTGGCAAAGCATCGTTTGACGAAGGCAAATTGGTCGAAAACGTGCGCGCGTTTGTCACCGCTATCCAGAAATCAAAACCAACGGGTGCCAAGGGGACGTATATGAAAAGCATTTCGATCAGCTCGACAATGGGCCCCGGCGTGTCAATCGGGATTGATTCCGCGACAGGGAACTAGGCTTAGTTGATAATGTGAGATTGGAAGGCGGGTCAGTTTGGCCCGCCTTTTTTGTACTCACCCCAACCCAACCGGCAATGCCGTGCTATATTTTTTCTGCCTTAGCACGAAATGCGTAGTGCTTGATCGCACGATACCCAGGCGCAGCATTTTCTGCATGATGAAACTCTCCAGATCCTCGGGGTCCTTTGCAACGACTTTTAAAAGATAGTCATCGGCCCCCGTTACCGAGCAGCATTCGATCACCTGTTCTTGACTATCCACGAAATTATCAAAGATTTTTATCGCGCTTTCGGTATGCTCGATCAATGAAACATGCACGTAGGCCATTGTATTTAAGCCCAGCTGCTGCCGGTTCAGGATCGTCACATATTTCTCGATAACACCGCTTTCTTCAAGTCTGCGCACCCGACGCCATGCCGGAGAGGCAGACAGGTTCACGCCATCGGCCAATTCCTGCGAACTGACTTTGGAGTTGGCCTGCAACATTTGCAGCAGTTGGATATCGAAGTCATCAATCTTGGGCATGATTTTTTAATTTTGGCGAAGTTTTTGGAATCAGTTTTCAATAAACTGCCAAATCTCAACAAATGTGGCAATATTTTTCGCGAAAAATGTAAAATTATTCCGTATTGATAAAAGGACACCGAGAATGGCAAAAACCAGCAACTATGTCGCCAAGACCACGGATGATCGCGGGTTCATCAATTACAGTCCAAAAGAAAATGCAGTTTGGGGAAGCCTGTATTCAAAGCAATTGCCCAACATTATCCAACACGCCGCCCCCGAATATCTGACCGGGTTCAGAAAAATTGATCTGCCTTCAAACCGTGTACCGCAATGCGCCGATCTTTCTGAGCGGTTGCATGACATGACCGATTGGCGGGTGACGCCGGTTCCGGCGCTGATCGGTTTTGGCCGGTTTTTTACAATGTTATCCAATCGTGAATTTCCCGCCGCATCCTTTATCCGCAGTGCAGAAGATTTCGACTACATCCAAGAACCTGACATCTTTCATGAAATATTTGGCCACACACCCCTACTGACCGACCCCCGTTTTGCGCATTTTTCACAGGCTGTGGGCCGGGCTGGCGTGCAGGCAGAAGCTAAAGACTATTCATGGCTAATTCGGCTATATTGGTTTTCAATTGAATTTGGCCTGACACAGACCAACGGCGTGACCAAAGCACTGGGGTCCGGGTTGGCATCATCACCTTCGGAATTGGAATACAGTGTTAGCAGTGCCGTGGCCGAACGTCGGCCATTTGACGTGCTGGACATCTTGCGCACGCCCTACCGCATCGACATTCATCAACCGATATATTTTGTTCTGGAAGATGTGGACAGCTTGTTTCAGGCAGCAGAGCGAGATTTGTTGGCCGATGTGCGGCAGGCCCAGTCGCTTGGGTTGTTTGCGCCAAGTTATAGGCTTAAGAAAAGTGCCTGACAATCAAACCGGGGCAACCAAATGACCGAAGCCAAAGACCTTGCCGATAAATCTTGCGAACCCTGTCAGGGTGGTATCGCGCCATTGACTGCCGACCAAGTTCAGGCATTGCAGGCTGAACTGGATGAGGGCTGGGTGATCAGCGATGCTGGCACCAGCCTGACCCGCCGTCTTAAATTTAAAGGTTTCGCCAAGGCGGTCTACCACGCCAATCTGGCGGCATTTCTGGCCGATCAGGAAGGCCACCATCCCGACATCGCCTTTGGCTGGGGCTATTGCGCGGTGACTTTTACCACCCACGAGGCTGGCGGCTTGACTGAAAACGATTTTATCTGCGCGGCCAAATTTGACCGGATGATTTCAAGCGCCTGAAGGACAGTGCGGAAAGTGACCGCGCTCTGCCCTTCAGGCCGGGGCGCCGGAAGGTGACTGATGATCAGCCTTTCGCAACGATCAGACGCCCTGTCCATGTTAGGTTCTGGCTGGCTGAAGTGGACCAAATAACCGCCGCACAATGCCGGGCCGGTTCGCCGCTGGCTTGGCAATAAATTTCCCGGCCAACCTGTGCGCCTGTGCGCTGCGCAGTTTTCGACCCTGCTGCATGTAGTATCCGGTATCAATTGAACCGTCTGGGCGGCGTTTAATGTCGGTGTTCGGTTCCATTTCCAAATTCCTTGTAGTTTCAACCTTACAAAACCACACACCGTAGACGCGAGCTTGAAGAACCGCTTGCGAATTCCTTGTGATTAGCTTGTGATTTGCCCCAGACCGCGAAAAAACTTGAGAATACCGAAATAAATGCCCTTAGTTGTGCAATGCAGATAAAATTCGCCCACTGCCTAATTGATTCAGATCGTCATAGGTTTTTCCGCGGTTCGGAACCTGTGCATCTGGAACCGCAGGTGTTCGATCTGCTGATGTTGCTGGCGACCAGCGATGGCGAATTGGTAACGCGCGACATCATGATCGAAAAAGTATGGCGCGGCCTGACCGTGTCAGAGGCCACAATCAGTGCCCGGATCAACGCGGCGCGCAAGCCGGTCGGCGATGACGGCAAACGCCAGTCAGTTATCAAAACCGTTCCGCGACGGGGGTTCCAGCTGGTTGTGCCGGTGACCATGACCGGCGACGCGCCGACCCCGCGAGCCAACCCAAAGGCGGACAGCCAACAGACGGTGCGCTTTACCACGTCCGCTGATGGGGTGAATATCGCCTATGCGCAATCAGGAAACGGCCTGCCATTGCTGCGCGCAGCACATTGGATATCGCATCTGGAAATGGATTGGGACAGCCCGGTTTGGCGGCCATTATTGCAGCGCCTTAGCAGCCGCCACCGTCTGATCCGGTATGACCAACGCGGCACCGCCCTGTCTGGTCGCGATTTCCCCGGTAAAGGGATCGACGAATTTGTAGACGATCTTGCCGCGGTGGCGGATGCGGCGGGGTTAGACAGGTTTCCCATTCTGGCCCCGTCACAGGCGGCCCCTGTGGCGATAACTTTTGCCGCACGTTACCCGGACCGGGTTAGTAAACTGATTTTGTTAGGGGGTTATGCGGTTGGGCGGGCGCTGCGTCCGGCAGCACCGGGTGATGTTGAAGAAGAGATCATGCTGTCCCTGATCAAAAGCGGCTGGGGCCAGCATGGCAGCGCCTTTGTGCAAGCATTTTCTTCATTTTTTATTCCCGATGCCACCAACGAACAAATCCGCAGTTTTGTAGAAATACAACTGGCTTCGGCTTCCCCTGAAGGGGCGGTAAAGTTACGCCGCCTTATTGACCGGTTTGATGTTTCGGATCTGTTGGATCAGGTTCAGGCACCGACGCTGGTGATGCATGCCAGGGATGACGTTGTTCATCCGATTGATCAGGGCCGCCAACTTGCCAGTGGCATTCGTGATGCCCGATTTGTGATGCTGGACAGCGCGAACCATATTCAATTGCCACAACAAGCAGTATTCGAAAAAATGCTCACCGAGGTCGAAGGCTTTCTCGCCTCTGATCACAACAATATTTAGGGGACCGACATGCAAAAATTACAATCACAGGGCGTGCATCACATCACCATCAATGGTGCCGACCGTCAAACCTCGTTGGATTTCTGGGAAGGTGTGCTGGGCATGCCGTTCATCTTTGACCAACCCAACCTGGATAACCCAAACGAATCTCATTTGTATTTTGACCCTGGCGATGGTCGCCTGATTACCATTTTCACCAACGAAGATCGCAAAGCAGACCCACGGCGCACGCCAAACGATCCGGGGTGCGTACACCATCTGGCCTTTAACATCAGCCGGGCGACAATCGCGCAAGCATTGCAGCGGCTGGACGAACGCGGCATCAGCCATACCGGCATCAAAGACCGCGGCTTTATGGATTCGGTTTATTTTAAGGATCCACTGGGCCTGATGATCGAACTGGCGTGCTACAAATTTGAACCACCGCGCGGGTGTTCCCATGCCGATGTGATGATCCAGGCGCATAAAATTCGCGTCGCTCGGGATGATTACAACATCAACGAGGTTCACCTGGCAGACGCGATCGAGGCTTTGGTGCAGCGCACGCAGGCAACATTGTCAAAGGACCGGTCGGCAAAAGATCCGTATTAGACCGGAACTTCTTAGGATGAGCACACCAATGCGCCCAACCACCACCATTGCCGGGCCGGCCGCCTGGGTTGGTAGTGAATTGGCCCAGAACCAGACCGCCTGGATGTATCAGCTAAGCGACGCCGATATCGCTGATCTTGAGAAAGCCGCGCAGCACTATCTGAGTCTAGGCAAAGACGTGGGTGAGATTAGCAAACAAGATTTTCCATTGACCGATTTTACAAGTCATCTGAAAGATATGGGCAAAAAGCTGTTGCAGGGCGTTGGTTTCGAGGTTTTGCGCGGCCTGCCAATTGAAAACTACACGCAGGAATTTGCCGCGACGGTTTTTTGCGGCATTGGCGCCCATTTGGGACCCGCCCGGTCACAAAATGCCAAGGGCCATATCCTGGGCCATGTGCGCGATGTCGGGGCTGATGCCAGCGACACAAAAACCCGCATCTATCAAACGTCGGAACGCCAGACCTTCCATACTGACAGCGCTGATGTTGTGGCATTGCTGTGCATCCGCGACGCTAAGGAAGGCGGGCGTTCGTTGTTGGTCAGTGCGGTGACAATCTTTAACCAAATGCACGAACAGCGCCCCGATCTGGTGCGCTTGCTGTTTGACCCCATCGCCACCGACCGGCGCGGTGAAATCCCGGACGGGGCCAACCGCTATACCGAAATTCCGGTTTTCAACTGGCACAAAGGGCATCTGACCGTGTTTTATCAGCGCCAGTATATCGACAGTGCGCAACGGTTTGACGGGGCCATGCGCCTGACCGACGCCCATGTTGAAGCGCTGGATATGTTTGATGCGCTGGCCAATGACCCAAACCTGCACATCGCCATGCAACTGGTGCCTGGCGACATGCAGTTCGTCTATAACCATACACAACTGCACGACCGCACGGGATTTATCGATTGGCCTGATCCAGCCAAACGCCGCCACCTGCTGCGGCTTTGGCTGTCGATGCCAATGGACCGGGAACTGCCGGAGTGTTTCGCGGAACGCTACGGGTCGATTGAGATTGGCAATCGAGGTGGGATCGTTACCAAAGAAACCCGGTTATCGGCGCCGTTGGATTAAGGGTGGGGAATGGGCAAAGCAGCCAAGAACACCCTTGCGAGGCGTTCTTTCCCATGCTCCAATGTTCTGATCAAAGTTCTGTGCAATGAAAGGAGCGACAATGGACGCCATCAAAAGCATATACCGTAACTACGCCTTGGCATGGGAAACAGGCGACGCTGATTTGTGGCTTTCGATCTGGGATGAGGCAGGCACACAAATGCCTCCGGGCATCCCTACGCGCAACAAAGACGAATTGCGCAAGATTATGCCGCCACGATTTGTGCCGAACACGGTGACGTCTTTTGTTATCGAACTGGACGAGCTTAATGTACTGGGTGACTTTGCCTATGCGAGAGGTCACTACACGTGCGAGTATACCGATGAATATGCGCAGCCACGGACTGATGGTAAATTCCTGTCGATCCTGAAGCGCCAGAAAGATGATTCCTGGAAGTTTCACATAGACTGTTTCAACTCAAATGTTTCCTGATTGATGATGTCGATCAAATTGACGGCGTACAATCGCTGCATCAAAGCCGTGTCGATCAAAGATTGCAAACTGGATGCCAGCCCAGTCGCAGCTGGGGTTTTTTGAATGTTGCGACTTGCAGGTGGCCGCGAACTTGCCTGCTAAGCCCGGCGATTTAGTATTCAGTCGGCGCCCGGCACAGGCCCCAAGGGCACGATGTCGTATTTTTCATTCAGCGGTGACATCTTCGCTTCATCCGCAAAATCGGCCTCGGTCATTTTGGACAGCTCGGCCAAAAACCCGTCAAAGCCAGCCGGCTGAAACACCATTAACATGCGCGCAGCATCAAGGCCTTCTGTGATCTTTGCCGCATGTAGCGTTCCCGGCGCCACGTCGATGCACGCGCCGGTTGGGGCACTCAACCATTCGCCATCCAAATAGAAATCAACACTGCCTTGGAGAATATAGAAAGTTTCAGCGTGGTCTTTGTGCATGTGCAGGCCAAGCGCAAATGTGGATTTTAGATTATCTTCGACAATTGTATACGCGGCGGCGGTGTCATCGGCGTCAACTTTTACGAAGATGTTATCGTTTTACCAGTCATATGACAGCCCGCTACCGGGAGAGACCAATTTGTAACCTTCGGACATTTTGGCATCCAATGCTGGTTAAAAAAATCTCATTCGATCATATAACATGTAACGCAATCGCGCTAGATCAGCGGCATCTCTTATCGGGCCAACGGATATTCAGGCCAACTACCGTTTCCCCGACATTACCCCTTCACATTCCCCCTAATAACGCCTATATCGCGCGGGCTCAGGTCGTTGCGTTCTCGTGACGGCCTGTGTGATTCGTCCGAGACGGTGGGTGGCGCATAGGCCATAAATCCTGCCTGAGATGGGAAATTAACAATGAATTCAGGGGATTATCCCTTGGGTGATTTTGCGAAGGACCCGTAAGGACCCGATTGTCGGGCACTTCGCTCGGCATAACTGAGCCGGGGGGTTAAACCCCCAAATTTGGAGTAAAACTGTGGATAGAGCACAAAAAGAGAAAGTGGTCGAAGAACTCGGCCAGATCTTTGAAAGCTCTGGCGTTGTTGTGGTCGCACATTACGCAGGTCTGACAGTTGTTGAAATGCAGGAACTGCGCGCAAACATGCGTGAAGCGGGTGGTTCTGTACGCGTTGCCAAAAACAAGCTCGCCAAAATCGCCCTTGAGGGAACGCCGAACGCTTCGATCGCCGGTCTTCTTGATGGTATGACAGTACTTGCCTATTCCGAAGACCCAGTGGCTGCGGCCAAGGTTGTGGATGCTTACGCCAAAAATAACGACAAGCTTGTTATTCTGGGCGGCGCAATGGCCGGTACTGAACTTGACGTTGCCGGTGTAAAAGCTGTCGCCAAAATGCCAAGCCGAGACGAGCTTATTGCTTCGATCGCGGGTTGTATTGGGGCACCTGCTTCTAACATCGCCAGTATTCTTGGTGCGCCTGCTTCTGACATCGCCGGTATTATTTCCTCGGTCGAGGATAAACTGGCTGCTTAGCAACTAATGGATTTGCGCAAGCGACACTTGCGTTGGAACACATCGAACAGAACGGAAAAGTAAAATGGCTGATCTAGCAAAAATGGCGAAAGAGATTGTCGGTTTGACACTTCTGGAAGCCCAAGAACTAAAGACGATCCTTAAAGACGAATATGGCATCGAACCTGCTGCCGGTGGCGCGGTTATGATGGCTGGCCCTGCTGATGGTGGTGGTGCCGCTGAAGAAGAGCAAACTGAATTTGACGTCGTGCTGAAAAATGCTGGCGCGTCAAAAATCGCTGTGATCAAAGAAGTTCGCACACTGACAGGTCTTGGCCTGAAAGAAGCCAAAGATTTAGTTGAAGCGGGCGGCAAGATCAAAGAAGGCGTTTCTAAGGAAGAAGCCGACGACGTTAAGGGCAAGCTGGAAGCAGCTGGCGCCGAAGTCGAACTGGCCTAAGGGTCTAGGGCCAATAGGCCCCCACATTATCTGGCCGGGTGCGAATTTCGTACCCGGCCAAACCTGTCTTTACGAAGGGCCAAACCAGGGCCCTTTCTACAGAGAGGTTTCGGATCGGGTGCAGTCCGGTGGGACGGATTGCAAGAATTGACCGGAATATCTTGTTTCAAGGGTGCATCACCGTGGCCCCGGCGGTTTGGTGCATTTGCGAAAATGAAAGGTCATATGACTTATGGCAACGTCCTTCCTCGGCCAAAAACGTCTACGTAAATATTATGGTAAAATCCGCGAAGTTCTGGAAATGCCGAACCTGATTGAGGTTCAGAAATCTTCCTACGAATTGTTCCTGAAATCCGGTGAGGCTGATACGCCAACCGATGGCGACGGCATTCAGGGCGTTTTCCAATCGGTTTTCCCGATCAAAGATTTCAACGAAACCGCTATTCTTGAATTTGGCAAATACCAGCTGGAAAAGCCGAAATACGACGTTGAAGAATGCATGCAGCGCGACATGACCTATGGCGCACCGTTAAAGGTGACGCTGCGGCTGATCGTATTTGATATCGACGAAAATACCGGCGCGAAATCCGTCAAAGACCAAGACGTCTACATGGGCGATATGCCTTTGATGACGCCAAATGGCACTTTTGTTGTCAATGGCACGGAGCGGGTGATCGTTTCCCAGATGCACCGTTCCCCCGGCGTATTCTTTGACCACGACAAAGGTAAAACCCACAGCTCCGGCAAGCTGTTGTTCACCTGCCGCATTATCCCATACCGTGGTTCATGGTTGGATTTCGAATTTGACGCAAAAGATTTGGTTTTCGCGCGCATTGACCGTCGTCGCAAGCTGCCAGTCACAACCCTGCTTTATGCGCTGGGGCTGGATCAAGAAGCGATCATGGATGCCTACTATGATACAGTTCAGTTCAAACTGAAAAAGAACAAAGGCTGGGTCACTAAGTTTTTCCCCGACCGTATTCGTGGCACCCGGCCCGAATATGATCTGGTTGATGCAAAATCCGGCAAGGTCGTGGCCGAGGCTGGTAAAAAAGTAACCCCGCGTGCCGTGAAAAAACTGATCGACGACGGCAAAGTCAAAGATCTACTGATCCCTTTTGACAAAATCGTCGGTCGGTTCGTAGCCAAAGACATCATCAACGAAGCCACCGGCGCGATTTACGTCGAAGCCGGTGATGAACTGACGCAAGAACTGGATAAAGAAGGCAACGTGTCCGGGGGTTCTTTGCTGGAATTGATGGATGCTGGCATCACGGATGTTCCGGTTTTGGACATCGATAACATCAATGTCGGCCCCTATATGCGCAACACAATGGCCAATGATAAGAACATGAACAGGGAAACCGCGTTGATGGATATTTATCGGGTTATGCGTCCGGGCGAACCACCAACTGTTGATACCGCTTCGGCCCTGTTTGATACGCTATTCTTTGACGGCGAACGTTACGATCTGTCCGCGGTTGGCCGCGTGAAAATGAACATGCGTCTGGCATTGGATGCCGAAGACACGCAACGCACCCTGCGCAAAGAAGATATCGTTGCTTGTATCAAAGCACTGGTAGATTTGCGCGATGGTCGCGGCAATGTCGACGATATCGATCATTTGGGTAACCGCCGGGTTCGATCTGTTGGCGAGTTGATGGAAAATCAATACCGCGTTGGTCTGCTGCGGATGGAACGTGCGATCAAAGAACGCATGTCATCCGTCGAAATTGATACTGTGATGCCGCAGGATTTGATCAACGCCAAACCTGCCGCTGCTGCGGTACGTGAATTTTTTGGCTCCAGCCAATTGTCGCAATTTATGGACCAGACCAATCCTTTGTCGGAGGTCACCCATAAACGCCGTCTGTCCGCACTTGGACCCGGTGGTCTGACTCGTGAACGCGCAGGATTTGAGGTGCGCGATGTGCATCCAACCCATTATGGTCGGATGTGTCCGATTGAAACGCCAGAGGGGCCAAATATTGGTCTGATCAATTCGTTGGCCACTTTTGCCCGCGTGAACAAATACGGCTTTATCGAAACCCCCTATCGTAAAGTTGTCAATAGTCAGGTGACTGACGAAGTTCAGTATATGTCGGCGACCGAAGAAATGCGCCATACCGTTGCGCAGGCGAACGCGCAGCTGGATGAAAATGGCACGTTCAAGAATGATCTGGTCTCGACCCGGAAATCCGGAGATTACCAACTGTCGGCACCTGCCAACGTTGATTTGATCGACGTTTCGCCAAAACAGCTGGTGTCAGTTGCAGCATCGCTTATTCCGTTCTTGGAAAATGATGACGCGAACCGCGCGTTGATGGGATCAAACATGATGCGCCAAGCCGTGCCATTGTTGGTGGCCGAAGCGCCGCTGGTGGGTACAGGCATTGAAAGCGTTGTGGCACAGGATTCCGGTGCGTCCATCATGGCGCGTCGTGGTGGTATTATTGACCAGGTGGATGCAGAACGCATCGTGATCCGGGCAACCGAAGATCTGGGCCCCGGCGATCCGGGTGTGGATATTCACCGCCTGCGCAAGTTCCAGCGATCCAACCAGAACACCTGCATCAACCAACGTCCGCTGGTGAAAGTTGGCGACAAGGTTCAAAAAGGTCAGGTTGTGGCCGATGGGCCATCAACTGATTTGGGTGAACTGTCGCTTGGTAAGAATGTGATTGTCGCGTTCATGCCGTGGAATGGCTACAACTACGAAGATTCAATCCTGATTTCGGAACGGATCACGCGTGACGACGTGTTCACGTCGATCCACATTGACGAATTTGAAGTCGCCGCCCGTGATACGAAACTTGGGCCAGAAGAAATTACCCGTGATATCCCGAATGTCGGCGAAGAAGCCCTGCGCAATCTGGACGAAGCGGGCATTGTCTATATCGGTGCTGAAGTTGAACCCGGTGACATATTGGTGGGCAAGATAACACCAAAGGGCGAAAGCCCGATGACGCCGGAAGAAAAACTGCTGCGCGCGATCTTTGGTGAAAAAGCCTCGGATGTTCGTGACACCAGTCTTCGGGTCAAACCGGGTGACATGGGTACGGTTGTTGAAGTGCGTGTTTTCAATCGCCACGGCGTGGAAAAAGACGAACGTGCCTTGCAGATCGAACGCGAAGAAGTGGAAACACTGGCGCGTGACCGTGACGATGAAATGGCCATTCTGGATCGCAATACCTATGCGCGCCTACATACCATGATCCTTGGCAAAGTGGCCGTAAAGGGCCCCAAAGGGGTTAAGCCAAAATCGAAAATAACCGAAGAGCTGCTGGAAAGCCTTTCACGAGGTCAATGGTGGCAGCTGGCCCTTGGCAACGACAAAGAAGCCGCCGAAGTTGAAGCGCTGAACGAACAGTATCAAACGCTGATCCGTGCGCTAGAACATCGCTTTGAGGACAAAGTTGAAAAAGTCCGCCGTGGTGACGATTTGCCGCCGGGCGTCATGAAAATGGTCAAAGTCTTTGTCGCGGTGAAGCGCAAGCTGCAACCGGGCGATAAAATGGCCGGTCGTCATGGCAACAAAGGCGTGATTTCCAAAGTTGTGCCAATGGAAGACATGCCGTTCTTGGCAGACGGAACACCGGTTGATTTCGTGCTGAACCCGCTGGGTGTGCCATCGCGCATGAACGTCGGTCAAATCCTTGAAACCCACATGGGTTGGGCTGCACGTGGTCTGGGGCTTAAAATTGATGACGCCCTGGGTGCCTATCGCCGCTCTGGTGATATGACACCGGTCAAGGACGCTATGAAGATCGCCTATGGTGATGATGTCTATGATGAAGGCATCAAGGACATGGACGAGGAACAGCTGATTGAAGCCGCCGAAAACGTGACCAACGGCGTGCCGATTGCGACGCCTGTCTTTGACGGCGCGAAAGAAGCCGACGTGAACGACGCGCTAAAACGCGCAGGTTTCGCTGAAAGTGGTCAGTCAGTTTTGTTTGATGGTCGCACGGGCGAGCAATTCGCGCGCGAAGTTACTGTCGGGATGAAGTACATCCTAAAACTGCATCACCTTGTGGACGACAAAATCCACGCGCGTTCAACCGGACCTTACAGCCTTGTCACGCAGCAACCACTGGGTGGTAAAGCCCAGTTCGGTGGCCAGCGTTTCGGGGAAATGGAAGTTTGGGCATTGGAAGCATACGGCGCTGCCTACACGTTGCAGGAAATGTTGACGGTTAAATCCGATGACGTGGCCGGGCGTACCAAAGTCTACGAAAGTATCGTCAAAGGCGAAGATAATTTCGAAGCTGGCGTGCCAGAAAGCTTTAACGTGCTGGTAAAAGAAGTGCGGGGCCTCGGCCTTAACATGGAACTCCTGGATGCGGAGCCGGAGGAATAGGCAAAAGATTTTTCGCAGAAAGATCAGCAACCTATCCCTTCCAACCCGTCCTAATTTGAGGAAATCAAAATGAACCAGGAACTTACAAACAACCCGTTTAACCCACTTGCACCGCAAAAAACGTTTGACGAGATCAAGATCTCGCTGGCCTCGCCAGAACGAATTCTGTCGTGGTCGTTCGGCGAAATCAAAAAGCCGGAAACCATCAACTACCGGACGTTCAAGCCCGAGCGGGATGGCCTGTTCTGTGCCCGTATCTTTGGCCCTGTAAAAGATTACGAATGCCTTTGCGGTAAATATAAGCGCATGAAATATCGCGGCGTTGTCTGCGAAAAATGTGGTGTGGAAGTGACGCTGCAAAAGGTTCGACGTGAACGTATGGGTCACATTGAACTGGCCGCACCGGTTGCCCACATCTGGTTCCTGAAATCGCTGCCATCCCGTATCGGCCTGATGCTGGACATGACACTACGTGATCTGGAACGCATCCTGTATTTCGAAAACTACGTGGTGATCGAACCTGGCCTGACAGATCTCAACTACGGTCAGTTGATGACCGAAGAAGAATTCATGGATGCCGAAGACGCCTATGGTGGTGACGCTTTTACCGCCAATATTGGTGCCGAAGCGATCCGCGAAATGTTGTCGGCGATTGATCTTGAAAGCCTGGCTGAACAGCTGCGTGAAGACCTGAAAGAAGCCACCGGTGAACTGAAACCAAAGAAGATCATCAAGCGCCTAAAGATCGTCGAAAGCTTCCTGGAATCCGGCAACCGCCCGGAATGGATGGTGCTGACTGTTGTGCCAGTGATCCCACCAGAATTGCGCCCGTTGGTGCCGCTGGACG
>CAXMPY010000036.1:0-16563 GCA_964195275.1 uncultured Paracoccaceae bacterium
CAAGCCGATCATCGACTTCCCGCGCGTCGCCGACAAGCTCGCCATGATGGCGGCGGAGATCCTGCTGGCGCGCCAGCTCACCTATTTCGCCGCCCGTGAGAAGGACGCCGGGCGCCGCTGCGATCTTGAGGCCGGCATGGCCAAGCTTTTGGGCGCAAGAGTCGCCTGGTCAGCCGCGGACAATGCGCTGCAAATTCATGGCGGCAACGGGTTCGCGTTGGAATATCAAATCAGCCGAATTCTGTGCGACGCGCGCATCCTAAACATCTTTGAAGGTGCCGCCGAAATTCAGGCGCAGGTGATTGCGCGGCGGTTGTTGGGCTAGCACGGTTGAATTCACCGAACTTGCCCGATATCTAAACCGAACAGTTTAGTTATAGGATGCCGATTTGGCTGTGAAACAAACGGTACTGTTAACTGGCGCATCAGGATTTATTGCCAAGCACATCGCCCTAAAATTGCTGAATACCGGGTACGATGTCGATAGTTCGGTTCGCAGTTTGTCACGCGGCGATGAAGTCTGCGCAGCAGTCGCACTGCACATTCTGGAAACGGTCAATCTGGACGAAGATTTGCGGTGAGTTGCGCTGGACCTCGGTAAGGATGCGGGCTGAGACGACGCCATGCAGGACGTTGATATCCTGATGCACACCGCATCACCCTTTCAACTCGCGGCGCCAAAATATGAAAATGACCTGATCCGACCTGCCGTGGATGGTACTATGCGCGCACTTCGCGCCGCTGAAAAGGTAGGCATCAAACGGTTTGTGCTAACGTCTTCCTTTGCGGCGATCATGATGGCCGAGCTGCCCAAGGATCGGAAAATCTACGACGAAACTGACTGGTCAGATCCCGACAGTGCCACGATTGATCCTATTCCAAATCCAAAACAATGGCTGAACAGGCGGCGTGGCATTTTGTGCGCGACCAAGCCCCGGAAATGGCGCTGACAGCAATCAACCCAACGATGGTTCTTGGACCGCCATTGCATGTTCATTTTGGGGGTTCGGTCGAGGTTGTGCAGCGTGCGTTGCGCGCCAAAGACCCGATGGTGCCAAATTTCGGGCTGGCGATTGTCGATGCCCGCGATATCGCCGAAATGTATGTGCTCGCTTTGTGCACACCCCAATCATACGGAAAACGCATCCTTGGGGTTTCCAGTTTCTTGTGGCTCGTCGAAATCGGGCAGCTGTTGAAAAAGCAATATCCAGATCGAAAAATTGTTACCCGCCTAGCCCCAAACTTTTTCATTCGGTTGATGGGGGTTTTTGATGCTGCGATCCGCGGCATTGTGCCAAATCTGGGCAAAAGATTTGATGCATCCAATGAACGTGCCAAAGAATTATTTGGCATGGACTTTATCAGCGCTGAAGAAAGCCTTATTGCAACCACGCAGTTTTTGATCGATCACGACCGGGTGAATTAAACCTGCCCGTTAAGGGTTGTTGACGTTCGCTATTGGGCGCAGGTTACGGGCATGCTTAGACTGTTTTTAGCGCTCCCCATTATTCTTTCAGCCTGTCTAAAAGATGAAACGGTGTCCGGGTATGCCGATTCTGAAGCAACATACGTGCTGGAAGAACTTGACGGCGCAGCCTTTGCCGCCCGCGCTACGATTTCATTTCCCAAGCCTGGCAGTGTTCGTGGCCTGGGCCCGTGCAACCGCTATTCGGCCGATCAAAAAGCGCCTTACCCGTGGCTAGATCTTGGACCAATAGCAGCAACACGGGCAACCTGTGCAGATGTCGCCCAAGAGACTTTGTTTTTCAAAGCACTGGCGCAGATGTCTCAGATCGAAGCACTGGATGATTTGATCATCCTGCGCAGTGACGGAGATCGCGAAATGGTGTTTCGCATCCGTTAGCCGTGGCGCGCCAAAGCATCCAGTAACCGCTGGCGGGCTTCGGGCAACGGCCGGTCGCCCATTTGAGGCGCCAGCCTGTGGGTCAGAAAAAACCCGGTGGTTTGCAAACCCTCTAATACCCCGACCTTTTCGCCGTTGCCGTGGCCCAACAAACTGGGCGACAGCGGCAGCAACCTGTCAGCATATTCCCCAGCGCCCTCGGCACTGACGGCGCGTCCCGAAGCTGGTGAAACATAGGCCAGATCGTCCAGGGTTCCGGTAACGGCACATTGTGTCAGATCCAGCCCAAAACCCATGCCGTTCAACAGGACAAGTTCCCAGCGCAGATAGGCCAATGGCCAGGCGTCTGAATTGCCCAGCAGGTCAAGCAAAGTGATGGTTTGGACGTATAGGCGGGGATGGGTTTCACGCTCGGGCAAACAGAAACTTAGCAGGGCAGTGGTGGCGTTCAGGCCTGCCAGTGCCAACCTGTCCCCCATCACCGAAGCTGCACGGCTTTTGACCGGTTCAACCGAATACGACCCGATATGTTCATCCAACCGCGCCCGCCAGGTTACATCTAATTGGGCACCGGGTTGTAATATAGGCGCTATTTTGCGGCTGGTGCCGCCGCGTACAACACCAAGATGTCGGCCGTGGTCGCTGGTAAAAACTTCGATAATTGCCGAGGTTTCGCCGTGCTTTCGCACCGCCAGCAAAGCCCCCTGATCGCGCCATTCCATATGCTGAACTTACCCAGAGAGCCCCGGCTCGTCGAGCAGATGACGACCGGCGCGATCTTCAACTTCGATTACCCAAAGATCAGGGTCAAACGATTTTTGCTTTTCTAGTGCCGCCTCAACCTCGCCGTCCAAACCTTCGGCCAGAACGATCCAGGCACGCTGACCTGTCATCAGATCAAAGGAACGTTGATAGGCCGTCGCTTTGCCGTCCAGCGTATTTAATTTTACCAGAACTGCGCCCGCCGTTGCATCACCTTTGGCGGTAATAAATGCCGGTATGTTAACGATCTGCAAGCGCCGTAAATAGGCCGATACCCAGATATCTGCCGTTAAACGCGTCATTCGTTCCCGTCAGTAAAGCTTAGCCCGATTTCGCTGTAGCGCTCTTTTTCTTCCAGCCATTTAGGGCGTACTTTGATCTGCAAAAACAAATGCACCGTCTGGTCCAAAAATTCACCCAATTCGGCCCGGGCCGCTTTACTGACCGCTTTGATGGTTTCGCCCTTGTGGCCCAGTATGATGCCTTTGTGACCATCACGGGCAACATAGATGATCTGATCAATCTTGACCGATCCGTCTTTGCGTTCTTCCCAGCCTTCGGTTTCCACCGTTAGCTGATAGGGCAATTCCTGATGCAGACGTAGGGTGAGCTTTTCGCGCGTCAGCTCCGCGGCGATAGATCGTAGCGGGGCGTCGGCAATCTGATCTTCGGGGTATAGCCACGGCCCGGTTGGCATTTCGCCCGCCAGCCATTGACGCAAATCCAGAACACCATGGCCTTTTTCTGCCGAAATCAGGAAGGTTTTTGCAAACGCGAACATTTTATTCAGCTTTTGTGTCAACGCCAACAACACCGGCGATTCCACGCGGTCGATTTTATTGATCGCCAACGCAACTTTGCGCCCGCTGGTGCGTTCGGCCAATCCATCAATAATCGCTTCAACACCTTCTGTCACACCGCGATGTGCCTCGATCAGCAATACCACAACATCCGCATCCGCAGCCCCGCTCCAGGCGGCAGCAACCATTGACCGATCCAGTCGTCGTCGGGGTCGAAATATGCCGGGCGTGTCTACGAAGACCAGTTGCGCATCACCTTCGATTGCGATGCCGCGAATGCGTGCTCGCGTCGTTTGTACCTTATGGGTTACAATCGAAACCTTGGCCCCCACCATACGATTTAGCAGGGTTGATTTGCCCGCATTAGGCTCACCGATCAGTGCAATAAATCCGGCCCGTTGTTCAGTCATCGTTTCTTTCCAATCGATGCAGCAGGGCTTGCGCTGCTGCTTGTTCGGCCTGGCGTTTGGTTGCAGCACGCGCAGATTCCGTTTCGCCGGAATCCAGCTGCGCCGTAATCGTGAAAATCGGTGCATGGTCCGGACCTTCACGGGACTTTATCACATATTCCGGCGGCGTTTGTCCGCGCGCCTGCGCCCATTCCTGTAGCGCTGTTTTAGCATCTCGTGCGTCGTCGTCTACTTGTTCAATACGGGCACCCCACAGCCGCAGCACAAGGTCGCGCACAACTTCATGACCAGCGTCCATATAAACCGCAGCAATAACGGCTTCCATTGCATCACCCAACAATGCCAATTTGCGCCGACCACCTGACAACATTTCAGATCGGCCCAATTTCAACACGGCGCCAAGATCAATATCGCGGGCAACATCTGCGCAGGTTTCTTTGCGCACCAATGCATTAAATCGCGGCGCCATTTGTCCTTCGGAAGCAGTTGAATCGCCCAAAAACAGCGCTTCGGAAATGATCAGCGCCAACACCCGGTCGCCCAGAAATTCAAGCCGCTGATTGTCCGATCTTGTGGCCGAAGATATCGACGAATGTGTCAGCGCTCGGATCAAGTGTTCTGGATTAGAAAACCGGTAGCCGATCCGGTCCTGAAATTTTACCAGTTCGGCGCTTAACTTCAATTGACAGCCTTGAAAAAACGGTTCGCGCGCCAGGTCCAGAAATACAACAGCGACCGCCCAGAGGACGAAAACATGATCCGATCCGCGCGGCCGATAAGGTTTTTGAAAGGCACAAAGCCAACCCCCAACGCCGATTGCGCAACCCGACTGTCGGTAGAGTTGTCCCGATTATCACCCATGAAAAAATAGTGTCCGTCTGGCACCGTAAACACCGGGGTATTGTCCAGGCGGCTTTCGCGGATGTTCAGGATACTGTGCTGCACACCATTTGGCAGCGTTTCGATCAGCTTTTCTTTCTGACAGATGCCACCGATACCAACACCCCGGTTTGCACATTGCGGAAAGCCACCCACAGGCCCTTGGCGATCGAATGTTTCTTCAAAAAACCGTCCGCCGCCTGCGGTGCGGCCCGGCCATTCAAAAATACGACACTATCTTGCACCTGAACTTTGTCTCCGGGCAGCCCCATCAGACGCTTAATAAAATCCTCGCCATTCACCGGGTGGCGAAACACCACAACATCGCCGCGTTCGGGTTCGCTGCCAAATATCCGTTCGGAAATCGGGCAGGCTGAAAACGGGCAGGACACCTGTGCATAGCCATAGGCCATTTTGTTGACGAACAAGAAATCGCCGATCAATAACGTGTCTTTCATCGAACTTGACGGAATCCAGAACGGTTGGAAAAACAGCGTGCGAAACACGCCCGCAATCAGCAGAGCATAAACAACCGTTTTGATCGTTTCCACGATGCCGTCTTGTTTTTGTACTTTCGTCGCCATCAACTTTGCCTAGCGCTTAATTTGTGTTTCGGGTACATGGTCAGGCAATCCATCGGAGTCAAGCGATTGGCCGCGCTTCGATAACAACAAATGCCTGGGCCCAGGGGTGATCGTCGGTCAGGGTAACCAGTATTACAGCCTCGTGCGCCGGTGGCGTCATGTCGCGCAGCCGTTCTGCGGCCCAGCCGGTAACATGCATCTGCGGCTGTCCAGACCGTAAATTGGTAACTGACATGTCTTTCCAGGCGATCCCCATGCGCAACCCAGTGCCCAAAGCCTTAGAACACGCCTCTTTTGCAGCCCAGCGTTTGGCATAAGTGCCCGCCGTGTCTTTGCGACGTTCAGCTTTACGTTGTTCAATATCGGTAAAGACGCGATTGCGGAACCGATCGCCAAAACGGTCCAGGGTGGCCTGAATTCGGTCAATATTCGCCAAGTCAGTACCGACGCCCAGGATCATGTTTTCACCTGTGTTCTTTTCAGCAAAAATATCCCCGCCGGCGGCACCCGACCAAGATTTTTCCGCGAAAAACCGATACCGGCGCCGGTCATGCCCGCGCCTCATCCATCAATTTACGCATCTCGGTAATCGCTGGCTGTAGCCCCATAAAAATTCCTTCCCCGATCAAATAGTGACCAATATTCAGTTCCACCACCTCAGGAAATGCCGCCACCGGCTTGACGTTGCCATAGGAAAACCCATGCCCGGCATGTACCTCAAGCCCCAGTTCATGGGCATAGGCAGACATCGCGCGCAAGCGGTCAAGTTCAGCGTCGCGTTCATCTAACCGCCCTTCTTCATGGGCGTCACAATATGCACCGGCATGCAGCTCGATCACCGCCGCGCCGATACGGTGCGCAGATTCAATCTGGCGTTGGTCGGCTGCAATAAAGATCGACACCCGGCACCCTGCATCCCGCAGGGGCGCAATGAAATGGGCCAGCCGATTTTCATCGCGCGCGACGTCCAGCCCACCTTCGGTCGTCAATTCCTCGCGCTTTTCAGGTACAATACAAACTGCGTGGGGTTTGTGGCGCAGGGCAATCGCCTGCATTTCATCCGTCGGCGCCATTTCAAAATTCAGCGGTACACTCAGCGCTTCCATCAGCCTATCAATGTCGTCGTCCGATATATGGCGTCGGTCTTCACGCAAATGGGCGGTTATGCCATCGGCACCCGCAGCCTCGGCAATTTTAGCGGCGCGCACGGGATCAGGATAGGCGCTGCCACGGGCGTTGCGAACTGTTGCAACATGATCGATATTTACGCCCAACCGTAGCGAGCCAACGTATTCTGTGCCTGACATAACCTAACCTCGTATATTCGTTGCAATCCGTCTTAGTGTCAATTTTCAGCCGCGTCAGCCCGTGCCGACTCGGCGTCACGCCGTTTCTGATATTTTTTCTTCAACCGCTTAATGCGCCGTTTTTGATAGGCCCCAATCAACGGTCGGCTGACCATATAAGCCCCCACCCCGGCAAAAACTCCGGGCACCATGCCACCCACCAGATAGGGTTTGAATACGTGCCAGTAAAACAGTTCCAGCCGATCCCAGTTGGCGGTTTTATCGGTGAAAATTGCAGCGAAATTATCCGATAATTCAACAGATGCCCGAGAAAATTCACCGATAATATTCGGCAGTTGCATCCCCCCCGGCTGACCCAACATCCAAGAGCCAAGTTCAAGTGCCAGCGTTGCGATAATTGGGAACGTAAGCGGGTTACCAAAAAATGTTGCCATGATCGCAGCCAGGATATTGCCCTGCATAACAAAGGCCAGCGCGATCGCGAAAAAGATGTGCAGCCCAAAAAATGGCGTGAAACAGATGAATATACCTGCGGATATTCCCCGGGCAATTTTATGTGGTGGATCAGGTAACCGGCGCAGTCGGTGCAATACATAGCTTACTGCACGGCGCCAGCCGCCACGCGGATACACGCCTTCGGAAAAAGCTTGGGCATATGTTCGCTGTTTGCGCCGTTTAAACACCCTGTGTCTACTCCGTTACGGTCTGCGTTCAATGTCGCGGTATCGGCTGATCGCAGCGACATCGCTTTCGGCTTCTAGCGCCAGCATGATGGCGTGCAAATGTTCTATATCGCGCAGCTGCACATCAACAATTATTCGAAAAAAATCTGGCTTTCGGTCCAGAAAATGTAGATCTGCGATATTGGCTTTTTGTTCGCCAATCAAGGTGCATATCCGCCCCAATACACCAGCATCATTGCGGATGGTCATTTCAAAGCTGACCGTGTTTACAGCCGCGTGTTTGCCGCTGTGCCATTGCAGGTCAACCCAGCGGTTTGACTGGTCTTCAAATTCGGCCAATGCTTCGCAGTCAATCGCGTGAACCACAACGCCTTGGCCGCGATAACTGATGCCGACGATGCGTTCGCCCGGGGCGGGTTGGCAACAGGCGGCGCGCCTAAATGTTTGATCTGGCAACAACCCAACAACCGCGCGCTTCGTGTCGATCTCTTCGCCGCCTTCAGCCAGTGTCGGGTAAAGCGCGCGCACAACATCGCGCGCCGGTAATTCGGCAGAACCAATCCGGGCCAACAATTCATCATTGTCAGCGATGCCCAACTGTTTTGCGGCAGTCGACAACGCCTTGTCGGTGGCCCGTTTGCCAATGTGATCAAACGCCACGCGCGCAAGTTCGCGGCCCAGTTTGATAAACCGGCCCCGATCTTCTTCGCGCAACGACCGCCTGATTGCTGCTTTGGCCCGCCCGGTCACAACAATATCGATCCAACTTGATTGCGGACTTTGACCTTCGGCAGTGATAACTTCGACCGATTGCCCATTTTTCAGGCGTGTCCACAATGGCACGCGAATGCCGTCAACTTTTGCACCAACACAGCTGTCGCCAATTCGGGTATGGATCGCATAGGCATAGTCTAACGGTGTTGCCCCACGCGGCAGTTTCACCACATCGCCCTTGGGGGTAAAACAGAATACCTGATCGGCATACATTTCAAGTTTTACATGCTCAAGAAACTCGTCGTGGTCCTCTGCATTTTCAAAATGCTCGTTCAGGCTAGCGGCCCATTTCGCCGGATCAACCGCGAATGGGTTTTCAACCCGAACACCTTCACGATAAGACCAATGCGCCGCCACACCGGTTTCGGCGACTTCGTTCATTTCATGGGTCCGAACCTGTACTTCGACCCGTTTGCCGTCGCGCCCTGACACCGTGGTGTGCAATGACCGATAGCCATTACCTTTCGATTGACTGATATAATCCTTAAACCGGCCCGGCACCGCGCGCCAACGCTGGTGAATTGCCCCCAACACACGGTAACAGTCCGCCTCGGACGCCGTGATAATCCTAAATCCGTAAATATCGGACAGTCGCGAAAACCCCTGCCCCTTTTCTTCCATTTTGCGCCAGATCGAATGTGGTTTCTTGGCGCGGCCAGACACGTCTGCCTGTATGTTTGCGTTATCAAGTTCCTGCCGCATGTCGTTGGTAATTTGTTCGATTACATCGCCGGATTCAGCGCGCAGCTTGATAAACCGGCGCATGATTGAATTGCGTGCGTCCGGATTGAGCACGCTAAAGGCCATATCTTCCAGCTCTTCGCGCATCCACTGCATACCCATGCGCCCGGCCAGGGGCGCAAAAATATCCATCGTTTCACGCGCTTTGCCGGATTGCTTTGCCACATGCATCGACTTGATCGTGCGCATGTTGTGCAATCGGTCGGCCAGTTTCACCAGAACAACGCGCAAATCTTTGGACATCGCCATAAACAGTTTGCGAAAATTTTCGGCTTGTTTGGTTTCGGTGGAACTTAGCTGAAGGTTTGTAAGTTTCGTGACGCCATCAACAAGTCCGGCAATTTCAGTGCCAAATTTGTCCGCAATCTCGCCAAACGTGGCCTTGGTATCTTCGATGGTGTCATGCAACAGCGCAGTAATGATGGTTGCATCATCCAGTTGCTGCTCTGCCAGAATTGCGGCCACCGCCACTGGGTGCGAAAAATATTCCTCGCCGGAATGGCGGAACTGACCGCCGTGCATTTGGCGCCCATAGGCATAGGCATCACGCAGCATGCTTTCATTGGTATGCGGATTGTAGGTACGAACCAGTTCGATCAACGCGTTATCAGTGATCATCGGTTCGCACCTTTGGCGCGTTGGCGCCGTTATTCCTGACCTTGTGCTTCCATCAGGGCGCGCAACAAGTTTTCCTCGGACATGTCATTTTCGGCAGGTCTGTCGGCCTCGGCACCCATAAGCAGTGCCATTGCGTCTTCTTCGGGCTCATCCACCTCGATCTGAGTTTGATGACTTTCGATCATCCGCTCGCGCAATTCTGCCGCACTTTGGGTTTCGTCCGCAATCTCGCGCAGCGAAACAACCGGGTTTTTGTCGTTGTCACGGTCTATGGTGATCGGCGAACCACTGGCTATTTCTCGGGCACGATGGGACGCAAGCATCACCAGATCGAACCGGTTTGGAACCTTGTCAACGCAATCTTCAACGGTCACGCGGGCCATAAAAGCACTCCATTTCCTGAAACAGGGGGATATCGAAGCGTCTATCTAGGCGTATAAATCCAGATTGACAAGCCAAGTCAGCGGCAATTTTACCTGAAAAACCGGGTTATTCTGGCATTTTTCGACGCCAAGGTCGCACTTAAGCGACTCACCTGGAACTTCTACCGCAGAACCGATTTAGTCGACCATCGCGCCATCCGGTCTAGCTGGTGGCAACGCGGCCAGCATATCGGTGACGCTTAGCCCCAATACCGGATGGACCCAATCTGGCGCGATCTCGGCAAGCGGCAACAAAACGAATGCGCGATCCTGCAAACGAGGATGCGGTAAAATCAGTTGGTCGGGAACCTGCGATTGCTGATCCACCAACAGCAGTTCGCGCCATTTTTTTTGAATTGCCCGGTTTGGCAGAACATTATCCCCAACTGCCAGCAGATCAATATCAAGCGTTCGCGCACCCCATCTTTGCCTGCGTGCCCGGCCAAACTTTTCCTCAATCCGGTGAAATATTTCCAAGACTGATTTCGGGTCCAGATTACTTTTGCACAACGCGGCAGCATTGACGTAGTCGGGGCCGGATCCCGATGGAAAGGCTGGCGTCTGGTAAAGCTTCGAAATCGCGCAAACATGTAGCGCAGATCGTTCAAGTTCTCTGAATGATTCTAAAACGGTTGCTTTGGGCGACCCAGCGATCGAGTCTAAGTTGGCACCAATGCCCAGCAGGATCGGATATAGCATGTCTTTAGGTACAGTTTGATCAGATTTACGTAAGGGCAAGTCTTGCAACATTTCTCTGCTTGAATATCTTAAACGCTGTTTCGCCGGTTCCACTCATTTTTTCTAATACCAACCACTCACGGAGTTTAAGGCGAAATCTATTTTGGAAGGAAGATAAATGTTTTACCACGACGAACGGCTAGCGCTGTTCATTGACGGTGCAAACCTTTACGCAGCGGCCAAAGCGCTGGGGTTTGACGTCGACTACAAATTGTTGCGCCAGGAATTCGTCCGGCGTGGCAAAATGCTTCGGGCATTTTATTATACGGCCCTGCTTGAAAATGACGACTATTCACCGATCCGACCACTGGTGGATTGGCTGCATTACAACGGCTTTACGATGGTCACAAAGCCGGCAAAAGAATATATCGACAGCCAGGGCCGCCGCAAAGTCAAAGGCAATATGGACATCGAACTGGCTGTGAATGCTTTGGAACTTGCACCACACGTGGACCATATCGTGCTGTTTTCCGGTAACGGCGATTTTCGACCCCTGGTCGAAAGCCTGCAACGCCAAGGTGTTCGGGTATCCGTGGTGTCCACAATCCGATCACAACCTCCGATGATTTCGGATGATTTGCGCCGTCAGGCTGACAATTTCATCGAGCTGGAAGAACTGAAGGATGTCGTTGGGCGTCCGATACGTAAACCTCGTCCAGAAGAAATTAGCGACGCAGAGACTGAATAATCTAATTGGTCGGGGATCATTGCCCGACCATTTCCGCCACCGGTTTAATTTGAACAAACAATCCGGTTTGACCGGCGTTCGTTTTAGCGATTAAACCAACGACATGACTCTGAACGCCTTAACACTTTACCTTGCCGCGCCCCGTGGGTTTTGTGCAGGCGTCGATCGGGCGGTCAAAATCGTGGAAATGGCGATCCAGAAATGGGGTGCACCGGTATATGTGCGCCACGAAATCGTCCATAATAAATTTGTCGTTGATGGGCTGCGCGATCTGGGCGCGGTTTTTGTTGAAAGCCTGTCAGAATGTCCGGATGACCGGCCGGTTGTTTTTTCCGCCCACGGCGTGGCCAAATCGGTCCCAGCAGAGGCATCCCGGCGCAAGTTGGTGTTTGTTGACGCCACCTGCCCGCTGGTTTCTAAAGTACATATCGAGGCTGAACGGCATTCCCAAAACGGATTGCAAATGGTCATGATCGGCCACGCGGGCCATCCGGAAACTGTTGGCACAATGGGCCAGTTGCCGCCCGGCGAAGTGTTGCTGGTGGAAACAGCCTTAGATGTGGCCACTTTGAATGTCCGCGATCCTGAAAAGCTTGCGTTCATCACCCAAACAACGCTGTCAGTTGATGATACCGCCGACATTGTCACAGCGCTGCAATCAAGATTTCCGGGCATTGTCGGACCCCACAAAGAAGATATCTGCTACGCCACAACAAACCGGCAGGCGGCCGTTAAATCGATCGCACCGAATATTGACGCACTGTTGGTTATCGGCGCGCCGAATTCATCCAATTCTCAGCGATTGGTCGAGGTCGGGCGCGCCGCGGGCTGTGCCTATGCCCAGCTGGTGCGCCGCGCTAGCGATATCGACTGGCGGGCGTTAGATGGTATTTCTTCAGTTGGAATTACCGCCGGTGCCTCGGCTCCGGAAGTGTTAGTCGACGAAGTGATCAATGCTTTTCGGGCGCATTTTGATGTGACTGTTAAAATCGTTGAAACCGCCACCGAAAATATAGAATTCAAAGTGCCGCGCGTTTTGCGGGAACCCGCATGAACACTGATGCCCAAACCCTTTCGGTTTACGACCAGCGCGCGGATGACTATGCCAACATGGCAGTAGATGCCGACCAAAATACGATGTTAAAGCACTTTATTCAATCGATGCCCGACAACGGACATGTACTAGATTATGGGTGTGGTCCCGGCCACGCCGCGGCGGAAATGCAGCACAATGGTTTGATTGTGGATGCCATTGACGCATCGCCAAAAATGGTGCGCCTAGCGGCAGAAAATTCCAACGTAAACGTGCAGTTGAAATCTTTTGATGATCTGGATGCCGTCGACATATATGATGGCATCTGGGCTAGTTTCAGCCTTCTGCACGCGCCAAAGTCCGAGTTTCCACGCCATCTAAAGGCCATTCACAATGCCCTGGTTTCTGGTGGATTACTAACTTTGGCGATGAAGCTGGGTCAGGGTGAAAAACGCGATGGTATCGGCCGGTTTTACGCCTATTACAGCAAATTGGAATTGTGTGACCAACTGATCGCAGCCGGGTTCAAGCCGGGTAGTCATGTGCTTGGCGAATCCGTCGGCCTGGCAGGTGAACGCGCGAAATATATCGTGATCAATGCCCTTGCCTAAGCTGTTTGCCTATACCGATGGTGCCTGTTCCGGCAACCCCGGCCCCGGTGGCTGGGGCGCGTTGCTTGTGGCGCGCGACGGTGACAAGGTTGTAAAATCCCGCGAACTAAAAGGCGGCGAGGCCCACACAACCAACAACCGGATGGAATTGCTTGCTGCCATTTCGGTATTGGAAACCTTAAGCCGGACCACCGAAATCACCGTGATAACCGACAGCGCTTACGTCAAGAACGGAGTCACCACCTGGGTTCACGGCTGGAAGCGAAATGGGTGGAGAACTGCGAACAAAAAACCTGTTAAAAATGTTGATCTATGGCAACGGCTAGACGCTGAAAACGCCCGCCATCAGGTGGCTTGGGAATGGGTCAAAGGCCACGCGGGCCACGCTGAGAACGAACACGCTGACGAATTGGCACGTGCAGGGATGGCGCCGTTTAAGAACTAGTTCGTCGATTACAGATCAGGACTTTGGTCCATACCGCTGCCAAAGCCAGATCAACAGCATTGCCCCCAGCACGGCCCCCACAAACCCGGCCATCCAGCCGGTTACGGTTAACAAAAACCGTAAAATCAGCCCGCCGATAATCGCACCGAAGACGCCGATCGACACGGTGGTAACGACGTTGGTTTCCAAATTCATCATCCGCGTGGCCAGAAAACCTGCAGCCGCACCAATGATGATCAAAGCTAATAATGGCATCTGTGTCCCTCAAAGTTATGCATTTGATATAGGGTCAAGGGCGGCAATTTTCACCCCAACTGCGGTGGCAATTCCCAGCCGCGCAACAAATCAGCTGTTGCCATTGGTTGTTTGCCGGGCCGTTGCGCTTGGGTAATTTTTACCGCGCCCGCGCCACAGGCCACCGAAAACCCGCCCAGAACCTGCCCCGGATCACCGCTGCCGGGAACCACTTGCGACCGCAGCAGTTTAACTCGTTCGTTCGCAATTTCGCACCACGCACCCGGAAATGGCGACAGGCCCCGGATATGTTGACTTACGTCTGTCGCTGACTGTGTCCAATCGATGCGCGCTTCTGATTTGTCGATCTTGGCGGCATAGGTCACGCCCTGATCGGGTTGCGGTACGGGCGTCAGCCTATCCAATCGCGCCAGCGCTTGGGCAATCAAATTCGCACCAAGTTCTGACAGCCTGTCGTGCAAATCGGCGGTGGTTTCGTGCTCGCCAATAGCGACGGCCTCGCGTAAAAGCACGGCTCCGGTGTCCAGCCCAGCATCCATCGCCATGATGCAAACACCGGTTTCATCGTCGCCAGCCATAATGGCCCGATGGATCGGGGCCGCCCCGCGCCAGCGCGGCAGCAAAGACGCGTGGATATTCAGACAGCCGAAACGGGGCGCGTCCAATATGGCCTGTGGCAGTATCAGCCCGTACGCCACAACCACGGCCACATCAGCCCCGAATGCGTTAAATTCAGCCCGTGCGGCGTCACTGCGCAACGACACTGGCGCGCAAACCGGCAAACCCAATGTTTCGGCGCGTTTCTGTACTGCAGTGGGTCGGTCTTTCTTGCCACGACCCGCCGGGCGTGGCGGCTGACAATACACCGCGACAATTTCGTGCCCGTCTTTCACCAGCGCATCCAACGCGGGTACCGAAAATTCAGGTGAACCCATGAAATTTACTTTCATGGGCGGTCCCCGACTTTGGCGGCCTTCTTTAGCAACATATTCCTTTTAACGCGGCTAATCCGGTCAAAATACATCTTACCATTCAGATGGTCGATCTGATGCTGTACCGACGTGGCCCATAACCCGACAAAATCTTGCCGCTCGACCACGCCATCGGCGTTGGTAAAACGTACAGTTACCGCGCGGGGTCGGATAACTTTCGCCTCAACACCGGGCAGATTTGGGCTGGCTTCGACGTGGTCATTCATTTTTACAGAAGCTTGCAAAATCTCGGGGTTGGCCATGCGCACCGTCTGCCCGCGCGCATCGGAGGCATCCACAACCGCTAGCCGAACCAATTCACCCAGTTGAACCGCTGCCAGACCAACGCCGGGCATTGCTTCCATCACATCAATCATTTCATCCCACAATGTGCGTATCTGGTCGGTAATCTTAGCCACCGGCGTGGCGACAGTTTGTAACCGGCGGTCGGGCCAAGGGATAACTTGCCGGGTCATTCCCGCGCTTTTTCCCGCTTTAGTTTGACCATCTTACGCGTGATCATTTGCCGTTTCAGTGGCTTCAGGTAATCGATGAATAGCTTACCATCCAAATGGTCAATTTCATGTTGAACACAGGTCGCCCACAGCCCATCAAACTGTTCTTCCTGCCCGTTACCGTCGACATCCATCCAGCGCACGCGGGCTTGGGCCGGACGTTCAACATCGCCAAATTGTTCCGGGATCGACAGGCAGCCTTCTTCGTAAGTATTCATGTCTTCCGACACCCAGGTTATTTCAGGGTTGAACAGAACTGTCGGCTGGGGTTTCGCGTCTTCTTCCTTGATGCAATCCATCACGAACATCCGCTTCAACACTCCAACCTGCGGTGCGGCAAGCCCGATGCCCGGTGCTGCGTACATTGTTTGCAACATGTCATCGGCCAGGGCGCGCAATTCCTTGGAAACCTCGACCACAGGCTTGGCCACCTTTTTCAGGCGCGGGTCAGGATGCAATAAGATCGGTATCAGGGTCATCGCCGTTCATTTAGGCGATGCGCCCGCGCGGTGCAACGCCCCTTGCGCTTGGCGCGGGCTTAGCTAACGTGCCGACGAACCAACCGGAGCACACTGATGAATTTTGACGACCCTATCGATCGGCGCGGCACTTATTCGACCAAATGGGATGCTATGGAAAAGGTATCCGGTATCCCAACCCAGGAAGGCCTGGCAATGTGGGTCGCCGACATGGATTTTGCTGCCGGTGAATTTCTTCAGGACAAGGTGCGCGAAATGCTGTCGCGCGCCAACTATGGTTATTTTTCTGACCGAGAACGGTTCAGCCATGCCACCGCCTGCTGGATGCAAAACCGACATGACTGGCAAATCGATCCAGCATGGTGTTTCACGACACACGGCCTGGGCAATGGCATCGCGATTAGCATTCAGGCTTTCACCGAACCGGGTGACAAAATCGCCATATTCACGCCTGTTTATCATGAGTTTTCGGGCAAGATAAAGAATGCCAGCCGCGAGGTCGTCGAATTGCCGCTGATCATCGTTGATCGCATTTACCGGATGGATTTTGATGCGTACCAATCCATGCTGGACGGTACCGAAAAGATGGTTCTGTTCTGTTCGCCGCACAATCCGGCAGGTCGGGTCTGGACCCGGCAAGAGATTACCGACTTATGCGAATTTTGCGCCCGCAATGATCTGATCCTGGTCGCAGATGAAATTCACCATGACCTGGTGTTTTCGGGTCATCAGCATATTGCGACACATAAAATTACCCAAGGGATCACCGATCGGTTGATCCTAACAACCTCGGCGTCCAAAACATTCAATATCGCGGGTACGCGTACCGGATGTATCATGCTTCCCGACCCAAAAATGCACAAGATATTCAACCAAACATATAAGGCGCTGAACATTGAGCCAAATATTTTTGGGGTCGAACTTGGTTGCGCCGCCTATTCACCGGCGGGGGCTAAATGGGTGGATCAACTGACCGGGTATCTG
>CAXMPY010000037.1:0-16147 GCA_964195275.1 uncultured Paracoccaceae bacterium
CTGGACGCTGCGCATCGTTGGACCAAATCCCTGTCCGCCGGGGTGCCGCTCGCAGATATTGCCAGGGAAGCGGACCATCACAATGTGATTATCGGAACCCGTGCTCAGCTTGCATTTTTGTCCCCAAAAATCCAGCGCGCAATCTGCGGCGGACAACAGCCCACCGACCTCACTTTACAGCGCATACTCACCCAACCCGTTCCGCTGGACTGGCAACATCAGGAGCGGCTTTACGGCTTTAACTGACACGCGGTTTTTTCCCTGCTTTTTCCCTGCCTGACCGACCAGGGAAAACCTGCCTAACGCATTGATACAGTTGTAGTTTCCAACCAAAGTTCGCACGCAAATCGATGATATTTGGAATTCTTCCCTGCAATTTCCCTGCTAGCAGGGAAAATCCGCCAAAACCGTACCCCACGATGCTGGCAACAGAGACCCATCCCACACATCGCGCCAAATGCGTCTCTAAGTGGCGTTTTTCTCAGCGCGATAGCCGCGTAAGCCGCGGGAATTTGGGCAGGAATTAAGCTGTATTATTGTTTAATATCAAACACTTAGGTGGGTGGCGGAGGAGGTGGGATTCGAACCCACGGTAGACTTTCACCTACGTCGGTTTTCAAGACCGGTGCATTCGACCACTCTGCCACTCCTCCGACGCGGCCACGCTTAGCGGGCTGAGTTTGATTCTGAAAGTGCTGAATTCGGGGCCAAAAATTGCCGAAATGTGCTGGACACCTTTTCATGTATCGGATGAACAGTTAATGTAGTTGCACGATCGGGCGTTCAGCCTGGCGATATTGAGCAATGCGGGCAGCAATTGCTGCATTTACAAGGGGCACGGAATGGCAAGTGCGCATGCAGGGCGATTAGCTTTGATCATAGTTGGGGCGTTTTTGTTGGCGGCCTGCGAACCCGGCCAGGAATTGAATATCTTCGGCGGTGGCAGCCCCGATACAACGGTCAAGGAACCACCAACCAACAGTGTTGCTGGTGGCGTCGTAATTGATGTTGAATCTCCGGAAACCTTCCAGGTAACTGACTTGGGCCTTTGGGATGGTCGCCCCTCCCTTGGCGGCGTTTGGATTGCGCATCCGGATGTCGTGGAACCAGAACGCGTGATGATCCGCAATACCGACAACGGTAATTCCATCATTGGGGCGCTGTTTCGCCGAGAACGCGAAAACCCAGGGCCATCGTTCCAAGTATCGTCAGACGCAGCGGCCGAACTGGGTATGCTGGCAGGCGCCCCCAGCAATTTAAGCGTTGTTGCTTTGATACGAGCCGTACCAGAAGTCGCGGTTGCGCCCGCCCTGGTGGTTGCGCCCGACCTGGTGGTCGAACCCGAGATGGCGGAAGCCATAGCAGCCCAAATCGTTGCAGTTATTGAAGCACCCCAAGCAGCTGCAGCGGTTCCGGCTGAAGCCGAAGTTCCGGTAGTAAGCATTGCCGCAGCGGCAATCGAGGCAGCAACAGCGAACAATCCAACGGCCTCGTTGCCAGCGCCCGAAAACGTGACCGAGGCAGCGCTAGAAGCCACAGCAACCGTTGCCCCCGTAGTAATTAGGCCTGCGGCGCCGCTGTCGGCGCTATCAAAACCCTTTGTTCAGATCGGCATATACAGCCTGCAATCCAATGCGGATGAAACATCGGCGTTGCTACGGTCGTCGGGTGTCATTCCAACGATTACGACCTCGCAAAACGATGGGAAAACCTATTGGCGCGTGATCATCGGCCCGATCGGAAACTATTCTGACCGAACGGCGATCATCAGGAAAGTCAAAGGTTTGGGGTTTTCAGACTCCTATGCGGTAACCAACTAGACCAGAAAGGACGATAGCTCTTATGACAAGGCTGATGTTTCGTATCTCTGCAATTTTTATCGCCCTTGTGGCCTGTACTGTACCGGCAGTGTCAGGTTACGACACGCTGGCGCGCGCGGCCTATGTTGTTGATCTGACAACGGACACTGTGTTGCTGGAAAAGCAGGCCGACGTCCCGCTGCCCCCCGCGTCTATGTCCAAATTAATGACGTTGAACATGCTGTTTGAAGCGTTGCGCGATGGCCGGGTGACCCTGGAAACACGGTTTGGTGTATCCAGTCGCGCGCGGGCGATGGGTGGGTCCAGCATGTTCCTAAACGAAAATGATCGCCCCACCGTGGAAGAGCTTATTCAAGGCATTGTAGTTGTGTCCGGTAATGACGCCTGCGTTGTGGTGGCGGAAGGATTGGCCGGCAGCGAAGACGCATTTGCGCGGCTGATGAATGATCGTGCCAAATTGTTGGGAATGGAAAATTCAACCTTTGCAAACGCCAGCGGCTGGCCACATCCCAACCAACGGATGAGCATGCGTGATCTGGGCATAGTGGCGGCGCGGTTGACGGACGAATTTCCTGAATACTACGGCTATTTTGGCCAAAAAGAATTTGGCTATGACGGACGAACGCCGGATAACCGGTTTAACCGAAATCCGTTGCTGAAACTGGGCATAGGCGCTGATGGGCTGAAAACCGGCCACACCAGCGAAGCAGGGTTCGGTATTGCGGGTTCTGCGGTGCAGGGCGGACGGCGCATTGTTTTCATAATAACGGGTCTAAGTTCTGAAAAGGAACGCGCCGAAGAAGCCGAACGGGTGGTCAATTGGGCGTTTCGCCAATTTGTCCAGAAATCCGTAATAGCCGCCGGCAGCGAAGTCGCCCGCGCCAAGGTTTGGATGGGAAACCATGATGAAATTGCGTTGGTGGCCAAAACCGAAGTGACGTTGTTATTACCAGCTTTGGAACGCGACGCGCTGGCAGGTGAAGTTGTATACCGCACCCCGCTTGAGGCACCAATTGCCAAGGGTCAGCAAGTTGCAGAATTGGTGGTAACTTTGCAAGAATTGCCAGATGCACGTATTCCGTTATTTGCAGATCGAGATGTTGCGCGGGGCGGGTTTCTGCCGCGGCTACGCACCGCTATAAATGTGCTGTATCGCCGGTTTTCCGGGGGTGCGCAGGACCTCTATTAATGACGCCCGGACTTTTTATTACATTTGAAGGCATCGATGGGTCCGGGAAATCGACCCAGTCTTTGCTGTTGGCTGAATGTTTGCGCGACAATGGCTATGACGTTGTGCACACACGCGAACCTGGCGGTTCAGCAGGCGCTGAAGAAATCCGATCACTTGTACTAGAAGGTGAACCTGACAGATGGTCAGCCGAAACTGAAATTCTGCTGTTTACCGCCGCACGTCGGGATCATCTTGAAAAAACCATTCAGCCTGCATTGCAAGCCGGCAAAATTGTGGTTTGTGACCGGTTTGCGGATTCAACCCGGCTGTACCAGGGCGCGACACGGGGCGAATTGCGTGACGTGGTTGATCAACTGCACAGCTTGATGATTGGGCGCGAACCGGACCTAACGATTATTGTCGATATGGACCCGGCCACCGGTCTGGCCCGCGCATTGTCGCGGCAAACCACCGAAGAACGATTTGAAGGGTTCGGTGAAGAAATGCAGGCCAAAATGCGCGCTGGCTTCCTGACGTTAGCGCAGGAATTTGCGGATCGTTGCGTGGTTGTGAACGGTGACCAGACCGTTGATGTCGTCGCCACAGAAATTAGGGCGGTCGCGCTAGCGCGCCTGGCATGAGCGAAAGCATTCCATCTCCCGAGTTTGACCGCATTGAGGGCGCGCCCCATCCGCGAGAAACTGGAACATTAGTCGGACAAGGCTTGGCAGAAACCGCGTTTCTGACCGCGTTTAATGCTGGCCGTTTGCACCACGGTTGGTTGATCACCGGCCCGCGTGGTGTTGGCAAAGCTTCGCTTGCCTGGCGAATTGCCCGGTTCTTGCTGGCAACCCCCGTGGCTGACGATGGCGGTATGTTTGGCGATGCAACACCCGCCCATGACAGTCTGGATATTGCGCCTGACCATCCAGTTAATCGACGTATTTTAGCCTTATCCGAGCCTGCGCTGTTCCTGTTACGCCCGGTTTGGGACTCCGACAAAAAGCGCTTTAAACAAGGGATTACAGTTGATGAGGCCCGCAAGTTAAAGGGGTTTTTCAATCTATCGGCACCAGATGGTGGTCGCCGTGTGGTTATTGTAGATTGCGCGGACGATTTGAATAACAGTGCCGCCAATGCGCTGTTGAAACTACTGGAAGAACCGCCCGTCGATGCAACGATCCTGTTGGTCAGTCATCAACCAAGTCGACTGTTACCGACAATTCGCAGCCGGTGTCGCGAACTTCGATGCGCCGCACTGTCGGTCCATGATATGGCGCGTGCGATGACGGCCGCGGGTTCAGACACCGGCGATGGCACTGGTGCGTTAAACGAACTGTCTGGTGGGTCTGTTGGCGAAGCCGTTCGCTTAACCAACCAAGACGGAATGCAGGTTTATAGCGAAATTGTCGATCTGTTCGCAGCATTGCCAAATATCGACCGGACCAAGGCACTAAAACTAAGCGAAAGTGCGGTCGGCAAAGGCAAAGCAGAACGGTTCGATCTGATCCTAAGACTGATGGATCTGTTTCTGGTACGCACCGCGCGAACGGGTGTTTCGGGCCCACCGATCGTGCAAGCGGCCAAGGATGAAGGATCACTGATGCTGCGGCTTTCCCCGGCACCGGATGCCGCGCGCGTTTGGGCTGGATTACAACAAGACCTTAGCCAGCGGGCGCGCCATGGTCAGGCCGTCAACCTTGACCCTGCCGCGCTCATCCTTGATATGGTTTTCAAGATCAATGACACGGCGACAAAACTGGTCGCGCGCTAGGGGCACCATGCCGGACATCTTTGACATTACCGACAGCCACTGCCATCTTGATTTCCCGGAAATTTCCCAAGATTTCCCCGATGTAATTGACCGCGCGGTTGCCGCTGGTGTGACCCGAATGGTGACGATTTGCACAAAGTTGCGCGAAGAACCGCAGGTTCGCGCGATCGCCGAAAGATTTCCACCAGTGTTTTACGCCGCGGGCACCCACCCGATGCACGCAGCCAAAGAACCGCTGGTTACCGTCGCCGAACTGGTCGCGCTTGCCCAGCATGAAAAATTCGTCGGAATTGGCGAAACCGGGCTGGATTACCACTACACCGCTGACAGTAAAAGCCAGCAACAGGAAAGCCTGCGCCTCCATATCCAAGCGGCCCGTCAGACCGGGCTGCCATTGATCATTCATGCCAGGGCGGCTGATGATGATATGGCCAGGATACTTACCGATGAACACAGGGCAGGGGCTTTTGGCTGTGTGATGCATTGCTTCTCATCTGGTCCGGCACTTGCAGAAGTTGCGCTTGATTTGGGGTTTTATCTGTCGATGTCGGGGATCACCGCGTTTCCAAAATCAAATGAACTGCGTGAAATATTCGCAAAAGCTTCGATTGATCGGATACTGGTGGAAACCGATGCCCCTTATCTTGCCCCACCACCCCACCGGGGGCGACAAAATGAACCAGCATTTACGGTTCACACAGCACGCGTAGCTGCCCAAACATTTGGCATGGAATACGAAGATTTCGCCGCCAAAACACAGGCAAATTTCAACCGGCTGTTCGCGAAAGCCGCAACATGGAATGTGGGCAGCTGATGGCGACGCTTAAATTCACCATCCTGGGGTGTGGGTCGTCTGGTGGTGTTCCCCGGATCGGCGGCGATTGGGGGGCGTGCGATGCCAACAATCCAAAGAACGCCCGGCGCCGGTGTTCGATGCTGATCGAACGGACCACGGCCGACGGGGTCACGCGCGTTTTGATTGATACGTCGCCAGACATGCGCACCCAATTGCTGGATGCCGGCGTTGGCACGCTGGACGGCGTTGTGTTTACCCATTCGCACGCAGATCACACCCACGGCATTGACGATCTTCGGGTGATCGTTTTCAACCGCAAAGCGCGCTTGGACGTTTGGGCAGACCAACCAACGCAAACCGCGCTGTTTTCACGGTTTGCCTACGCGTTTGTGCAACCCGAGGGGTCGCCCTATCCGCCAATTCTGGATATGCACACAATCAAGGACAAAGTAAAAATTGACGGTGCTGGTGGAACAATTGAATTGACCCCTTTTGCAGTATCGCATGGGTCGATGGACGCCCTTGGGTTTCGGGTCGCGAACCTGGCTTATCTGCCTGATGTTTCTGACATATCTGCGGCGTCCGCGAATACTTTAACGGATTTAGATTGCTGGATACTTGATGCCTTGCGGCGCAAGCCCCACCCGACGCATTTTCACCTGGAACGGTCGCTTGAATGGATTGAACGCATCGCGCCAAAACGGGCGATAATAACCAACATGCATAGCGATTTAGATTACGACACCCTGCAAGCTGAAACACCTGATCACATCACCCCGGCATATGACGGCATGACGATACAGTACGAGGTCTGATTTGGGCGCTTTAGTCGATGTTATCCTACCGGTGTTTTTGATAATCGGATTTGGGTACACGGCTGCCTGGCGCAAGTTTTTCAGCGAAAGCGCAATTGATGGTTTAATGCTATTCGCGCAAAGCTTTGCTGTTCCCTGCTTGCTGTTTCTTGCAATTTCCAAGATCGACCTATCCGCCGCGTTCAGTTTACCGCTGATGGTAAGTTTTTATGTCGGCGCATTTGCCGGTTTTGCACTGGGGTTTCTGGGTGCCTGTTACTTTTTCAACCGGTCGTTAGAAGACAGCATCGCCATCGGCTTTTGTGCGTTGTTTTCCAATACGGTGTTGTTGGGCCTGCCAATCACAGAACGGGCCTATGGGCTGGACGCACTGACGGGTAATTTCGCAATCGTGTCGGTGCATGCGCTGGTGATTTATGGTTTCGGTGTCACGTTTATGGAAATTGCGCGCGGGCGCACAAGCGGCGGCGATGGCCTGGTTCTAAAAGTGCTGCGGGCGATGCTGTCCAATCCGTTGATGATCGGGATACTTTTCGGTTTTCTGGTCAATCTGACAAACTTGATGTTGCCGGCAGCGCTGCTTGCCGGTCTGACAACAATGGCCAGTGCGGCACTGCCCGCTGCACTGTTTGGTCTTGGCGGCGTGATGTACCGGTATCGGCCCGAAGGCGATATGAAAACCATCGCCTGGATCACTGCGATTTCGCTAATCGCGCATCCGACGATCACCTACACCCTTGGAACAAAAGTGTTTTCGCTGGATCAGGCCCAGTTACGCAGCGCCGTTTTGACGGCCGCAATGGCGCCCGGCATAAACACATTCCTGTTTGCCAACATGTATGGTGTCGCCCAAAGGGTTGCGGCGTCGACCGTATTGGTCGCAACGGCATTGTCTATCATAACCATTTGGGTTTGGTTGATCATTCTGCCTTAATCGCCAAAAGCGCCCTTAGGTCCCTTCGACGATCACAAAATCGCTGTCGGCAGTCGCTATTCGAATTTTCGCCGCGGTCTGGTATTCAGCCGAATGATAACACGCACGCGCCGTTGCATAATCTGGGAATTCAACGATGACGTGGCGGTCTTTTTGCGCAACTTCAGGCGTTTCGTTCTGCCCGCCACGCACGATGAATTTACCACCAAACCGCTGTACAACCGGTGTGTCCAGCGCAACATATTCAGCATAGGCGTCTGGGTCATTGACCGTAACATGTACCAACCAATATCCTTTGGGCATGTTTTGTAACCTTCCATCTGATCGTGTCAGTCTTCTGCATAGGTCGATGCCAGTAACTTGAACAGCCAAATCAACCTGAACCACCGACGTGTGGTTTCAAATCGAACTGGATTTCAGCACAATACCGGGTGACAATAGCGCCCCAATAGCTGAGAACGGCATGGGTTCTGGCAGTGGTTGAAAAACTGCGAAATGCCGGGCTTTGCAATGGAGAAATACTATAGATGACGATTACACCAATCACCGATTTGGACGTTGCCGGTAAGACGCTTGTGGTTCGCGCTGATCTGAACGTCCCAATGCAAAACGGGCGCGTCAGCGACAGCACTCGGATCACGCGTTTTGCCGATGGCATGAAGCCCCTATTGGCAAATGGTGCGCGGCTGGTGATCCTGTCGCATTTTGGCAGGCCCAAAGGAAAAATTGTGCCAGAATATTCGCTGGTCAATATCGTGAACGAACTGACGAGTGCGTTGGACTGTCCTGTGTCTTTTTGCGACTCTTGCATTGGGCCGGAAACCAAAGCGGCAGCCGGAAACCTAACCAATGGCACCGCATTACTGTGCGAAAACCTGCGTTTTGATCCGCGTGAAGAATTGAATGACGCCAGGTTTGCCCAACAATTGGCCCGTCTCGGCGATATCTACGTCAACGATGCATTTTCGACGGCGCATCGGGCGCATGCGTCTACGGCAGCGATTACTGCATATTTACCTGCCACTGCTGGCCCGCTTCTAAATACGGAGATCAACGCCCTAACAAACGCGTTGGAAAACCCACAGCGCCCATCGGTGGCGATTGTTGGCGGCGCCAAAATCTCATCTAAAATACCGGTTCTGAAAAACCTTGTATCCAAACTGGACGCGGTCATCATCGGCGGCGCAATGGCCAATACGTTTCTGTTTGAAGACGGCGCACCGATGGGTACCAGTCTGCACGAGGTAGATCAGGGTGACACGGTAGGCGAAATTCGCGCGCTGGCAAAACAAGCCGGATGTGAAATTCTATTGCCAACCGACGTGGTGTGCAGCCCTGAATTCAAGGCCGGGTCCATTGCAACGGTCACCGCAAACAATGCCTGCCCGCCTGATCAAATGATCCTGGATGCAGGACCAAAAGCGCTGGTCGATTTTTCTAACCTCCTGAAAGGCGCCAAGACCATCCTTTGGAACGGCCCCTTGGGGGCGTTTGAAATTCCGCCATTTGACGTTGGAACCACCGGTCTTGCGCGCGCCGCAGCGGCGCTGGTCAAAGACGGTTCCGCGGTCGCGGTGGCGGGCGGTGGTGATACTGTTGCTGCATTAATCGGCGCCGGTGTGGCGGGTGATTTTACCTATGTATCTTCAGCCGGAGGTGCATTTTTAGAATGGCTGGAAGGCAAAGTTTTGCCGGGAATAGTGGCGCTTGACCGCTAATCGTTCGGGGTTACGTTCCGCATGTTTACCACCGATCAGTTCTGCGAATGAATTCCCCTGCTTGATACTTGCGTGCGCCAAAGGTAATTCCGAACCAGCGCAAAATGGAAGGTAGGCCAAATGTCCTTTAACCGTTCGATCAAAATTGCCCCGTCTATACTGGCCGCGGATTTCGCCAATTTCGGCGCTGAAATTGACGCGATTGAAAACCAGGGCTGCGATTGGGTTCATGTCGATGTCATGGACGGCCATTTTGTGCCTAACATCACCTTTGGTCCGGACATGTGCAAAGCCATCCGCCCGCACATCAAAACCCTGATGGACGTGCATCTGATGATTGCCCCGACTGACATGTATCTTAAGGCATTTGCCGATGCCGGATCAGATATCTTAACGATCCATGTCGAAGCAGGGCCGCATCTGCACAGGTCGCTGCAATATATCCGTGACCTTGGCTGCAAGGTTGGTGTCGCACTGAACCCGGCCACCCCTGCCAGTGCCATCGCCAATGTCATGGATTTGATCGATCTGGTTTGCGTGATGACGGTTAATCCAGGATTTGGTGGCCAAAAATTTATTCATAGCCAAATCAATAAGGTCGAAATAATCCGTGAAATGATCGGCGATCGCGACATCCATATCGAAATTGACGGTGGGATCACGCCCGAAACCGGCCCCCTGATGGCAGCGGCTGGTGCCGATGTTCTGGTCGCCGGTTCAGCGGTTTTCAAAGGTGGAAGTGTTGAAAACCCAGCCCCTTACGGCGAAAATATTTGCGCGATCCGCGATGCTTCAAAAGCCGCGCGCCCTGACGGTTAATTCGATTGAGGCCAACGCCAAAACTTTTGCCGATTTTGCCACATTGCCTGATATTGCTAGCGTTCGTTTTTGGATTGCCGAATGTTTCAGTTGCTCACAAGTCAGGTTGCTATTCGCGACAGGTCCTCAGCAACCTGTGAAGTGCATCTTCTGAAATTTCTGGTATGAAAACTGATCTGGTGGCTTCGGGTCGCGCAATACTTACATTTCTGGAGAACAATCATAGCCAAAAATTATGACATCATCATTTTGGGTGGCGGCAATGCAGGTTTTGGGGTGTCAGCTGTGGCGCATCCGGCTGGAAAATCCATCGCTTTCGTTGAAGAACTGGATTTTGGCGGCACGTGCCCAAACCGTGGCTGTACACCGAAAAAAATATTGGTTGCTGCAGCCCATGCATTGCATGAAATCGAACTGGCAAAAGACCATTGCATTGACGTTGGAACACCAAAACTAAATTGGACCAAACTGATAAAGCGCGAAAAGGACATGATCGGTTTTATTCCCGATGCGATGGCCAGCGCCGCCGAAGGTCGCGGTGATGTCTTTAGGGGTACCGCCAAATTTACCGATCCCAATACAATTAGCGTGAATGGTGAAACTTTGCGTGGTGACAACATCGTCATCGCAACCGGATCCAAAACCCGGCCTTTGCCGATCCCAGGCGCTGAACTGATGATAACGTCCGACGATGTGCTGTCAGACGAAGAACAACCCGGCGAAGTTGTCTTTATCGGTGGCGGTGTGATCGCTATGGAATTCAGTCATATTTACGCCCGCGCAGGCACCAAAGTCACAATTCTAGAAGTGATGCCGCAACTTTTACCCCGTATGGACAGCGGTGCAGTTGGCGCCATTCAGTCTGAAAGTGAACGCATCGGCATTACCATAAGGACCGGTGTGAAAGTGAACGAAGTTACACGGGTAAACGGCAAACTTAGCGTTTCATGCGACCATAATGGTGAAAGTCTATCGATCGAATGTGACCGGGTGGTGAATGGCGCCGGGCGAATTGCGAATGTAGACACGCTGGATCTGACCGCTGCGAATGTTGAACATGACGGCATTGCCGTAATGACAGATGAATTTCTGCGGTCTGTTTCCAACCCCGCTGTTTGGGTTTGCGGTGATGCGCTGGTAACGTCGCCGCAACTTTCGCCAATTGCGACCCTTGAAGGGCGTATTGTCGGGCAGAACATCGTTGATGGTACGCTGGTTTCACCGAATTATTCAGTCATACCCATTGCTGTTTATACCGTTCCGGCCCTAAGCACCGTTGGTTTGACCCAAGCGCAGGCAGATGAACAAGGCCTAACGGTCAAGGTCTCGGAAAACGATATGACGGGTTGGTTTTCGGCCAGAACATATTCTGAATCTGTGGCCTGGGCCAAAGTGCTGGTGGACGAAAAGACAGACCAGATCGTCGGCGCCCATATTGTTGGGCATAACGGCGAGGAACTGATCCACTTTTTTGCAATGGCAATGCGGCACGGGATTTCAGCGAGCGCTTTGAAGGACGATATATTTGCGTTTCCGACTTTCTCGGCAGACCTCAAAAGCTTGTTTTAACCTGAAATTTGCCGGAACTTATGGAATGAACGACTTGAATATAACAGTGCTGTAAAAGTTGATTTTGGTGCGGTCGGGGGGACTCGAACCCCCACGAGTGTTACCTCACAGCGACCTCAACGCTGCGCGTCTACCAATTCCGCCACGACCGCACGCCTTGACTTGGTTTGCGGTGTTTAGCGAAGCGGATTGGTGTTGTGAAGCGAAATCATTCTATAGCGCCGCTATGCCCAAGTGCCTTATATTCGGACTCATTAATTGTCTGCCGAAATAGTCTGCCAAGCGGCTGGTGTCGTCTATTCTGAACCAGTGCCATCTTTGTTGTAGGGTGCGGCGCGGGTCAACCAATTTTAGTCCGGTTGACCAGGTGCCAAGACCACAACGGCACGGCAAGCCAAGGTGTAAGCGTCTGGAACAATTTTTTCTGCATTTGCATTGATAATCGCCTATCTAAATTTATAAGTATCGTTCTTGATAATAATATGCTCATCCGGCAGATATATTCCCGGAGTGGCAAAGGAAAACAGGGCGCATAGCTGTGGTGGAATGGCAGGTAAATAGTGGGCTGACACCGTACGCCAATTCAGTTGATTTCATGGAATCCCGTGCAAACGAAATTGCGGCGGGAACAGCAGGTGAACTGGTTTGGCTGGTCCAACATCCGCCGTTATACACCAGCGGAACCAGTTCAAATCCGACTGATCTGGTTGATCCAGATCGGTTTCCGGTTTTTGATGCACGGCGCGGCGGGCAATATACGTATCACGGGCCAGGTCAGCGTGTTGCCTATGTTATGTTGGATGTCGGCAAACGTGGCCGCGATGTACGCCTGTTCGTCAGCCAACTTGAAAAATGGGTCATTAAGACGTTGGCAGAATTCAATGTTACCGGCGAGCGTCGGAAGGGGCGCGTCGGGGTTTGGGTTGTACGCGATGACCATTTATCCAATACCGACGGGACGCGGCGCGAAGACAAGATTGCTGCGATTGGCGTGCGCCTGCGCAAGTGGGTAAGTTTTCACGGCATATCGATCAATGTTGACCCCGACCTAAGCCATTACGACGGTATCGTCCCCTGCGGGATCAGCGACCACGGCGTGACAAGTCTGGTCGAATTAGGCCTGTCGGTCACACTGGATGACGTCGACGCGGCGTTGAAAAAAAGCTTTCAAAACGTATTCGGCGAATGATCTTTGCCTTGGGCAGCCAAAAAGCCCTGCGACAATTGCCCGGATTTCAACCCAGCGCTGGGTGGGTAATAGTTGGGCGGCACAGGTTGTTCACTAAGGATATGGCAAATGAAACTTTTAGCGATACCAGCGATCATTTCTCTACTGGCAATTTCTTCACCTATTTTTGCTGAAGGTGACGCCGCTAACGGCGAAAAAGAGTTTGGGAAATGCAAAGCCTGTCACAGCATCAAAAATGGCGACGACGTTATTGTCAAAGGCGGCAAAACCGGCCCCAACCTTTTTGGCGTCGTGGGTCGCGCGGCTGGTTCGCAAGACTTTAGATATTCGCCATCAATGCTAAGTGCAGGCGAAAGCGGGCTGATCTGGGATGAAGGCTCGATCGCTTTGTTCATCACCGATCCCAAGGATTATCTGCGTGAATTCACTGGCGATTCCAACGCCAAGTCCAAAATGACATTTAAAGCCAGGAAAAATCAGCATGACTTGGCGGCATATCTGGCCCGCTTTAGTCCAGAACCAGCTGAAACGGGTGAATCAACAGCATCCACAGCAGAATATAGCGATTCCTAGCCCCTGGGGCGGTTGAGCCGGTCAGGATTGTCGGCTAAACGAAACAAGAATACCGGCCCGCGCGATGGGCCGCTTTAAAGACGCGACAGGAGAGACCCAAAATGGCAGACGCCGCCGCACCCGCGCATGATCACTACCAAAAGCGCAGCTTTTTTACCCGCTGGTTCATGTCGACCAATCACAAAGATATCGGAATTCTGTATATCTTTACCGCGGCATTCGTTGGGTTCATTTCGATCAGCTTTACGGTTTACATGCGCATGGAGCTTATGGAACCAGGCGTGCAGTACATGTGCCTTGAAGGTGCGCGTATATTCGCGGCCGGTATCGGCGAAGAATGCACACCAAACGGCCATCTTTGGAATGTGATGATCACCTATCACGGCGTTTTGATGATGTTCTTTGTGGTAATTCCGGCTTTGTTTGGTGGCTTTGGGAACTACTTTATGCCGTTGCATATCGGCGCTCCCGATATGGCGTTTCCGCGGATGAACAACTTATCGTACTGGATGTATGTGGCCGGGACGACGATGGGCGTTGCATCTTTGCTGGCTCCGGGTGGCAATGATCAGCTGGGATCAGGCGTTGGCTGGGTGCTGTACCCGCCGCTGTCAACAACCGAGGGCGGCCTGTCGATGGATCTGGCGATCTTTGCGGTCCATTTGTCTGGTGCCTCCTCCATCCTTGGTGCGATCAATATGATCACGACATTTTTGAACATGCGTGCGCCTGGTATGACCCTGTTCAAAGTGCCCCTTTTCGCCTGGTCAATCTTTGTCACTGCCTGGCTGATCCTGCTGTCTTTGCCTGTACTGGCCGGTGCCATCACCATGCTGTTGACCGACCGAAATTTTGGCACCACGTTTTTTGATCCGGCTGGCGGCGGCGACCCAATATTATACCAACACATCCTGTGGTTCTTTGGCCATCCAGAGGTGTATATTATCATCATGCCGGGCTTTGGCATTATCAGCCACGTGATTGCCACGTTCAGCAAAAAACCTCTGTTTGGCTACTTGCCGATGGTCTGGGCGCTGATTGCGATTGGTGGGCTTGGTTTCGTCGTCTGGGCGCATCACATGTACACCGTTGGCCTAAGCCTATCGCAGCAAAGCTATTTCATGCTGGCGACGATGGTCATCGCGGTGCCGACGGGCGTAAAAGTATTCAGTTGGATCGCTACGATGTGGGGTGGATCGGTTGAATTCAAAACCCCGATGCTTTGGGCGATGGGCTTTTTGTTTCTGTTTACCGTTGGCGGCGTTACTGGCATCGTGCTGGCGCAGGCAGGCATCGACCGCGCCTACCATGACACATACTACGTGGTGGCCCATTTCCATTATGTGATGAGTTTGGGCGCTATCTTCTGCATCTTTGCAGGCATCTACTATTGGATCGGCAAAATGTCGGGGCGGCAATATCCGGAATGGGCTGGTAAGCTGCATTTTTGGGCGATGTTCATTGGCGCCAACCTGACCTTCTTCCCCCAGCACTTTTTGGGTCGCCAAGGCATGCCACGCCGTTACATCGACTACCCCGAGGCATTTGCCTATTGGAATTATATCTCAAGTTGGGGCGCATTCCTGTCCTTCGCGTCATTCCTGTTTTTCTTTGGCGTGATGTTTTACACCCTGCGTTACGGCAAACGGATCACCGAAGATAATTATTGGGGTGTCGGTGCGGACACGTTGGAATGGACACTGCCAACACCACCGCCTGAACATACCTTTGAGATTTTGCCCGAACAGAAAGATTGGGATCACGGGACTAGCCACTAGGCCGAAACCAAATGCCCCTTAAATGGGAATATCAATCAGATCAGGCCCCGGTTAGTTCCGGGGCTTTTTCATTTGCAGATAACGACCCGCCCGCAATGTGCCTAACAATTTGGCCGCATAATTCCTTGCCCAATATTGGCTTTGTCTGGTTCATCGGCCTTACTTTCGCGATGTTTATGGTGCCTTTGCTGTCGCTCTTGGGCACGTCGGCACTGTGGGGCATGTTACCCTTTGTACTAGGCACGTTAGTTTTAGTTTGGTATTTTCTGCGCCGCAATCGCGCCGACGCTTCGCTGCATGAGGTCCTGAAGCTTTGGGGTGACCGCGTTGAAATAACCCGCCACAACCCGCGCAAGCCCGATCAACACTGGCACGCCAACCCGCATTGGGCCGAGATCAGGCTTCTGCCCGAAGGCGGCCCGGTTGAAAATTATGTCACCCTGCGGGGCAATGACCGAACCGTTGAGATCGGGGCGTTTTTGAGTCCCGAAGAGCGTTTGGAACTGTATGGGGTGCTCTGGGTGTGGGTCGGATATCTGGAATGGCGGTTATGCCGGTGTGGGTGCTGTCAGACGAATGCGAACTCGTCTCAGTTTTCCAGTAAACTCAATCGGTTAAGCCGCGCAGAGGTCGCGCCACTCAGCAAGAGCGACGACGCGGCGGCCTTGAAATGATCTCGATTTGAAAGGCTGCGTTCCTGGTTGAATTGGTTTAAAACTGACGCGTGTACTGAGACGAATTTCTGCAAGGATCGCGTTCGTCGGAAGCGCAACATTGCTCGTTCTCGTCGTCGAAACGGCAAGTGCGAATTCTCAGCTCGATTGTTCAGCCAACGGCCAGTTTCTTGTCTGTCAGCATTGCCGATGACCTTCATCGCAGCGCCGTAAGACCGCAATAGATCGGTCACGATGACATGTGGTCGACCATATCGTTTCATTTTTTTCCTGATGAATTTCAACGCAGCCTTGCGATCCCGGCGCTTGGTGACATAACATTCAAGCACTTCGCCCTCGTGATCGACAGCCCGCCACGGGTAGTGTGTTTCTCCGTTGATCTTCACAAAGACTTCGTCCAGATACCACTGCCATTTCGAATGAGCATGAAGTTGTTGAACCTGTTACTTTCGGATCTCTGCGGCAAACAACGGGCCGAAACGGTTCCACCAAAAGCGGACGGTCCCATGGCTAACTT
>CAXMPY010000038.1:0-15480 GCA_964195275.1 uncultured Paracoccaceae bacterium
AACGCAAAACAGCTACAAAGTGGAAGGGAGGGCATTCTACTTGGGGAATGTCGGATAAAACAAAGAATATTATAAATCTAGCTGAATTCCAGAGAGGCGTGTCATATAGACATTGATTTGATTATTTCTTGTCGGCGTGTGAGAAACCAAATATTTTTCTCCCTCAGCTCCAAATCTAATAACAACGCGTTTATCTGTTTCTTCGTTGGTAACGATATAATCCCAAGTATCTTCACCAAGAATTTTCTGTGCACAATCTATTTGGAATCGGTTAAAAAATTCCTGAGTCGTTTCACCGACTTCAACTAATTGACCATCTCTACTTGCGCGAAATACCGGGTCTGGCTTCTTTTCTGGAAAATCTGCTATCGACTCTATCCGTCTATTCTTGTAGCGCGCGGCCACCGCCGAATAAATGCCAACGCAAAAGGGAAATGCAAATGCTAGGAAGACCGAAAACAAGGTCAGCCTAGGTCTTTGCGCGAACTCGGCAATAAATTGAACGAAAGGGTCCGTGCCAGTTCTGAACCAGGGAACCAAAAGTTGACCATAAGCGTTGATTAATGTTCCGACGATAAGCGCAAGCACGTAAGTTGTGCGGTCATGCATCTTATCTTTTATCAAATGTCCGACTAAACGAGAATCCATCAGCGAGCTACTCTCTTTATATTTAGATTAATTTCCATTATTCTGATCTCAGAATTTTATACACACTAAGTAAATAAAACAAAAAGTATGTAATAATTGCCTTAATAATGTTGAGTTGCCCCACTTGAGTGGTCCAGTTTGAATGTTAGTGCATGATCGGCCTTGGGTCCATCGGGACGTTGGGGTTTGGTGACGTAACTGCCAATAGTCTATTTGGCGAGATTTTGGTCATTAGCGAAGTGATTATTGGGTATTTTACGCTTGGGCTGCTGTTGGCTATTCTAGCTAACACCATCGCCAGACGTAGTTAAAGTAAGCCAACTTGTTCGTTCGATTTGTTAGTCTAAAAAACGCCGCTCTTTGATGATATTGCGCAGTTGGTTTAACGAGCCGTCCACAGATGCACCTGACGTATCAAGTTGCACAAGTGCGCGGTCATATAATGCCTCGCGGCTGTTCAATATTGATTTTAACTGGGCCATTGCCTCTGGGTTTCCCGCCATTGGCCGATTGTCCCCTTGCGCCTTCACGCGATCCATATGCTCGGATGGCGACGCCTTGACCCACACCGTGTGGAAATTCATCAGCAGACGGTTATAGGTCTCGGGCTCGGCGGCTATGCCACCGGCGACGGCCAGTATCATCTTATCATGGGTTGCAACAATGCGATCAAGGGCCACAAATTCAAGCCTGCGGTACCCTTCCTGACCATATAGCGCCATTATTTCTGCAACCGGCATGCCGCCGTGATTCTCTATTTCCTTGTTCAGTTCAACAAATGGAAGATCAAGTTTTGTGCTTATCAATCGACCAAGTGTTGATTTCCCCGCGCCGCGCAATCCAATCAAACAAATCCGATTGGCGCGATGGGCCTTTAGGGGCGTCGGGCTAAGTGATCTTAGGACACTTTTTTGTGTTTTACGATCAGCCAAACGGTACAGGTCGGCAACGCGCAGAGCTTCGGATGTCCACGGGTCTTCTTCGCCAACAATCCATTCTACACGATGGTCAAGTGCAACAGCCACGCGTTTAAGTAGGCCGATCGAAATATTACCATTCCCGCTTTCAAGTTGGGCAAGATAGCGCGGCGATACACCGGATATCTCTGATAGCACCCGCCGTGATATTCCTTTCTGTTCCCGCGCCTTACGCACACGGTCACCGACCCGCGACATTAGCTGGGCAACTGCGGCATCGGCGACAGATTTATTATCCGCGCTGGACGAAGGGCCACCAAACTTTGCTATTTCGGTCATGGGTTCACAATCGTTGATGCGATATTGTGCATACCACTATGTTCCAACTAACGGCATCAACATCCAAAATCAAAGATTTAGGCGGATGCATTAATTTTCCACCGGCGGTTCTAAGAGGGGCTCAATGACTCTTCTAATTTCATCTGGCGCGGCTTGTTTTTTGAACTGGTCGGCGACGGTAAACACGCTGACAAAACGACCAGAAAAGCACAATTTTTCGCCTTGCCGCGCGTGAACACAAAACTCAACCGAAGAATTGCCAAGACTTGTCGGCCAGACATGACAGATCAGCAGATGTCTTGGCGTCACCGGAGATTTGAAATCGATCGACATGTGCACGAAAGGCATACCGATATTGCGATCCAACTCTAGCTGAAACCAGCCATCCCCATCTAGGTGGTGTTCCCACCACGCGCTGATCGCGTCCAATGCAAACCACGGCAGTCGACCGGTATAGACAATCTTTGCAGGATCACAATCGCCCCATGTCACTCGAATTGTATGCTGAAAGGCGTTAGCCGGGGTGTCAGACATCAATAAGTTTCCACATGATAGCGGCCTTCTTCACGCATCGAGTCACGCAGAGAAGTCCAATGCTGACCTATGCTTTCGGCGATATTTGTGAACGCGCGATCGACACCGTCCTCCATATCCCGCAACCCGCAGATATAGATGTGTGTTTTCGCATCGACCAGCAAGTCGGCCACTTTATCTTCTTCGGCGACCAAGCGATCCTGGACATACTCTTTTTTTTGACCTTCAAGGCGGCTGTAAACAAGGTGCTGATCCAGCAGCGCACGGGGAACTTTTGTTAGCGGCCCAAAGTAAGGCAGGCTTGCCGGGGTGCGTGCCCCAAAAAATAAAGTAATCCCCCCAGATTTACCGCCAACAGTTCGCTGTCGACGCATCGTGAAGGCGCGCATGGGGGCGGACCCCGTGCCGGTACAAATCATCAAAAGTTTTGCTTCTGGATCGTCGGGCAACAAAAATGTTGCACCAAATGGGCCGGTCACATCAAGTTTGTCGCCATTCTTAAGGTCGCAAATATAGTTCGAACACAGGCCTTCGGGTTCTCGTTTGATGGTCAGCGAGATGTTGTTGTAGTTTGGCCGTTCACCATCACGCGGCGAAGAAATCGAATATAGACGTGGCATATGGGGCGCGCCCTGGGCATCGAACCCCGGTGGAATAACCCCGATGCTTTGACCTTCTAATACCGGAAACGGCAGGCTACCCATATCCAGGATGATGTGGCGAACATCATGATCGGGATCATCCGTAAGGCGGTAATTCCCTTGCACCTTCGCTTGCGCTGGCTTGCCCAAATTGTACATATTTATCGAAGGTTTTGCCGCGGTCGCTGGTGCTGTCGCCTTGCCGCCTGCGCCTTTGTGGGCGTCGGCCAGCAGGGCGGCCATCGCGTCATCAAGTGCCTCAATACCTGTTGTAGCTTCGTCATCACCAAATTCTTCTTGGTCTGGCAACTCTGCCCATTTGTACTGTTCATCAGGCGAATAGGGTTCCTGAACGACACGCCATTCGTCAATCGAACCCGTCGGACAGACCGGGATACAATCCATGCAAAAATTGCAGATATCGGCGTTTACAACGACGTTGTTGTCGTCATGTTCAATCGCGCCGATCGGACAGGACATTTCACAAGTATAGCAGCGGATACAAATTTCAGGGTCAATCAAATGTTGTTTTATTGGCTTGCCCATGGATAGACCCCACGGTTGCGGCGCAGGTTTTGGGGAATGTTTCGAAGTTCCAACAATTCAAAACAGATGCCCAAACAATTCACGCAATTCATGCAGGTTTTCTTAGGGTCGCGAGTGCGGGCTTTCAGACCGTCAATCAGCGCTTTCTGGTCGATAAACATATCATGCTCCGGTTATGGCGGTGAGAGGGCCGAAATAGAGACCCGCCTTTGCGTTTGATCAGGCCATATGCAGCTGAACGTATTCAAAGTCGCCAGGTTTGTTATCGATCCCGATTTTTGGTGGCGAAATCCAACTGGCGTATTGGCCGGGCTCATAGCAGGGCTTCATCAAGGACTGGATGAAATCGCCATCTGCTTTTGTTGGCAACCAATCTTTGACCTGTACGTCATATGTTTCCTGGCTGATGATGTCGCCTTCAGGATTGGTCCGGATGCCTGAGAACACGCCAATCTCGCGGTGAAACGCTTCGTGTGGCAATTGGAATTCGAACTCGATGCCGGCTTTTTGGATCAATTTGTTCCAGCGACCGACACCACCAGCCGCATCACGAACGTAGTCGTCTCGCAGGCGCATATTTATTGCGGTCAATGCTGGTACTTCCTCGGATACGATTTTCCCATTGTTGATGTTGCGCACAATGTAAGTGTCATTGTGAAGCTGGTGATCATCTTGGATCCGCGGCTCCATGTACCGACCTTTGATGCCCGAGTTAAACGCGTTGGCGGCGTTGGTCGAGACTTCTTGACCGAACAGATCAAGCGATAGCGTGTAATGTAAATTCAGCTTTTTTTGGATCGTTGGCAGATCAATGACACCAAAGTCGCGGATCTTGTCGATGTCGTAAGGATCGCTGATGCCCGCTTTGTTCATCGCATCAACCGTTGCCTGAATTGTACGCCCGACGCCAGTTTCGCCAACAAACATGTGGTGTGCTTCTTCGGTCAGCATAAAACGGCAGGTACGGCTTAGGGGGTCAAATCCAGATTGTGCCAGGCTTTCCAGCTGCATCTTGCCGTCACGGTCTGTGAAATATGTGAACATAAAAAACGACAACCAGTCGGGTGTCTCTTCGTTAAACGCGCCCAACATACGCGGCGCATCTTCCGAACCAGAGGATCGTATCAAAAGATCATCTGCTTCTTCGCGGCCGTCCTTACCAAAGTATTTCTGCAGCAGATAAACCATTGCCCAGAGGTGGCGGCCTTCTTCGACATTGACTTGGAATAGATTTCGCAAGTCGTAAAGCGATGGCGCAGTCAGGCCTAAAAACCGTTGTTGTTCAACAGAACCCGGTTCAGTATCGCCTTGAATCACAATCAGGCGTTTCAGCATATTGCGATATTCACCTGGTACTTCTTGCCAAGCAAGCTGGCCGGCATGTTCGCCCATTGGGATTGTGCGGCCTTCTTTTTCGGGTGCCAGCAGAATACCCCAGCGGTAGTCCGGCATTTTGACATAATCAAATTTTGCCCATCCCTTGGGATCGACAGACACGGCTGTGCGCAAATAGACCATCGAGTCCTGAAAATTCTTCGGAATCAACTCATTCCACCAGTTAATGTAACCTGGGTGCCATTTTCCCAGTGCCTTAAGCACCTTTTTGTCCTGGCTGAGGCCGACATTGTTCGGAATCTGCGTGTCATAGCTGACATTGACGAGATCAAGCATCTTATATCTCCTGTTCGCGCTTCAGACGCGTTCCATGTTGTAATCACCGCGGACGCCCGTTCCATAACGTTGCAGCGCCCCATCCACACCCACCGCGTTGGGCCGAATGAAAATCCAATTTTGCCAGGCTGTTAGTCTGCCAAATATTCGGGTTTCCATGGTTTCTGGCCCGGCAAAGCGCAAATTCGCCTCCATGCCGGTCATTGCGTCTGGGCTAAAACTCGCCCGCTCTTCCTGAAAAATGCGGATCTCGTCTGCCCAGTCGATGTCATCAAGGATCATCGTCACCAGACCCAACGCGTCGGCGTCAATTGCTGCCAATGCCCTGTCCTGATGATCATTCAGTACGTCAATCTGTTCTGGCTCTCCTAAAAACCGGGTTTGCAGGCGCGTCAGACCGTTGCCCATTGGATAGGGGCCAAAGTTGGCTTCGTTTATCGTGATCGCCGCCAATGGGCGGTTATCGTCCTCAAAAGCGTCTTCCATCATGTAGCTTCGATCGACAGCAAAAAGCAGCTCGGCCAAGACACCTGTAAAGCAGGAACCATGTTCGACCAAAGCCATCAACGAACGCGATGTGACGTCAATACGTTTGAGGATACGTTTCCAATAATGACGGACCTCGTTCGCCAACCAATGGCTAGCATTGTCGGCCAGCAATGCTTCGTGTTCTGCAAAATTCGCGGGGGTGCCTTGGGTCCGGAATACCAGCAACCCGGCTTCCATTTCGTTTAGTCGCAAATGCAATATGGCGTCATCCAGTTCGCGCGCAAGGCGTAACATATAGGCCTGATCGCCTTGGCCTTCGAACGTGGTCATGTCTGCGGGCGCATCGCCGTCCGGGCCGTTCAACAGTATGGTCGCCCTACGCGCTGGTCGGTCGATCGTTACTTCAATCAGCGAATAACTGATGGCATCACCGGTAACGTTCTTATCCAGCGGTCCAAGTTTGATACCCGTGGCCACGTCCGCCTTTGCAGATGCAGCCGCAAATTCGCGCGCGCGGGTCGCCACCGTTTCGTCAAATATTGAGTTTGGGACAACCTCGTCGACAAGCCGCCATTCTTGCGCACGTTTGCCTTTAATTCCTTCTTCGACCGAGCAGAAAACGTCGGCGCGGTCACGGCGCAGTTTGCGTTTGTCGGTGATGCGGGTCAATCCGCCCGTGCCGGGCAACACGGCCAACAGGGGCACTTCGGGCAATGCAACCGACGACGTGCTGTCATCTGTCAGCATGATGTGATTGCAGGCCAAAGCCAGTTCGTATCCACCGCCAGCGCAGGCACCCTTGATCGCGGCGATGTATTTCTGGCCACTGTCAGCTTCTGCTGCTTCGAATGTGTTCCGCGTTTCGTTGGTGAACTTGCAGAAATTAACCTTATGGCTGTGCGCCGCACCCCCAAGCATCCGAATATTGGCCCCAGCACAAAACACCTTTTCTTTGCCAGATTGCAGGACAACCGTTTTGACTTCAGGGTGTTCAAAACGCATCCGCTGAACGATGTCCGACAATTCAATATCGACGCCTAAATCATACGAGTTTAGTTTCAACTGATAGCCGTCAAACAGGCCAGCGTTTTCGTCCACATCCATATAAAGGTTGGCGACAGGCCCGTCATATTCGAGGCGCCAGTGCTTGTACTGGCTGGGCTCGGTTTGGAAGTCGATAACCTTATTCACGCGGTTTCCCCTATATCGATCAAGTGCATTATAATGCCATGTGGTAGTTCAGTAAAGAAGTATTGATCATCCGTAATGGAGTTATATTCAGTTAAATCAATTGATTATATCTAAAACCGAGGGCAGGGACGGAATATGTATTATAATGCATAACGCCAAACGCCCGCTACGTCGAATCGCCGGCCGCTACCCCGCGCATTATCTGCACGGCGTGCCGGTCTAACGCCATCAATTGCAAACCGCCACGCCGCGCGCTTTCTGCAATCAGTTCGTCAGCCATGACAAGCAGGCGCAGGCCGGCCTTGGGTTGATGCATTTTGAACTTAAGGCCAGCGTTGGCCATTTGGATAAGGCCTTGGGTCAGACCACGTTCAGGCGAATTAAGTTTAGCCGAGAACCAAATTGATTCAAGAACTTCGTGGCTTTCCCAAAAGTAGCGCTCGTGCAGCAAAGCCAGCCCCAGCGGCCAAGCTTTGGCATTCATCAATTCTTCGGCAGACAGGTTACGGCCTGTTGTCTTAAAGCGATCAAACAACGCCTCGGGGTGTCTTGGCGTTTCGCCCGGAACATAGGCGTGGGGCGGTCGAAAACTGACGGCTGCAGTCACGGCCAAACACATGCAACTGATGTAAGTCCGCGAAACCGATCCGAAAGTCGCCGATATGAATTCAGCGGCCAGTGGCCTGCGCCATTAATCCACGCGTCCGAAATTCGGCTTTCCAGTTTCATGCAATTTTAACAATCTCTGTTTCGATGCGTGACAATCTGGCCGCAAAATCGGCGACCAAATCCAGCGTTTTTTGGGGTCGGTCTAGATGTGGCGAATGTCCGCAGCCAGACAGAACTTCAATTTCAATTGGTGAATAAATTCGGTCCTCGATTTCTGATAGCTGTGCCAGTGTGCCGTATTGGTCGCTGGTTCCCTGAAGGGCCAGCACCGGGATGCGCAGATAGTCGATTACCTCGCTGACATTCCAGGCCCTGAAATCCGGACTAAGCCAGATGTCATTCCAGCCTCTGAAAGTATTGTCCGGGTTTTTGTGAAATTTCGCCATTTTCTGGCGCAAGTTGCCGGTATCGAATGCCGATTTGGCCTGCTTTATCTCTGCCAGGCCGATGTCTTCGGTGAAAAAGTGGGGTGCCATCAGTATAAGGCCACGGACGCGATGATCCACGACTGACCCTGCATAAATCGCCGCTATTGTCGCGCCGTCAGAATGCCCCAGTAAAATGCCTTTCTGCAGGCCAATCGCATCCAAAACCTTGGGCAGAACTTTGGTCGCCTCGTGTGACATGTAATCAGGCGTCCGTGGCAGATCGGCGTTGTCCGACTGTCCATAACCCGCCCGCGAAAACACAAAGACCCCAAAACCCGTCGCTTGGGCTATTGCTTTGGGAAAATCACGCCAAAGCGCCAAACAGCCAAGCCCCTCGTGCAGCATAATGATCGTTGGGCTGGTTTGCGGACTGGCGCCAAAGCAAGCATATTCCAGCGATTTGCCTTGGACATTTACGAAACCGGCCGCACCATCGGACCACCGAATTACATTCATGGGGTTTCCCTTAGTTTAAAGCGTTGAATTTTCCCGGTCGCCGTTTTTGGCAAATCGGGCACAAACTCGAACCAACGGGGGTATTTCCATTTGCCAATCTTTTCTTTCACGAAGGCCTTGAGCGTATCCGCAATTTGCGCCTGAGAAAAACCATCTTTCAGAACTACAAACGCTTTGGGTTTTTCCAAGCCATCACTGTCGCGTGCCGCAACAACCGCGGCCTCAAGCACGGCGGGATGGGCGACCAGTGCCTGCTCAATCTCAAACGGTGACACCCAGATACCGGAAACTTTGAACATATCATCCGTCCTGCCGCAGTAGATAAATCGTCCCGACTCGGTGACTTCGTATTTGTCGCCTGTCCGCGTCCATTCCCCTTCGAAAGTTGCCCGGCTTTTGTGGCGTTGGTTCCAGTAACCATCGGCAGCAGATGCACCCCGCACCAGCAATTCGCCTATGCCACCTGGTGCCAGATCGGACCCATCTTCATCAACACAGCGCACCTGATAGCCAGGTACTGCTGTGCCCGAGGTACCGTAAACAATGTCCCCTGGTCTGTTTGACAGAAAGATATGCAGCATTTCGGTTGATCCAACACCATCCAAAATGTCTACGTTCCAGATCTCGCGCCATCTTTTGCCAATCTCTTCTGGCAAGGCCTCGCCGGCAGAAATGCAAATACGCATTTTGGACGTAGGGACCGGATTTTTTTCAATATGGGCGATTATGGCGGCATAAAGGGTCGGTACACCGCAATACACGGTCGGCGCTTCTTGCTCGATGATGTTCAGAACAATATCGGGCGTGGGGCGACCATTGAACAGGATCGTCGTGGCGCCAACGGCCATCGGAAACGTCATTGCATTCCCCAGGCCATAGGCAAAGAAAATCTTGGCGACAGAATACACAACATCGTCTTCTCGGATGCCAAGAACCTGATTTCCATAAGTGTCAGCAGTTGCTTTCAACGCTCCGTGCACATGGCGCACGCCCTTAGGCTGGCCAGTTGAACCAGAAGAATATAACCAAAACGCGCACTCATCAGCGCTGGTCTGAATGGCTGGTAGAATCTCAGCCCCTTTAAGAAATTCAGCATACCCGATCGTTCCAGCCGGTGCGCTACCGCCGATAACCACAATTTTGCGCAATAACGGATTATCTTGCAAAGCAGGCAGAACCGTATCCAAAAGTTCGACGGAAACGAACAGCGCGACAGCCCTGCTATCGCGCAAGATCATATCGTAAACTGAAGTTGCCAGCAGCGTATTCAGCGCGATCGGCACAACACCTGCTTTAAGGCTTCCCCAAAAGATTTCCGGATATTCCAGTTGGTCCAGCACCAGGCAGACAACCCGTTCTTCCTGTCGTATTCCGGCCATGGTAAGCCCGCCCGCAACCAAACCAGACCGCTGTGAAAGTTCGGTGTAGCTTTGTGTGCGCTTGGCGCCGGCTGCCTCCCGAAAGGCGATTTTGTCGCCGCGACCTTCGGTAATATGGCGATCGACAAACCATGCGGCTGCGTTTTGGTTTCCCGACATAGTGCTCTCCCTGAACCGCGTCACTTGCCAGTGAATTCGATTTCACCGTCTGACAGCAGTATAATACACGCGCGTCTCTTCACGGAACAACTGGATATTGCATTGAAACACGACGGTGAACATTGCGACTGGTCGGTTTGCCATCAAAACCGATTTTGGCGTTGTCTTCGGACTTCGTCGCCGACGCCGCGTTCCGTGATGATCTTATCCAGACCACAATCGGAAACCGCACAACGTTCGTATGTCTGACGCTACTGTCCGAATTCTTAAAATGAGGGCGGTGTGCAGGCGCTGACAATTCTACAAACCTTGGTTCCAGTATTTCTGAACCGATGGTGCTGACGACTGTCAAACAGATAGCCCTCGCCAATGTGAAGAACCCTAAACTGATCTCCGACGGTGATTTCAATCTGACCTGAAACGACGATGCCCGCTTCTTCGCCAACATGGCTAAGCAGTTCGGGCCCGGTGTCCGCGCCCGGTGGATAAGTTTCATCCAACAGTTGCAGCGTATGGGTGCTGGCGTCCCCAAGTTGACGCAATGACACAGCCCCAGTGCCGGTTTGTGGCGCGACCTCGGTGAATTCGTCAGAGCCATAGAAAATTTTCGGCTCATTTGTCACTTCGATTGTCGCAAAAAACTCAGCGATGCTCATCGGGATCGCATCAAGCAAACTTTTTAGCGACGCCACAGACGGGCTGGTTTTGTTCTGTTCTATCAGGGATATCGTGCCATTTGTCAGGCCCGCCCGAGATGCGAGTTCGCGTTGTGACAAGCCGCGTTCTTCCCGTATTTCTTGCAACCTGCTGCCAATGTCCACCTGTCTGCCCCCGCAATTTCAGCCTAGTGCACTGCCAAATCGGTGTAGTTGATCCTGATCAGCGCCGTAACCCTATTAACCCTATAAACACAGGGTCTGTGGCCAATTTTTGCGCGAACTGGGCCGAGGCCCAAATTCGCATTGACAGATTTATTAAACACACTATGAGAATATTAAACACGCGACCCCGGAAAGTTCAATGTACCAATGAAAGGTTTTTAAAATGGCAAGCAAAGCGAAAAAAAAGCCCACAAAAACTGCCGTGAAACCCAAGCCTGTTATCGCCATCGTTCCTGATGTTGTGGAGGATGCGCTCAGCAATGCGTCATTGACCGCCCGGCGTGAAGCAGCCGTTGCACGGGGCGTAGATTCTGCTGCACCAATTTATGCACAACTCGCCGAAAATGCAGAACTTTGGGATGTCGAAGGCAACCGTTTTGTCGATTTCGCCGGTGGTATCGCTGTTTTGAACACCGGTCATCGCCACCCCGAGGTCGTTGCCGCCGCCAAGGCGCAAGAAGATCTCTATACCCATACCAGTTTCCAGGTTGTGCCCTACGAGCCCTACATCGCTTTGGCTGAAAAGCTGAACGCGCTGGCACCCGGTGATCATGCCAAGAAAACGCTTTTGGTAACAACTGGTGCAGAGGCCGTCGAAAATGCGGTTAAGATCGCCCGCGCGGCTACCGGGCGGCCCGGTGTGATCGCCTTTACGGGCGGCTATCATGGTCGGACGTTGTTGACGCTTGGGATGACCGGCAAAATCAGCCCTTACAAAAAAGATGTTGGCCCGTTCCCCTCCGATATCTACCGCGCACCGTTTCCAAGTGTTCGCGACGGGATCACCGTAGAAGACGCGTTGACAGGTTTGCAAAACCTGTTCCTAACCGATGCTCAGCCCGAACGGATTGCGGCGATTATCATCGAACCTGTGCTGGGCGAAGGCGGCTATACGCCGGTGCCGTTCGACATGATGCGGGCCTTGCGCGAAATTTGTGACACCCACGGTATCGTACTGATCGCAGATGAAATTCAGGCGGGCTTTGGCCGCACGGGCACATGGTTTGCGATTGAGCATTCCGGCGTTGTGCCCGACCTGATCACAGTGGCAAAGTCGATGGCTGGCGGTTATCCGATTGCTGGCGTGATCGGGCGCGCCGACATTATGGACGCGGTTATTCCCGGCGGCCTTGGTGGCACCTATGGCGGCAACCCAGTTGCTTGTGCTGCGGCTTTGGCGGCAATCGGGGTCATCGAAAAAGAAGGGCTGTTGGCCCGTTCTACGGCGCTGGGTGAAACATTTCACACCCGTTTTGCCGAAATTGGCGCACGCGTTGCCCCGTTTCGGATGTGGGATATTCGCGGAATTGGTGCAATGCTGGCGGTTGAATTTGTAACCGATTTTGACACCGCAACACCGGATGCCGCGTTGACCAAGGCCGTTGTGGCACATGCGTTGAAACGCGGTCTGATCCTGTTGGCGTGCGGGATGCACGGTAACGCGTTGCGGATCATGGTGCCGTTGACTGCTTCTAATGCGATCATTGATGAAGGCATCGCGATATTTGAGGCAGCGCTGGCCGATGCGATGGTTGAATTACAGGGCTAGGCTGTTTTGCTGATTGAGAAAAAGGCGGGTGTTTAGCCCGCCTTTTTATTGATATTCAACCGTGCAAATAATAGCAAATCCCCTAGACCTGCGCGTCGCGCCCAATAATTTTGGTTGATGTTAGAATGTTCTCCGCAATGATCAAAAGGTTCTATTCGCCTGTTTCCGTTTTGATCGTAAAGGCGTAACGACGTGCAAAGTATCGTAATCACAGTTCCTCGAAACGAGCCTGTCTAAGAGCACGGAGTAACCTTTCAATGACCCCTTTCGCCATTGCCGGCATTCAAATGTACGTCAACGCCCAGCAACCCAATACCGAAGGGATGCTGCAACGACTTGACGTGTTGATGTCACGGTTCCCGTGGACACAGATGGTGTTGTTCAGCGAGCTGGCGCCTTTTGGCCCGCTTGAACGATTTAAGTTGCCCCAAAAAAACAAGGTCATTGATCAGCTCTGTCAAGCGGCACGCCGCCACAAGGTATGGCTGATTCCGGGATCGATGTTTTTAACAAGCCCAGAGGATGGCAAAGTCTATAACACGTCATTGGTGATAGACCCCGACGGCAATATTATTCGCCGCTATGCCAAGATGTTTCCGTTCCTTCCTTACGAAACTGGGGTAACGCCGGGTCAAGAATTTTGCGTCTTTGATGTACCAGATGTGGGCCGGTTCGGCCTGTCGATTTGCTATGATATGTGGTTCCCCGAAACCACACGGCAACTGACATCGCAAGGCGTTGAGGTGCTGTTGCACCCGGTTTTGACGGGCACAACAGACCGCGAAGCTGAACTTGTAATCGCCCGCGCGACTGCCGCACAGTTCCAGTGCTATGTTATTGATGTGAATGGGCTTGGGGCAGGTGGCGTTGGCAAATCCTGTGTGGTGGATCCGACGTCACAGGTCCTGCATCAATCGGCGGGGCACGAGGATATGTTTCCGATAGAGGTTGACTTGTCCTTGGTCCGTCGGCAGCGTGAAACAGGCTTAAAGGGGCTAGGACAAGTGTTGAAAAGTTTCCGCGACCGGTCGGTTGATTTTTCGGTTTATGACCGGAACAGTGGCACGGATAGTTTTTTGAAAACACTCGGGCCGCTTGAAGTTCAGCATCAAGGATCGCGCGCAGGCCTACAAGTCGAAGCGCCCGCGAAAGTCGAGGCAGAAATAGAAGCACGCCGCCCAACAATTGGGCAAGACGCGTCACCCAATTTGGGGAAAACGGTCAGCGGCTGATTTGCGCGGTTCGCGGCGGGGACGCTGGCGGATCATCCATCGCATTTCAACCCATAATTGGGAGAGACAAAGATGGATTCCGTTAGAGACTATTATTCGGCCACCCAGCTGCGGACGGACAGATGGAGCGCGCTGCGCCAAGTAACCGGGGCGCTGGCGCGTAATGAGTCAACCAAATCTTTGACCAAAGATCGCGCGACAACCCACGAACTTTTTGAATCGCTGGCGTTTATCGAGCCCTATTGGGCCTTTCCGGGCATGGCCGCCTTTGATCACATGCGGCGCCAGTTTGATCACGAAAACTATGAGGAATTGGCGTTTTCTGTTCACCGGGTCACCCGCGCGCTGACGACAGGTGCCTATCGGCGGCGTAGTATCCCACTTGCACGCGACAGCGTCGATGTAGAGGAATATGACGACGAGTCGCTGTTATCACCCGATGCGCGCGCCCTGACCAAACAGTATTTCGAAGTGCTGATCGTTGATAACGTCAGCGAGCAACAAGAACGTTGGCTCAAAAGCAACGTGACGCGTATGCGCCGTCCTGAAGACCCGTTTACCTACGAGGCAGTCGTGGTGCCAAGCCTAGAAGACGCCCTTATCGCTGTCCTGTTCAACCATAATATCCAAGCAATCGTCGTGCGGCCTGGCCTGGTTTTGAAATCGAAACTCGACAATGATATTCTGCATAGGTTTCTAAACCGGGCAGGCGGCAGCGATGCGATCGACGCGATGGAACCTGAAAACTACGGGCCAGAGCTGTGCCGCCTGATTGCGCAAGTGCGGCCAGAACTGGATGCATATCTGGTGACGGAACGGTCGGTCGAAGACATCGCCGGACTTGATCTGGGCATCTGTCGGCGGGTTTTTTATAACCAAGAAGACTTTATGGAACTGCACCTGAATATCTTGCGGGGTGTTGAGGCGCGCAATAAGTCTCCGTTCTTTTCCGCGCTTGTCGAATATTCAAAGCGGCCCACAGGTGTGTTCCACGCGTTACCTATCAGTCGGGGAAAATCAGTCACCCGCAGCCATTGGATCCAGGATATGGGGGCGTTTTATGGGCCCAATATTTTTCTGGCCGAAACCTCTGCAACATCGGGCGGGCTTGACAGTTTGCTTGAACCGCATGGGCCAATCAAAGAGGCGCAGGAACTGGCCAGCCGTGCGTTTGGGTCCAAGCAAACGTTCTTTGCCACCAACGGCACATCCACGGCAAACAAAATTGTCGTCCAAGCGCTTGTACAACCCCGCGACATCGTGCTTATTGACCGCGATTGTCATAAGTCGCATCACTACGGCATGGTGCTGGCCGGGGCCGAAGTTGTGTACCTGGATAGCTATCCGCTGAACGAATATTCGATGTATGGCGCTGTACCGCTACGCGAGATCAAACATCAATTGCTGACCCTAAAGGCCGCTGGCAAACTTGACCGGGTGCGTATGCTATTGTTGACTAACTGCACTTTTGATGGGCTTGTCTACAACGTTGAACGGGTCATAGAAGAATGCCTGGCAATCAAGCCCGACCTTGTGTTCCTCTGGGACGAAGCGTGGTTTGCCTTCGCCCGGTTCAGTCCGACGTATCGCCAACGTACGGCTATGCGGACGGCAAATAACCTGCGCAAACGGTTGCGGACGGACACACATCGGCAGGCCTATGAGGTGCAGCAAAAAGACCTTGTCAGCGCCAATGATGCCGAGTTGCTGGACACCAAACTTATTGCCCCGCCCAATGCGCGGATCAGGGT
>CAXMPY010000038.1:15490-15814 GCA_964195275.1 uncultured Paracoccaceae bacterium
GTCTATGCAACGCAATCAACCCATAAAACGTTAACCTCGCTGCGGCAGGGGTCGATGATCCATATCAACGATCAGGACTTCAAAGGCGAAGTCGAACAAAGTTTCCACGAAGCCTATATGACCCATACTTCAACGTCGCCCAACTACCAGATCATCGCGTCACTTGACGTGGGCCGGCGGCAGGTTGAACTGGAAGGGTTTGAATTTGTTCAGCGCCAGATCGAGGCCGCGATGTCCATGCGGCGTGCGATCAGTTCGCACCCACTTTTGCAAAAGTATTTCAAAGTGCTGACAGCGGGCGATATGATCCCCGCTCAATACCGC
>CAXMPY010000039.1:0-15681 GCA_964195275.1 uncultured Paracoccaceae bacterium
TTCGGACTGAAAATTCCGAACGATGTGCAAGTGAACGCGCAGGTGATGGCGGAACCTGATCCTAACTTGTCGGAACGTGTTATTGCCGCGCTGTCTGATGGGACGCCCTTGGTAACCCGCAAAGGGATCGGGCAGGGACAGGTTGTGTTATTCCATGTGACCGCAAACGCCGAATGGTCAACCTTGCCATTGTCAGGGTTATTTGTGCAGATGTTGGAACGCTTGGCGGTGTCAACCGCACCGGCCCGGCCTGAATTGGCTGATCTGATTGGCACCACTTGGGTGCCTGAACAGATACTGGATGGTTTTGGCACCGTTCTGGATGCGGATAGATTGGCGGGTGTATCCGGGGAAGCGATCTCAGCGGGCGCGTTGGGGTTTGACTTGCCACCGGGAATTTATGCAGGGGAAGAACGGCGCATTGCACTGAATGTTATTGGCCCCGACAGGGTACTGACACCCACTGTCTGGCCTGCAGGTGTTGTGGTTGAGGGATTGGCCGTCGCCCGTGAAACGGCGTTAAAAGCGCTGTTGCTATCGCTTGCGCTGGGGCTTTTGGCGCTGGATTTATTCGCGTCACTTTGGATCGGCGGGCGCTTGCGCGGGCCGAATACTGGGGCGATCACGACGGCATTGGCGTTGCTGTTGATCTTGCCAGCCGACGTTCAGGCGCAAACTGACAGTTTTGCACTGGATGCCACTGCCGGTGTTGCGTTGGCCCATGTGATAACTGGCGATGCGCGGCTTGATGCTGTTGCCCAGGCGGGTTTGCGCGGTTTGTCAGATGTTTTGTTCGCACGCACATCGATAGAACCTGTTGAACCCATCGCGATCAATCTGGAAACGGACGAATTGTCGTTCTTTCCGTTCATTTACTGGCCGGTGACGCCTGACCAACCGGTGCCGTCCGGGGAGGCCTATGCCCGACTAAACCGTTATTTGCGCAATGGTGGTATGATTTTGTTTGATACGCGTGACGCTGATTTCGCGCGGTTCGGTACCTTGGCACCCAATGGGCGCAAACTGCAACAATTGGCGCGGGCGCTGGATATTCCGGCGTTGGAACCGATCCCAGCGGATCATGTTTTGACTCGGACGTTCTATCTGCTTCAGGATTTCCCAGGCCGCCATGCATCGCGCGAAGTTTGGGTTGAAGCTGCAGCACCCGATGCCGAACAGGCCGAAGGCATGCCATTTCGCAATTTGAACGACAACGTGACGCCAGTTGTTATTGGCGGTAACGACTGGGCTGCGGCCTGGGCGGTGGATGCAACAGGGGCGCTGATTTTCCCGGTTGGTCGTGGCAATACCGGCGACCGGCAACGCGAACTGGCTTACCGGTTTGGCGTAAATCTGATCATGCATGTGCTGACCGGAAATTATAAGTCGGATCAGGTGCACGTGCCGGCGCTGTTGGATCGGTTGGGGCAGTAGATGCAGGGCTCGATCATATTCGACCCGCTATTGCCCTGGGCTGTTATCTTTGGTGCAGCGGTCTTGACCCTGACGATATTGGGTTTTGCGGTTTGGCGCAATCTGGGCGGCTGGTGGTTGCGAACGCTGGCAGTGATCGCGTTGTTTGTGGCACTGACCAACCCGTCGTTTCAACAAGAAGCCCGCACGCCGCTAAGTGATCTGGTGTTGTTGATAGTGGATCGAACAGCCAGCCAAGGCGTTTCTGATCGACCGGATCAGATCGAAACCGCGATCGAAAATGTCCGCAGCCAGATAAGCGCGCGCCCGAATACCGACCTGAAAATACTGTCATTAGAGGATGACACAGGCGATGGTGGCACGCTGTTGCTGTCGCGGCTAGCCCAAGCACTGGCCGAAGTTCCCCGATCGCGCATTGCCGGGGTTTTGTTGCTAAGCGACGGGCAGGTCCACGATTTGGACCGGGCGCCGGATATGCCCGCACCGATGCATGTGCTGTTAACCGGGCATGCCACCGATTGGGATCGGCGGTTGATCATTAAGAATGCACCAGCGTTTGCTATTTTGGGTGAACCTGTTCAGCTAACCGTACGCATTGAAGATCAAGGACTGGTACCTGCGGGGGTGTCGCAGGCTGTTGCGCTGAATATCTCGGTTGATGGCGACCCGCCGCAATCGGTGACGGTACCCGTGGGGCAGGATCTTGAATTCCCGCTCAGCGTGGCCCATGGCGGTATCAACGTCATCCAGTTTCAGGTGGCACCGTTGGATAGCGAACTGACGGATCGCAATAATTCTGCGGTCGTCCAGATAAACGGTGTTCGCGACCGGTTGCGGGTCCTGCTGGTCAGCGGCGAACCCCATGCAGGCGAACGCACCTGGCGTAACCTGTTGAAATCAGACAGTTCCGTTGATCTGGTGCATTTCACTATTTTGCGACCGCCGAATAAACAAGACCGAGTGCCGGTGTCGGAATTGTCGCTGATTGCGTTTCCAACACGCGAGCTGTTTTTGGACAAAGTAGACGAATTTGACCTGATCATTTTTGACCGATACCAACGACGCGGCATTTTGCCGGGGCTGTACCTGGAATCCGTGCGCCAATATGTCGAAAACGGGGGCGCTGTGCTGGTGGCGGCTGGGCCCGCCTTTGCCACAGCAGACAGCCTGTATCGATCGCCGCTTGGGCAAATCGTGCCTGCTGAACCGACGTCACGGATCATCCAAGGCGGGTTTTATCCGCTGATTTCAGAACTCGGCGCACGCCATCCAGTGACCGAAGGTTTGGATGCGTTGGCACCGAACGGCGAAGACGGACCCGGTTGGGGGCGCTGGTTTCGGCAGATCGAAGTGCAGCAAGCTAGCGGCAGCACGGTGATGACCGGTGCCGAAGATCAGCCGCTTTTGGTGCTGGATCGGGTTGGCGAAGGGCGGATCGCGCTACTTGCATCAGATCACGTCTGGTTATGGAGCCGCGGATTTGAAGGCGGTGGTCCGCAGCAAGAATTGTTGCGACGACTGGCGCATTGGATGATGAAAGAACCCGAGCTGGAAGAAGAGGCCCTGTTCGCTGTGGCCCAGGGGCAAAACATGTTCATCACGCGGCGCACACTTGGCGACGAACGGCGCAGCGTCGACGTAACCGCACCAGATGGATCAATTACCGCGTTGCCAATGGATGAGGTGTCGCCAGGGCGTTATGTCAGCGAATATTCTGGCCCTGAAATTGGCCTGTACCGATTGGCCCAAAACGACCAGACGGCCGTGATTGCGCTGGGCCCGTCTGCGCCGCGCGAGTTTGAGGAAACGGTTGCAACCGGCGCCAAACTGGATGGTCCGGTTCGGGCCACACGTGGTGGTATCTTGGCGTTGGAGGATGGTTTTCCGGATTTACGCACAGTGCGTGCAGGCCGCATTGCAGCCGGGCGCGGCTGGATTGGACTAACCCCGCGTGATGCCTATTTGACCACCGATGTGACGATTACGTCGCTGGTGCCAGGGTGGCTGTTTTTAGTGTTGGCTGCGCTGTTGTCAGTTGCAGCCTGGCTGCGCGAAGGCCGTCGATAGCGTTGGGTTAATTCTCAAGAACAAACCTAAACGTACTGTCGAACCAGCCGTCCACATTGTCCCGCGCCCTGATCAAAATATGATCAATTCCATCCGGGATTTTGATAGACCCAAGCGACCGGGTGAAAGGTTGTTCTGCAACATGGGGATGGGCAATCACCCGAATACCCAGACTGGTGCCGTCTGGTGCCAGAACTTCCCAGCCATCGGCGTAATGGTCCCAACCGGTATCAGTATGGGTCAGCGTTACAGATACAGTCCAAGAACCGCCGCGTTCGTCGGTGGTTACTTCTTGGACGATCGGTGCATCCGCCGTCGCCATTGTGCTGAGCATCAGCAAAGTTGCCATCGCAGTGATTTGTAAGTTCTTGTTCATCAAAATAGCTTGGCATGGAGGGCGTCGGCTTGTCCAAACACAATCTCGTCGCTTGCGATTATTAAAAACTGGGCGTACTTTTCACCAGCTAAGAAATGGACCTACCGCATGGAAATGCCCGCCCCCAACAGCGCCATTCTGGCCAAAAAACCTGAACTTGTGTCTCGGTTGCTGGCCGTTTTGCCCGCGACTTCGGTGATTGACGACCCCGCCGAAACCAAGGCGTATGAATGCGATGGTCTTAGTGCCTATCGGTGCCCGCCAATGGTGGCGGTTTTGCCCGGGTCCACCGCTGAAGTGGCTGCGATATTGAAGATTTGCCACGACATGGGGGTGCCTGTTGTGCCCCGCGGCGCGGGAACATCTTTGTCAGGGGGTGCCTTGCCAACGGCCGATAGCGTTATATTGGGCGTTGCGCGGATGAACGCAGTTTTGGAAACTGATTACGACAATCGTTTCATCCGGGTTCAGTCCGGGCGCACCAACCTGTCGGTAACAGGTGCGGTTGAAGAAAATGGATTTTTCTACGCGCCTGACCCGTCGTCGCAATTGGCCTGCGCCATCGCGGGTAATATCGCGATGAATTCCGGCGGTGCCCATTGTCTAAAATACGGCGTCACGACGAATAACTTGCTGGGCGTCACGATGGTGATGATGGACGGCACTGTGGTTGAGATTGGCGGCGCTTATCTGGATGCTGGCGGGTTGGATTTGCTGGGTTTGATATGTGGTTCCGAGGGCCAACTGGGCATTGTTACCGAAGCAACGTTGAAGATATTGCCCAAACCCGAAGGCGCGCGGCCGATGTTGATCGGCTTTGATGCTAATGAAGTGGCCGGGGCCTGCGTATCGGATATTATCCGGGCCGGAATTTTGCCGGTGGCGATTGAATTCATGGACCGGCCCTGCATTCGGATCACCGAGAAATTCGCCAATGCAGGGTATCCGGATTGCGAGGCGATGCTGATTGTAGAAGTTGAAGGATCAAAAGCCGAGATTGATGAACAGCTTGGCCAGATTGCCAAAATCGCTGAACGCCATAACCCGGTGGCGGTAAAGACTTCGCAATCCGACGCAGAAAGTGCGCGGATCTGGCTAGGGCGCAAATCGGCGTTTGGCGCAATGGGGCGGATCAGCGATTACATGTGTCTGGATGGGACGATACCGGTTTCAGCTCTGCCCCAGGTGTTGCGTCAGATAGGCGAAATGTCGGTGAAATTCGGGCTGGATGTGGCCAATGTTTTTCACGCAGGTGACGGCAACATGCACCCGCTTATTCTATATGACGCCAACAAACCCGGCGATCTGGAAACCTGCGAAGCGTTCGGGGCGGAAATCCTGAAACTATGTGTTGAAGTTGGCGGTTGTCTGACCGGAGAACATGGCGTTGGCATCGAAAAACGCGATTTGATGGATCGCCAGTATAATCCGGACGATCTGGAGGCGCAGCTGGGCGTGAAGGACGTGTTTGATCCGGGTTGGTTGTTAAACCCGGCCAAGGTGTTTCCGCTGGCGGTGACCCAGGCGCGCAGGGCCGGATGATGTGGTTTGAATGCACAGGCCAGGGCCTGTCTGCCCTGGACCGCTGAGGATATTTTTGAAAAGAAGAAAGGAAAACTGGTGCTAAAGCCGGGGTCTGAAGCGGAACTTTCAGCGATAATTGCGGGCGCGGCAGGGCCGATCGCTGTGCGTGGCGGTGGTACGCGGATGAAGGGCATTAAAGGCGACGTGCTGTCGACAAGCGGTTTAAGCGGTATCACACTGTATGAACCGGGCGCGCTGACGATCGTTGTGCAGGCCGGAACACCGCTTGCTGAGGTTGAGGCGGTATTGGATACCCAGGGACAACAGTTAGCGTTTGAACCGATGGATCTTCGTGGGCTGTTAGGCACTAAGGGGGCACCGACAATCGGCGGTGTGGTGGCAAGCAATGCCTGTGGGCCGCGCCGGGTGGCGGTGGGGGCGTGTCGTGATTTTTTACTGGGGGTTCGGTTTATAGACGGGCAGGGCCGCGTTATTAAAAATGGTGGACGGGTGATGAAAAACGTCACCGGTTATGATCTGGTCAAGCTGATGGCCGGGAGCTTTGGCACCCTAGGTGTACTAAGCGAGGTTTCCTTGAAAGTACTGCCAAAGCCCGCATTGGCGGCCAGTTTGATGTTAACATGGCCCAGGGCGGTTGCCAGCGACGTTGATGCTGTAAAGGCGATGTCGGCGGCGCTGGGGTCACCCTTTGAGGTAACAGGCGCGGCGCATTTTAGGCAGTCTGAAGCAGGCTGTCCGATCACCATCATCCGGGTTGAAGGGTCTGAAATGTCGGTGAAATACCGGCTGGGAAAATTGCAGGAACTGTTGGCGGGATATGGTGACGTGGAACTGTTGTCTGACCCTGCCAATGTGGCGGTCCAATGGAATTCGATCCGCGATGTCGGGAACTGGCACAGTAGCCCCGATGATATTTGGCGCCTGTCGGTGAAGCCATCAGATGCACCAAACATAGCAGCAGCCATGCCCCACGGCACGCATCTAAGCTTCGATTGGGGCGGTGGGTTGATCTGGGCGGCCTGCGAACCAGGCACCAATTTGCGCGCGCGGATTGGTAGGTTTTCGGGGCATGCCACGTTGGTCCGCACCTTGCAGGACGGCGCGGTGGAAATCCCTCGGTTCCAGCCCGAACCTGCACCAATTGCGACGATTACTGCCGGCTTGCGCGCAAAATTTGATCCGCGCGGGATTTTGAACCCCGGATTGATGGGCTAGACATATGAAAACCGAATTCACCCCCGAACAGTTGCGCGACCCGGCCATATCGGACGCAAATGACATCTTGCGTTCATGCGTACATTGCGGGTTTTGCACGGCGACCTGCCCTACTTATCAAGTGCTGGGCGATGAATTAGACAGCCCCCGGGGCCGGATTTATCTGATTAAGGATATGCTGGAAAATGACCGACCGGCGGATGCTAAAACGGTTACGCATATTGACCGGTGTTTAAGCTGCCTGGCCTGCATGACAACCTGCCCGTCGGGTGTGCATTATATGCATCTGGTCGATCACGCCCGCGCCCATATCGAAAAAACCTACAAGCGGCCGATTTATGACCGGCTGTTGCGGGGCACCCTGGCCCAAATCCTGCCATATCCGGGGCGGTTTCGACTGGCGTTGGCGTTGGCCAAGTTGGCGCGACCCTTTCGTGCCCTGATGCCAGAACCCAGGCTACGCGCGATGCTGGACATGGTGCCAAAACAAATTCCTGTCGTCAGCCGCCGCGATGACCCCCAGGTTTTCCCGGCTATTGGCACGCGCCGCCGCCGGGTGGCGCTGTTGACGGGTTGTGCGCAAAAGGTTCTGAATACCAACATCAACGATGCCACGATCCGGCTGCTGACACGGTTGGGGTGCGACGTGGTTGTTGCCAAAGGAATGGGTTGTTGCGGCGCGCTGGCGCATCATATGGGGCAGGAAAATAAGGCGCATGACGCAGCGATGCGTAATATCACGGCCTGGATGGCCGAAATTGGCGGCGACGGGCTGGACGCGATTGTGATCAATACCTCGGGCTGTGGCACCACGGTCAAAGACTATGGTCACATGCTGCGCAATACGGCCATGGCGGACGATGCGGCGACAATTTCGGCACTGGCGCTGGATGTTAGTGAATTGCTTGACCAGCTTGACTTGCCGATGGCAGATATGGGGCTGCGCGTGGCCTATCACGCCGCCTGTTCGCTGCAACATGGTCAACAAATCAAATCTGCGCCAAAAGATTTGCTAAAGCGGGCAGGTTTTGACGTTGTTGAACCGGCCGATGCCCATTTATGTTGCGGCTCTGCCGGGACGTATAACTTGTTGCAACCTCAGATTTCACAGGAATTAAAATCACGTAAAATCAATTCGTTAGAAGATAAGTCACCGCAAATAATCGCGGCCGGTAACATCGGGTGTATGGTTCAAATTGCCAGCGGAACATCGGTGCCGGTGGTGCATACAGTCGAGCTGTTAGACTGGGCCACTGGCGGGCCGAAACCTAGCCAATTATCTGCGTTAACGTCATAATTCCGCCCGATCCCATGCCTATCAAACACTGAATAAACAGAGGGCAGGTATGGCGAAAACTTGGATCATGGCGGCATTGCTGACGATATTTGCGTCCGTTTCGAATGCCAATGGCAGCGGTAGCAGCGAACTGAAATCACTGCTGACCGGCAGCGATAATCGCGGATGGGAGGCCGTGGGCCGTCTGAATTTCGCCAACCGGTCCTTTTGCACCGGGGCGTTGATTGCGCCCGATCTGGTGCTAACGGCAGCGCATTGTCTGTTTGATCGCGACAGCGGCCGCGCATACGCCGCACAGGAAATTGAATTTTTGGCCGGTTGGCGCAATGGGCGTGCCAATGCGCAGGCCCAAGTCGGTCGGGCAATTATTCATCCCGAATTTGAATTTCAGGGCGATGATCGGTCGGTCCGGGTAGGTTACGATCTTGCGTTGCTGCAGCTTAGCCGACCAATCAAGCAGGCCTCGGTTGTGCCCTTTGAAACCCAAGCCCGCCCCAGGAAGGGCGCAGAAGTCGGCGTTGTATCTTACGGGCGCGGGCGATCAGAAAGCCCGTCTTTGCAAGAAGTTTGCCATGTATTGGCACGCCGATCCGGTACGTTGGTTTTGTCTTGCGATGTTGATTTCGGGTCATCCGGCGCACCGATATTTGTGGTGGATGATGCCGGCGTGCCGCGCATCGTTTCGGTGATATCGGCAATGGCCGAAATTGGCGGGCGCGACGTGTCGCTGGGCACAAACCTGGAAAAACCACTGGCAGATTTGATGGCGCTGATGGCCCATGCTGAACCGATGCAACCCGCTGGCTCGACCCAGGCGCTGGTCATCCAACTTGGCGGTTCAACCGGTGGCACTGGCGCCAAGTTTGTGCGGCCCTGATGATGCGTTTAAGCCAACATTTTCGCACGTTGTTCGCGGTGACTTTGACCACATTGTCGCTGACCGCACCGCCTGCCATCACCCAAGACGCGTCGCTGCAAAACCTGGATACCTGGGGCCTTAGCCGTGGCTGGGAAGGCGTCGGGCTATTAAACATCGCCGGTCGCAGCACCTGCACTGGCGTGATGATTCAGCCTGATCTGGTTCTGACGGCCGCCCATTGTTTGGTTGACGAGACCACCGGCGAAATGGCGCAACCACATCTGGTGCAATTTCGTGCGGGCTGGCGTGACGGCATAGCCATCGCGCTTCGATCCGGTAAGGCTGCGATAATTCACGCGGATTATGTTGGGGCCAACCGGGCGTCGGGCGATAAAATACGCGTTGATCTAGCACTGTTGCAGCTTTCGGCACCGATCCTGTCGACACATGCCAATCCATTTCGCGCTGATGGCGGCATTAAAACCGGTCAACAGGTTAGTGTGGTGTCTTACGGCGCCGGGCGCAACGATGCCCCATCGCGCCAACGTTCGTGCGACGTACTAGAGGCGAAACAGGGCATCGTGGTGATGTCTTGCGACGTAGTGCCGGGGTCGTCCGGTTCACCGGTGTTTTCGCAGCGCGACGGGCAGCCACGCATCGTATCGTTGGTATCTGCCCTTGGTCATGTGAATGGCAAACAGGTGTCTTTTGGCATGGATATTGAAACGCCGCTGGCCAAGATCATGGCCGATTATCAGGCCGGGCGCGGCGTCTATCCCACGGCCATTGTTGGCGCCAGGCGGATCGCCATTGGCACAGATACATCGGCAGGTGGGGCTATATTCTTAAAGCCATGAAGGCCATCATCACCTGCATGCTGAATTTCCTGAGATTAATTGCGGCACTTGCCCTGTGCAGCCCAGTGGTTGCCCAGACCAGCACACCGGATTTTCGCGGTGTCGGGATGGTTGTTCAGGCGGGCGTTGGTGGTTGTACGGGCACATTGGTGGAACCGGATCTGGTCCTGACAGCGGGCCATTGTCTGACGGGCCGAGGTGCAGATTTCGACTATTACCCAGCCAGGGAATATTCATTTTCACCATCAACAGCGTTAGGAATTCCGGGCGAGAAATTTATTGGCAAATCGGTAGCCGTACATCCGGTTTTTTTAATACTGCCAAAAGGGATGGGCCAGAAAACCCGCCGTGATGTTGGCCTGATCAGACTGTTGCGCCCGGTTCCAGACAGTTTGGCGACACCAATGCCAATTGCACCGCCAGACCTGCAACCAACGCGCGGTTTCGTGATCTCGTTTCGGGGACCGGGCGGCGGGCCACTGCGACAACGGGCGTGCCCAGTGATCTCTGAAGAAGATCAGTTTTTGGTGATCGGATGCAAGGTTATGGGCGGTGAATCCGGTTCACCGGTAATTGTTATCCAAGATGGCGAGCCATCGGTATTCGCGGTTGTTTCATCCCGGTTTCGCATTAAAGAACAGCCCGTTGGTCTGGCCACGGTTGTTGGCCACAGTTTTGAAGGATTGCTGACGGCGTTGCATACCGGGCAAGGCCGATAAATCGTCGCAGTCTTGAAGCGGCCCATTGCCATACCTAACTGAACTAGGTGGGTGCCAAAACGGGCCCGCAACTATCGCCTGTCCCGATAACGGAAGGCACCAAATCGGTATCGCTCAATGGAGGATGACCCATGCGAAACTTTGATCTGGCACCACTTTACCGTGCCACAGTTGGATTTGACCAAATTGCTGACCTGATGGACCGGGTTTTGACAAATGACGTCGCCCAGCCCAGCTACCCCCCTTACAACATTGAAAAAACCGGCGAAGATGGCTGGCGGATTTCCATTGCTGTCGCCGGATTTTCCGAGGCAGAGCTGAACGTGGAAGTGCGTGAAAATTCGCTGATCGTTAAGGCGAAGAAAGCAAACGACGACGCGGCCAAAAGCTATTTGCACCGCGGCATTGCCACGCGCGCGTTTGAACGCCGTTTCCATCTTGCCGACCACGTTCGTGTTGCGGGCGCCAGTCATGTTGATGGTATGTTGAATATTGATTTACAGCGCGAAGTGCCAGAGGCATTGAAACCGCGTCAGATCGAAATTGCCACCACGACTACTTTGGAAGGTAAAGCCGTAGAGGCGAAGAAAACCAAGTAATCGGATAACAATAACCGGTTTCGGGAGCGTTTGGACACAGACGCCCCCGAATTGTATCTGCAATTGATTTATTCGTTGCGACGAAAGCGGCCCGCGAATAGCGTCCTCCAACGTTCAGCTAGAATATTTGAACACAGGAATATGCAGCGGTTGACTGGCCCGGTCGACATTATCGACCGGGCCTCAATCTTACCTACTTTGCCAGACTTTGGGCCAGCCGCATCAGGCTGATCGCCTCGCGCCGATACCCAAATGCATCTTCACCCAGGGCGCTATTGGCCAGTTCGATTGCATCGCCCCAGGACCAACTGCCCAGATAATCTGAACCACGTAACAGTTGCCCGAAACCTGACATTGCGATTGCAAATCTAGCCTCTGCACCTGCTGCCCCTACCGCATCAATGATCAGCGTTTGGATCAGATGGCTGCGGTCTTCACCTGGGTTCTTGTATCGCAGCCGCAGAAAACCCAATTCGCCAGTTTCATCTGTCGCAGGAGTTTCAGCGCCATAGCGCAGTGGGTTGTTCAGAACGGCGGGCGATCCAACCGGTGTCACCTCATAAATCGCTGTCACCGAATGCCCGGCACCGATGTCACCGGCGTCTACTTTGTCATTGTTAAAATCTTCACGGGCAAGGCCACGTGTTTCATAACCGATCAATCGGTATTCAGCGACGATCGCCGGGTTGAATTCAACCTGAACCTTTACATCGCCCGCAATTGGAAACAACGCGCCGGACAACTGGTCAACCAGCACCTTCTGCGCCTCGTTCAGTGTGTCGATATAAGCGGCTGCACCGTTACCGTTCTGGGCCAGCGCCTGCATCGTTGCGTCGTCAAGATTACCGCGCCCAAAACCAAGCACCGACAGGTATGTACCTGTGTCGCGCTTGTCAGCGATAAAATCTTTCAGCGCATCGGGATTGGATATACCGACATTAAAGTCTCCGTCCGTGGCCAGAATAACCCGCGTAACTTCGCCATCCTTGGCCATCGCATCCGCGACAGCATAGGCCTGTTGCAATCCTGCCTGCCCGGCTGTTGACCCACCAGAGTGCAGGTTTTCAAGAGCCGCTAGTATCGTTGTCCGATCTGACGCCGGTGTAGCATCCAACACCTGCCCGGCGCTGCCTGCATAAGTGACGATGGCGACCTGATCATCCTTGTGCAGTTGGCCCAACATCAGCTTAAAGCTTTGTTTCAAAAGCGGTAATTTATTCGGATCCTGCATGGAGCCAGAGGTGTCGATCAGGAAAACCAGATTTAAGGCAGGGCGATTTTCCAGGGCCGGTAGCTGACCTTGCAGCGCGATATGCACCAGTTTGGTATCCGCGTTCCAAGGGGTAGTCATCACCGTCGCGGTTTGCGAAAACGGCGCTTCACCAACTGTCGGCGCTGCGTATTCATAAGGAAAATAATTGATCATTTCCTCGATCCGCACGGCATCAACCGGTGGCAAGAAACCTGCCATCAGGGACGATCGGACAACGGCATAAGCGGCTGTGTCGACGTCGATTGAAAATGTTGAAACCGGTTCCTGGGCTGTGATTTTCAACGACGAGGCCGGTTCATTAGCGAATACTTCGGTATTGGGTTCGCCGAAAATCGCGAGTTCTCGCATTGGCGCGACTTCCATCATCGGTGCTTCCATTCCTGCCGCAGCATCCACCTCAGCGGATTGGGTGCGCGAAAACAACTTGACCCGGTCACCTTTCGCCTCAGCAAGATTGCCAGTCCTCACAAAGGACTCGTTTTCATCCGCGTCCAGCAGTTCTTCGCTTTGTACCGCGAAATTCTCATCGCTACGTTCGCGCCGCCCTTCTAGATCGGTTGGCGCAACAATTGGCTTTGGTGTCACTGCCTCTTGACCCAAGGTCGCAGGCGACCGCGGCGTCAAAATATCGCGTCCTTCGGGTAAAACCACGAACAGGCCGATGGCGACAATGGCGGTGGATGCGGTCAGCGCCCCGCGTGTGGAAATGGATTGGAACATGTCTGTTACTCCTGAAATTATCCGCCCAACCAATGGGCGGCGATCAGAAGTTAGACGCGCGTCAGATGTCGATCCTTGGTGGGCATCAAAGTTTCTCTGCGCCATTGCCAGATTTTTCGCCCGGCTGGTTGGGTCCGGGTCAGGTGACGCCTTGCGCATTGCGGCGCGCAGTTCTTCCAGTTCATCGGTCATGAACTTTGCTCCTTTTTGGCCAGCGCGCGTAGGTGTTTTTTAACCTCTGACATACGCCAACTTACCGTTCCTTCACTTATTCCCAGAACATCGCCTGCTTGGGCGTGGGTCAACTCGTCCTCCAGCAACAATGCCAACGTGTCTCGCATATCGACGGGTAGAGCAGACATCGCTGTTGTAAGCCACGCGGTTTGGTCTTGTGCTTCGGCGATTGCAGCGCGCCTGTTCACTTCCCAATCACCCCAGCCTTCGGCGGATTTGGCCCGTGTCGCCACGCGGCGGCGTCTGTCGTGTACGGCGTTAACAACCACCCGATATGCCCAGGTGGTGAAACGGGCATCGCCGCGATAATGGGCCAGTTTTGCGGACAGCGCTGCGCAAACATCCTGTGTGATGTCCTCGGCGTCCGCCCGGTTGCCCGTCAACCGAAAGGCCAGACGAAACAAATCATCATAGCGCCGCGCCAACAGGGCCGCGAACGCGTCGCGATCCCCACCTGCCGCGGCCAGTGCTAGATCTTCGTCCGATGTTTTCATACGCATCACAATTGATATGACGGATGGGCGGGGTCAATCCTTGGAATTATTTTAAGACGGCAAAAATACGCCCTATGACCTTATGTTCGTCCCTGCCTCAAACCGACACAAAAATATACTTCATTTGCAGACGATCATCCAACCCGTGATAGCGGACTTGCCTCGCCTGACCGGGCGGTTCAGAGACCAGCACGCGGTTTGCGTCTTTTCACAAGTGCGGTACAGGGCCTTGGCCGCCGCATGCGGGTTGGGTATAATTCGATAACAGCTACAAAGAGCCGTCCAGCCGAATGATTGTTGCACCCATTAGTTTTATCAACACCGGCGTCCCGTTGATTGCGCTGACGGCTTTGGCGATTTTTCTGCCCCGGGCGCTGGTGAATAAGACCACCTTGTCGCAATACGCCCTGGCGCGCAGCATTCTGATTTCGGCAATTCTGCTGGCGGCAATAAGTGCAGCAATATTGGGCGTGGTAAACCAGTGGCAAGGCTTAGATGTTGTTGGCGCTTTGGGGGTTGATCCACTGGCAACCATTGGCCAGCTTTTCAAAGCCTCGTTCAAGGCGGTGCTGTTTTGGGCACCGATGCTGGCTTTGGTCTGGTTTTTGCTTGCAACAGATGTTGAAAAACGACGCGGTGAATTTTTGGCGAAAGCGCCTAAGTAAACGCGGCTTCAAGCGCCATTTCGACCATGTCCCCAAAACTGGTTTCGCGCTGATCTGCGGGCAATGCATCGCCGGTTATCAGATGGTCCGAAACCGTCAGAATGGCCAAAGCCCGGCAGCCAAAGCGCGCCGCCAACGTGTATAATTCGGCCGCTTCCATTTCCACACCAAGAACACCGTGACGCACCAGTTCATTAGTTAAATCAGGGCGTTCGTCGTAAAATGTGTCTGAAGAAAAAACCCCGCCAACATGAACACCAACATCTGTTTTGCTGGCCGCATCAACGGCTGCGCGTAACAGGGCGTAATCTGCCACTGGCGAATAGTTCAGCTCTTTGAAGATCGTGCTTGAAGGCGTTGCAACCGTGGTTGTTGTCATGGCAACTATCACATCACGCACGGCGATATTTTCCTGCATCGCACCGCAAGATCCAACGCGGATCAGTGTCTTCGCGCCATAATCTTTGATCAGCTCGTTCACATAAATTGACAGGCTGGGCATGCCCATTCCTGAACCCTGGATCGTCACCCGGTTGCCTTTGTAAGTGCCGGTAAACCCCAGCATACCGCGCACTTCGTTCACCAACACAGCATCGGTCAGAAATTTTTCAGCAGCCCATTTCGCACGATACGGATCGCCCGGTAACAGGACAGTTTCGGCGATTTCGCCAGGTTTTGCGCCGATGTGAAATGTCATGGGGATCCCTTTTCAAATATTAGGGAACTATAGCGCGAACTTTGCGGATTAAAATAGCATTTGGGCCTGCCGGTTCAGTTATTCCGGCACCGGCGAAACAATATCAACGATGTCCAACATAATGCGGTTCAGTTCAAAATCTTTCGGCGTGTAGATTTTTGAAACACCAATATTTTTCAGGTGATCTCCGTCAGATTGTGGGATGATGCCACCCACAATCAATGGCACATGGGACAGACCTTCGGCCTTCAGCAGCCGCAAAATATCCGCGACCAACGGCACATGGCTGCCCGACAAAATTGACAGCCCGATCACATGGGCCTTGTCAGATTTGGCAGACGCGACAATTTCCGCCGGGGTCAGCCGAATGCCCTGATAGGTGATGTCCATGCCGCAATCACGCGCGCGCACGGCAATCTGTTCGGCACCGTTTGAATGCCCGTCCAATCCGGGCTTGGCGACCAGAAATTTTAGCCGCCGCCCCAACCGGTCAGAAGCTTGATCAACCGAAGTGCGTATATGGTCCAACCCGTCGGTGCGGTTAGACGGCGCGTCTGACACGCCAGTCGGGGCGCGGTACTGACCGTGCACGTCGCGGACAACGTCGCCCCATTCGCCCGTTGTGACGCC
>CAXMPY010000040.1:0-418 GCA_964195275.1 uncultured Paracoccaceae bacterium
AATTTTCACACATTGTTTAACAACACCCGCCGCAGTCGTGGCTTAGGCACCTTTGCGATTTCCCCGCGCTTAACCGCTACGGCGCTGGGCCATGCAGCTGATATGTCTGCGGCTGATTTTTTCTCACACACCAGTTCAAATGGGAACTCAATAGGCAAACGTGCACATGCGCAAGGTTACGGATTTTGTTGGGTCGCCGAAAATATCTCGGTTGGGCGCAATTCCGAGGCCGAAGTTTTTGCCCGCTGGATGGTTTCAGCGGGCCATCGCAAGAATATGTTGGCCGCCGATCCAACCGAATACGGGCTGGCAGTGGCATCGGGAAATTACCGGGTTCTGGTCCTGGGGCGTCCTGGATGCTAGGGCCAAAATCTATGCGCAGGTCAAGTTTTTGGAACGTAACCAAGGGGATGCAGTC
>CAXMPY010000040.1:428-15321 GCA_964195275.1 uncultured Paracoccaceae bacterium
TTTCGTTGGCAGCGGCCTTGGCTGTGAGCGGCTGCATGAGCCCGCCAATGCAGGCGCCTGTCGCGCAGGTCCCGCTGCCTGCGCATGTGGACGGTAATGCGGTTCCTTTAGCGCTTGGCAATGCAACTGATCAGTTTTCAGCATTTACGACGTCAGTCAATGCCTACCGCGCCCCGTCTGTAAACCCTTTGGCCTATAACGCGCGCCTTCAGGGTGCGGCCCAAACCCATGCGAATAATATGTCAACGCTTGGCTTCACAAGTCATATTGGTTCTGACGGTTCGACTGTAAGGGATCGCGTAATAAATCAGGGTTATAGTCCCGGTTGGGTCGGCGAAAATATTGCCAAGGGGCAAACCAGCGCAAATCAGGCACTTACCGGGTGGCAAAATTCGCCGGACCACAGTGCCAATTTATTTTCTTCAGACCTAACAGAATTTGGCTTTGCATGGGCACGGGGAAATTACTGGGTCATGGTATTGGCAAGTCCCAAGTCCTGATCAATTTCATCACCGCCGACCCAAACAGATTTGATGGCACGGTCATCCCCCATCATGATGGTCGGAAACAGTGCCTGCCAAATATCCTCGGCCCGGTCAGCCCGTTGCGCAATGGCCTGGGTTGAAGCCAAGTCGATAACCACGATATCAGCCTCGGAACCTGCGTCCAGCGTGCCAATTTTATCCGCCATCCGAAGCGCATTGGCCGAACCAGCGGTTGCCAGCCAGATTAATTGTGCCGGATGCAGTGAGGTTCCCTTTAAATGACCGATCTCATAGGCCGCAGCCATTGTACGCAGCATCGAAAAGGATGAACCACCACCGGTGTCGGTGGCCAGGCCAATGCGCTGCTGTTGTGCCACCAGTCCAGCCATATCAAACAGACCCGATCCAATGAACATGTTGGATGTTGGGCAATGGATTAGGGCGGCATCCACATCTTTGATGCGGGCGCGTTCCCGGTCCGTCAGGTAAAGAGCATGGCCAAACAGCGCGCCGGGGCCAAGCAGACCAAATTGTTCATAGGTGTCCAGATAATCGCGGGCATCCGGGAACAACCCGGCCACCCAATCAACTTCATCCACCTGTTCTGACAAATGTGTTTGCATCAGGCATTCGGGATGTTCGCCCCAAAGCGCGCCGATCGCTTCCAGCTGTTGGGGCGTTGATGTCGGTGAAAACCGAGGTGTAATCGCGTAAGATAATCGGTTTTGACCATGCCATTTTTCAAGCAGCCGCTTGCTGTCGTCATATCCGGATTGCGCGGTATCCAACAGATCATCCGGCGCGTTGCGATCCATACAGGTTTTACCTGCAATCGCACGAACCTTGCGTGCACGCGCTTCGGCAAAGAACGCATCAACGCTTTCAGGATGAATTGTGCAATAACTACAGACGGTTGTTGTTCCATTGGCCAAGGTGACGTCAAAATAAGTCTTAGCACAATCGGCTGCATAGTCGGGATCACCAAACCGCATTTCCTCGGGAAATGTGTAATTGTTTAACCATTCAATCAAACGATTGCCCCAACTTGCGATTATCGCGGTCTGTGGGTAATGGGCATGGGCATCAACGAAACCCGCCGTAATCAGAGCCGCGCCATAATCGTGCACCGCCGCGGTTGGGTAGGCGGTTCGCATCGCATCGGCCTCGCCGACTTTCAGAATAAGACCATCGCCAATAGCAACGCAGCCGCGGGCCCGCCAATTTGCGACCTCATCTATTGGCATGTGGAATGGATCACCGTCAAAGGTCAGGGTCTGTCCCATCAAAAGCGTTGTTTTTGGCATTGTGATCATCCTTTGCTTGCTGCCATTTTAGAGCGGGTAAGTCTGTTGGTAAATCACCCATTCGCTGTTGTTTCTTTGAAACTGTTTTGCCTAAAATGACACCGATTAAAGGGACCAAGCCATGAACCAGAAAATTGTGATGGAAGAGGAACGAGAAGAGGACGCATATGTTTTAGGCACAGACACCGTTGCCGACGTTCTTTTGGCAGTGGAAACTGGCGATGCGGACGTGCTGATCAAGCTAATGGAGCCCTTGCATGCCGCTGATATTGCTGACCTTCTTGAACAGATTAGCGCGCCAGAGCGGCGCGCCCTTGTTCAGCTTTATGACCGGGACTTTGACGGTGAAATCCTATCCGAACTTGATGAGGGCCTGCGCGAAGAAATTGTCGACGCCCTGCATCCGCAGGTTTTGGCGGATGCGGTTCGCGACCTAGACAGTGACGATGTCGTCGATTTGCTTGAGGATCTTGAGCACCCGCAGCAGACCGCAATTCTGGATGTGCTGGAAGATATTGACCGGGTCGCTGTAGAACAGGCACTTAATTATCCGGAATTCTCTGCCGGGCGCTTGATGCAACGCGAAGTCGTTATAGCGCCAGAACACTGGAATGTCGGCCAAGCCATTGACTTTATGCGATCATCCGACGAATTGCCGGATGAGTTTTATCATATGATCCTGGTAAACCCAAAAACCGAACCCGTTGGACATGTGGCACTGGGCCGGTTGCTGGGCGCGCCGCGAAATTCGCCTTTGATTTCAATGGTCGAAGAAGAATTTCGCACGTTTAAGGTTGAAGAAGACGAGGCCGACGTCGCCTATGCGTTCAATCAATATCACCTGATTTCAGCGCCCGTTGTTGACGCCCAAGCCCGGCTTGCGGGTGTTATCACCATCGACGACGCAATGGTCATTTTGGATGAAGAGCACGAAGAAGACATGCTGCGTCTTGCCGGCGTGGGCGAAAGCCGACCGTCTGATCGGGCATTTGACACAATGAAACGGCGTTTCCCTTGGCTTGCGGTAAATCTGGTGACGGCAATCCTTGCTTCTCTGGTTATTGCCCAATTTGCAGACCTAATCGCCCAGTTTGTGGCCCTGGCCGTTTTGATGCCGATTGTGGCGTCGATGGGGGGCAACGCTGGCACGCAATCGCTGACAGTTGCGGTGCGTGCAATGGCGACACGGGATTTGACCGGGTCAAACGTTTGGCGCGTGATCCGTCGCGAAGCCCTGGTTGGGTTGATGAACGGCGTGGTTTTTGCAATTGTTATGGGGGTGATCGGGGCGCTTTGGTTCGGGACCCCATTGCTGGGCCTGGTGATCGCGGTCGCGATGGTGGTCAATCTGGTTGTGGCCGCAATGGCCGGGATACTCGTGCCGGTTGGCCTGGAAAAACTGGGTGTTGATCCAGCACTTGCCTCGGGTGCATTTGTAACCACAGTGACAGATGTTGTTGGATTTTTCGCATTTTTGGGCTTGGCCGCGGCGGTTCTTTTATGAATGATATCAGCGACCTGAAGGCCAGTGCGCGGAAAGAAGTGTTTGCAGCGCGCAAACAGGCCCATGCGGGATATTCTGGTGATACAGCCACGCAAAACCTGTTGGATTTTCTAACCCCGCATTTGGGAAAACCCATGTCCGCCTATATGCCCATTCGCACAGAGATTGATTGTCTGCCCGCAATGGCAGAATTGGTGAACACCAGCGCTATCGGCGTACCGGTAATTCTTGGTCCCGGCCAACCTTTGGAATTTCACCGCTGGCATCCAGACACCGATATGGTCGATGGACCATTTGGTGCAATGATCCCGACCAACGCTGATTTAATCGTACCTTCGGTCGTCATTCTACCGCTGTTGGCCTATGACGCGCGCGGATTTCGGCTAGGCTATGGCGGTGGTTATTATGACCGGTCGCTGGAAAATCTGCGCGCAGGGGGGTCCGTTTTGGCCGTTGGGTTTGCATATAGCGCACAGGAAATCGACCAAGTACCAACCGAAACCACGGATCAGCGCCTGGATGCGATTGTGACGGAACGTGGTCATCAGATTTTCTGATTGTAAGCAATTGGTTTGATACACTTGCCAAGGCAATGCGCGCGGACTAGGCCAAACACATGAAAATTCTTTTCCTTGGCGATATTGTTGGGCGCTGCGGCAGACGCGCGATAAGCGAAAATCTTAGTCGGCTACGCACCGACTGGCGGCTCGATTTCGTCGTGGTCAACGGTGAAAACGCCACCAGTGGGGTGGGCCTAAATGCGGCGCACGCAAAATCGCTGCTTGATGCTGGGGTAGATTGCATAACCCTTGGTGATCACGCGTTTGACCAAAAAGACATGATGCATTTCATCGACACCGAACCGCGTGTTTTGCGGCCGTTAAATTACGCCAAATCAGCGCCTGGAAAAGGCGCGCGTGTGTTTGACGTGCCGGGGGGGCGAAAAATATTGGTGGCGCAGGCCCTGGGGCAAGTGTTTATGAAGCGCGCGTTTGATGATCCCTTTTCAGCAGTAGATCAGGTATTGCGCGCGCACCCTTTGGGTGGATTGGTCAATGCCAGCCTGATCGATATCCATTGCGAAGCCACATCCGAAAAAATGGGGATGGGGCACTTTTGTGATGGGCGCGCCAGTGTCGTGGTTGGGACCCATACCCATGTTCCCACCGCTGACACGATGATATTACCAAGAGGTACCGCCTATCAGACCGATGCGGGCATGTGCGGCGATTATAACTCGGTCATCGGCATGGAAAAAACCGAACCCTTGCGCCGTTTTGTGACCGGGATGGGCAAGGGGCGCTTCGTGCCGGGTGACGGCGAAGCGACGCTGTCAGGGCTATATGTCCAAACCGATGATCGTAGCGGTAAAGCCACGCGCGTTCAGATGGTGCGTTCCGGCGGATTTCTGCAACAGGCGGGCCCGGAAATTTGAGCACGAAATGGCTTTTTTATTTGGCTCTTGTGTTAATCGGTGCAGCCTGGGGTTTAACATTTCCGATCACGAAATTTGTCGTGAGCAGCGGTCACCAACCCTATGGCATTCTGGTTTGGGCGATGGCCATCGCTATTCTTGTCACCGGTCTGATTACCCTTTTACGGGGTAAGAAACTGATCATGCCACGCCAGTATTTTGGCCTGTTTTTTGGCGTGGCCATGTTGGGCTCGGTGTTGTCCGGATATTTTTCCTACACGGCTGCCCGGCACCTATCGGCCGGGGTGTTGGCCATTATCATTGCACTGGTCCCGTTATTTTCGATGCCGATTGCGTTGGTGATGGGTTTTGAAAAACCGTCGTTTATACGCCTGTTGGGGCTGTTATTTGGTGCAGCAGCCGTGGCGGTTCTGATCGCGCCTGCTGCCAGTCTGCCCAACCCCCAAAGCGTGGTTTTTGTGTTGATTGCCATGCTGGCGACATTTGCCTATGAGGCCGAAGGGAACTTTTTGGAATGGTTTGCCAGACGCCGTGCGACCGAAATGCCTGACCCTTTTCAAATATTGTTCGGGGCCAGCGTCGTCAGTTTGGGCATCGTTTTGCCACTGGCCCTGTTAACAGACCAGTTCATTGATCCACGCCAGTCTTGGGGAAAACCCGAAATTGGCATCGTCCTTATCGCCGTGCTTAGCACTGCGGCCTATAGCGGATATATTTGGTTAATCGCCCAAACCGGCCCAATATTTGCCGCCCAAGTATCCTATCTTGTCACCGGGTTTGGCGTGTTCTGGTCGATGTTGTTGCTGAACGAAACCTATTCCGGCTGGGTCTGGCTGTCGCTTGCGTTGATAATTTCAGGCCTTTTTCTGGTACAACCCAGGCCCCGCGATACCAGCGCTTGATGCCCGACGCTGGCTGGGCGAAGATGGGGCGAACTAGACAGGCAGCCAACCCATGAGCGAACTATTGTCCCTTGGCCCAAATGGTGAAGCGCTGCTGACTCTGGGCGTCGTCGTTGTGATGTTCGCCCTGTTTATCCGCGAAGCGTATCCAACCGAAGTCACGGCAATCGCCGGGGCGTCGGCATTGTTAGCACTTGGGGTGTTGCCCTATGACGCGGCCTTGGCGGTGTTGGCCAACCCGGCACCTTGGACCATTGCGGCAATGTTCATCGTGATGGGTGCCCTGGTGCGCACCGGCGCATTGGAATGGTTCACGCGGCTTGCCAGTGCGCAGGCAGATACCCGCCCCGGTCTGGCCATTGGTGGACTGATGGCCTTTGTTGTTGTTGCCTCGGCATTCGTGAACAATACCCCCGTCGTCGTGGTGATGATCCCGGTATTTGTGCAACTGGCCCGAAAGTTGAACATATCGGCCAGTAAACTGCTGATCCCGCTGTCCTATGCCGCCATCCTTGGCGGGTCGCTAACGTTGATCGGCACCTCGACCAACCTGTTGGTTGACGGGGTCGCGCGGGCCGGTGGTCTTGAGCCGTTTACGATCTTTGAAATCACGCCGCTGGCCATTATTCTGGTGATCTGGGGTGGGCTGTATCTGCGGTTCGTTGCCCCCTATCTTTTGCCGGATCGCGACAGCATGGCGACCCTGATGTCCAATAAAAAAGGCATGAAATTCTTCACCGAACTGGTGATCCCGAAAGACAGCGATCTGGTTGGGCAGTTTGCCAGTAAAATCGAATTGTTTCGCCGTGACGGTGTGCGTCTGGTGGATGTATTGCGGGGCGATATATCGCTGCGCCGATCCATGGCCGAGGTGCAGCTTGCAGCAGGAGACCGGGTGGTTTTGCGCACCCCAATGGCCGAGCTGCTAAGCCTGCAACAGGATCGAAAACTGCGCCCTGCGGATCAGGTTTCCTCGGTTGAGACGTCAACAGTCGAGGTTCTGATCACGCCGGGGTGCCGGATGATCGGGCGAAAACTGGGGTCAATGCGGCTGAGACGACGATACGGAATTTACACGCTGGCAGCACACCGCCGGAACCAGAACATCGCCCAGGCTTTGGATGATTTGACGGTGCAGGTAGGGGACACATTGCTCTTGGAAGGCGCGGCCGCCGATATCAGCCGGCTGGCCTCAGACATGGACATGGTCGATGTAAGCCATCCATCGGATCGCGCGTATCGACGCAGCCACGCACCCATTGCGCTGGCGTCAATTGCTGGGATTGTAACGCTTGCCGCGTTTGGTGTTGCGCCGATACTGCTGCTGGCAATTCTGGCGATGGCCGTTGTTTTTTTGACCCGTTGTATCGATTCAGACGAGGCATTCGCGTTTATCGATGGCCGCCTGCTGGCGCTGATTTTTGCCATGTTGGCGGTTGCGACCGCGCTTGAAACGTCTGGCGCCATCGACCTGATTGTCGATAATTTCGCACCCTATATTATAGGCTTGCCGCCGTTCTTAATCGTCTGGTCGATTTACCTGCTAACCTCATTCTTATCCGAATTGATCAACCACGCGGTTGCGGTTGTCTTGACGCCGGTCGCGATTGGACTGGCGCTAAACCTTGGCGTTGATCCGCGCCCTTTGGTTGTTGCTGTCATGGTTGCCGCCAGCGCCACGTTCGCCACGCCGATCAGCTATCAAACCAATATGATGGTGTTTGGCCCGGGGGGTTATAAGTTCACTGATTTTCTGCGTGTCGGCATTCCACTAAACCTCACGATCGGCCTGCTGGCATCCGCCGTCATCCCATTCCTCTGGCCACTCTAAGCACTGCCCAATTTCTTCTTTTCAAAAATATCCCCGTCGGAGGCACGTCACTTTTAAAGCGGCCAGAACACCAAAATCGCCGGAATTGATACGGCGACCACCAGGATTTCCAGCGGCAACCCTATGCGCCAATAATCACCAAAACTATAGCCACCGGGCCCCAGTATCAGGGTGTTATTCTTATGCCCGATTGGGGTCAGAAACGCGCAAGACGCCGCCACCGCCACCGCCATCAGAAACGGATCTGGATTAACCCCCAGGCTTTGCGCCATCTGGATGCCAATTGGCGCGGCAACAATGGTGGTGGCGGTGTTGTTCAGCACATCCGACAGGCTCATTGTGACCACCATCAGAATGGTTAAAATCGCCCAAGACGGCATGCCATTTGTCAGATCGATCAGCGCATTTGCAATCAATTCGGTGCCACCGGATGTTTCCAACGCCGATCCCAGCGGGATCATTGATCCCAGCAACACCACCACGGGCCAAGATATGTAGTTGTAGATGTCCCTGATTGGGAGAATTTTGGTTAGAACAAACCCGATCACGACAGCACCCAAAGCCACCGGCAAATAGACCCAACCCATTGATGCTGCCAAAACGGCCGCCGCGAACAACCCAATGGCCATCCAGACCTTGGTGTTTTCCGTCACCTGCAAACCACGGTCTGCCAGCGGCAAACAGCCCAGCCAATCCACCACATCATTTGCCTGTTCACTTGGGATCAGCAGCAGCAAAATGTCGCCCGCATGAATTTCAGTTTTACGAATTTGTTTGGTGATACGTCGCCCCTGGCGTGAAATGCCCAACAGCACCGTGTGTTGACGCCAGCCCAGCCCAATCGCCTGCGCGGTTTTATGGTTGATGCGGGCATCTTCGGCTACAACCACTTCGATCACCTGTAAACCGTCGCCCTCGGCATGCAACAAATCCTGGCGCTTGGTTTCCGCAAAATCCAGCGATAACGCGGCGCGAAATTCGTCCAAAGCATCGGGTCTCGCTTCCAGTACAATCGCATCACCCGCCGCCAGCTGAACATTGCGCGCGGTCCCGTATCGCCGCTTGCCACCCTGTACCAGTCCCAGGATCGCCACATCATTTTTGTCGGCCACTTCGGTCAACTCCTTTAACCGCTGACCGATCAGTTTGGATCCCTCTGGCACCGTAAGTTCAGCAATATAATGCGCTATTTCCGCCATCGGGTCGGCCCCGGCCGATGTATCCGTCGCCTGTGGGATCAATCGCCAGCCGATGGTGGCCACAAATAACAACCCGGCCAATGCCACCACCCCGCCAACAGGGGCAAAATCAAACATTTTAAAGGGTGCGCCCAAGCTGTCTTCGCGGATTGTGGCGATGATGATATTTGGCGGCGTTCCGATCAGCGTGACCATGCCCCCCAAAATGGTCGCAAAGGACAGTGGCATCAAGGACAAACCCGGCACCCGCCCAGCCTTGCGCGCGGTCTGAATATCCACCGGCATTAACAGGGCCAGTGCGGCCACGTTGTTCATAAACGCCGACAGCACCCCTCCAATAGCCCCCATTAACGCAATATGTGACCCCAATGATCGGGTACTATCCACCAATGTACGCGTGATCAGAAATACCGCGCCCGACCGGACCAACCCAGCAGATACCACCAAAACCAACGCCACCACGATGGTTGCCGGATGGCCAAAACCGTCAAAGGCATGTTTGGTCGGGATGACCCCCAGAATAACCCCGGCGATCAGCGCCGAAAACGCGACAAGATCATAGCGAAACTTGCCCCACAGCAACATGGCGAACACCGCGGCAAAAAGGGAAAACAGGATAATCTGCTCACTGGTCATCGGATGCCTCATTGGGTTTTCCTAAAACAACCGGATGTACGCGCCAATTGCAACGCCTGTCGGCTTGCGGGCCGGGCAAGGGCTGTTTTATAGAGACAGCGCAATTGATAAACAGGACAGGTAAAATATGGCAGGCCATTCCAAATGGGCAAATATTCAGCACCGCAAGGGCCGCCAGGACGCGGTGCGTTCAAAACTGTTTTCAAAGCTCAGCAAAGAAATCACTGTTGCCGCCAAAATGGGCGACCCGGACCCCGATAAAAACCCGCGCTTGCGCATGGCGGTGAAAGAGGCAAAGTCAGTCTCGGTACCCAAAGATGTGATCGACCGTGCCATCAAAAAATCCGAAGCCGGCGACGGCGATGAGTTTGAAGAAATCCGCTACGAAGGCTATGGCCCCAACGGTGTTGCCGTGATTGTCGAGGCAATGACAGACAATCGCAACAGAACCGCTTCAACCGTGCGCTCAACGTTTACTAAAAACGGCGGTAATCTTGGTGAAACAGGCTCGGTTTCGTTTATGTTTGATCGCACTGGCGAGGTTACGTTTGCGCCCGATACTGGCGATGCCGACACCATCATGATTGCCGCGATCGAAGCCGGGGCAGATGACATGGAAAGTTCCGAGGATGGCCATACCATCTATTGCACCGATACCGATTTAAATGACGTTGCCACCGCCCTTGAAGCTGCCCTTGGCGAAAGTGTGTCGACCAAACTGATCTGGAAACCCAATATCAGCACCGAAATGGACCTGGACGGCATGCAAAAGCTGCTAAAACTGATTGACGCGTTAGAAGATGATGATGACGTGCAGCGTGTTACCTCGAATTTTGACGCGCCCGACGCGGTGATGGACCAACTTTAGACACCTTCTTCTTTTTCTAAATATCCCTGCGAGGGGCAACCCGGCGCGCAGCGCTAAATATCGTGGCCACGCAAGGGTCGCCGCATAACAATTTCACCTTGCCGCCGCGCCCAATATCCGATCCAACACGCCCATGGAACACAGCACGCAACGCCCGGTACGGGCTATCCTTCTGATGTTGCTGACCGGCGCGTTGTTTGTTGCCGTCATTGCCATTGTTAAAAATCTTGGCAGCGGATTGCCGGCCACCGAATCCGCGTTTCTGCGCTATTTTCTGGGCTTAATTTTCGTGATCCCGATGCTGCGGCCAATGTTCAGGGCGCGTTTGTCGCGACAGGACCTGATGTTTTTCGGCCTGCGCGGAATCGCCCATTCGCTGGGCGTCACATTTTGGTTCTTTGCCATGACCCAAATCCCAATCGCCGAAGTCACCGCTATGGGGTATCTGGCCCCGATCTGTGTCACAATCGGGGCGGCGCTTTTTTTGGGCGAACGTTTGGCCATGCGCAGAATTCTGGCCATTTCAATGGCGCTTTTCGGGGCGTTGGTCATCCTGCGCCCTGGATTTCGCGAAGTATCCGGCGGTCATCTGGCAATGTTGGCCAATGCGCTGCTGTTTGGCACGTCATATCTGGTGGCCAAACACATGACCGGGCGCACCAGTCCCATTGTTATCGTTGGCATGTTGTCCATCACCGTAACAATTGGTCTGGCCCCACTGGCCGCTGCGGTTTGGATCCCACCCAGTACGGAACAGCTGGGTTGGATATTCTTGGTCGCCTGTTTTGCCACTGCCGGTCACTACACGATGACGCTGGCGTTTCAAGCAGCACCGATCACGGTCACCCAACCGGTCACGTTTCTGCAACTGGTCTGGTCCGTGGCACTGGGCGCACTGTTTTTCAGCGAACCTGTGGATGGCTGGGTGGTTCTGGGTGGTGTGATCATTTTGGGATCAGTAACATTCATCATGTTGCGCGAAGCGGCGCTGAAACGTCGCAGTGTGACTCCACCGGTGGTTGCAGGGTAGGGCGCACGGAGACTGAAAGTGGTTGGCTGTGCCCGGAGTGCGGACGAACCGGTCATTTTGTGTTATGTTTGATGGGATGAACAATAGAGATGTGCTATCGGGATAAAAATATCGCGGCGGTCAGATCGGGCCTCGGACAGTGGCTGGAACGGCAAACTTGAGGGATTGGAGAATGACACCAGCGTATTGTTCCTGTTCGATCAGGTAAACGAGGCGGGCGGAGGCCCTCCACTTCATAAACATCGTTACGACGAAGTCTATATCTTATGCCAAGGCCAAGCTAGTGTAACGGTCGGTCAAGACCGACCCAGATTATTAGTGTGCACATGTCCGGCCAAATTGTCACAGAATTCCTAGAGTAAAATATCCCTAGGGACGCCATCACGAAGGCGGCAGCGGTTTGTATGTCTGCTCTGGACTCAAACCAGACTTTGGCACCTAGTCGTCCATCCAATGCTGGCTTTTGGTCCAACTTCTGTGTCTTGCGCCAGTCAAACTACCTTTACGCCCTTGGATCCAACAATTTTGCCAACACTCCCTCTTTGGTTACCCGACCGACAACCTCGCCATCTTCAACAACGCCAACAGGTTTACCCGAGGCGCCAATTTTTTTCATAACTTCGCGAATGTCGGTGTCTGGCTTGACCGTCAGTACCGGGAATTCATCGGTTGGCTCCATAACGTCACGGGCGCATAACACACAAAGTGGGTTCATATGGGCAACAAAATCGGCGACGTAGTCATTTATCGGGTTCGAATATATTTCCTGCGGTGTGCCTGATTGCACAATGCGCCCGCCTTCCATTATCGCGATCCCGTCGCCCAGTTTGAACGCCTCATCCAGATCATGGCTGACGAAAATGATCGTGCGTTTCAAATTGCGTTGCAGGTCCAATAATTCGTCTTGCAGCCGTGTGCGGATCAATGGGTCAAGCGCGGAAAACGGTTCATCCATCAACAGGATCGGCGCGTCTGTCACAAAGGCCCGCGCCAACCCGACCCGTTGCTGCATCCCACCAGACAGTTCACCAACTTTGCGATCGGCCCAGTCTGATAGGCCAACCAGCGCCAGTTGTTCGTCAACTTTGGCGTCCCGCGCTGTGCGGTCCATACCCCCCAGTTCCAGCCCCAGCCCGGTGTTTTCCCGCACCGTGCGCCAGGGCAGCAACCCGAATTGCTGAAATACCATTGCGACCTGGCTTTGGCGTATACGACGCAACGTTGCTGCATTGGCAGCCGTAACATTGACCAGTTTACCACCGTCATTCACATGCACAGCACCACGCGCCACCGGGTTCAACCCGTTTACCGCGCGCAAAAGGGTCGATTTTCCGGATCCCGACAGGCCCATCAGCACCAGTATTTCGCCCTCATCAACCGAAAGCGAACAGTCGTGCACCCCCAGAACCTGACCTGTGGCTTTTTGAATTTCGCCACGTTCTTGTCCGGCGTCCATCAGGGGCAGGGCGATTTTTGGCTTGTCACCAAATACGATTGAAACGTTGTCGAATTTAACCGCTGTTTGCATGATTTAGCGCGCCACCCGCAACATGCGATCCAGCATGATTGCGACCACCACAATCACCAACCCGCTTTCAAACCCTAGGGCCGCATTTACCTGCGACAAGGCCCGCACCACAGGCACCCCCAACCCATCGGCGCCAACCAGGGCAGCGATCACCACCATCGACAGGCTTAGCATGATGGTCTGGTTTAGCCCGGCCATGATTTGTGGCAATGCATAGGGCAGTTCAACTTTCCACAGCGTCTGGCTTGGGGTGGCACCAAAAGCCTCGGCGGCTTCCAGCAGCGGTTTCGGGGTGGCATGAATGCCCAGATAAGTCAGCCGGATCGGCGCGGGGACGACGAAGATAACCGTCGCCACCAGACCAGGCACCATACCTATACCGAAAAATACAATCATCGGGATCAGATAAACGAATGTCGGCAGGGTTTGCATCAGGTCCAGCACCGGCGACATCGCACTATACAGCCGGGGCCGATGTGCAGCGGCAATGCCAATCGGCACGCCGATGGCCATGCAGGTCATGCAGGCAAACGCCACCAGTGTCAGGCTTTCCATGGTTTCTTCCCAATAGCCCTGGTTAAGAATGAACAGAAATCCCAAAAGGATCAACAGGCAGGTCTTCCAGTTGCGTTGGATGACCCATGTCAGCGCGACGAACAGCGCGACAATGACCAGCGGGTTCGGGAAATTCAGCACCAGCAACACCAGATCAATCAACCAGCTTAACGCATCTTCAAAGCCTTCAAAGAACCATTCGGCGTTTTCGCGCAGCCATTCAAAGCCGTTCTTCGCGCTTTTCCCAACCGGGATTTTTGTGCCCGTCAGCCATTCCATATCGTCCCGCCCCTATCGCCCCGTCACATAGAAAAAGGCCCCGGCGAAGTGCCAGGGGCTTTAAATCGTTTCTTACTGTCCCAGCGCTGCAGATACGGCTGCAACCGCGTCACCACCATCTTTGGCCGTCACCCCGTCCAGCCAAGCGGCAATCGCATCCGGGTTGGCTTTTAGCCAGGTGCTGGCGGCATCATCGGCGTCTTCCCCGCCATCCAGAATGGCACCCATGATCTGGTTTTCCATTTCCAGCGAGAACGCCAGATTGTTCAGGAACGCGCCGATATTCGGGCATTCATCCACGTAACCAGCACGGGTGTTGGTATAAACGTCACCTTCTTCACCGAACCATTCTTCGCCACCGGTCAGATAAGTGACCTTGAAGTTCGAATTCATCGGGTGCGGTGCCCAACCCAGAAATATGACAGGTTCATCTTTGTTGCTGGCCCGATCAACCTGGGCCAACATGCCCTGTTCGGAACTTTCCACCATTTCCACGGCACCCATGCCGAACGTGTCGGCATCGATCAGATCCATCACGATCCGGTTGCCGTCATTTCCGGCCTCGATCCCGAATATCTTGCCTTCCAGCGCATCAGCATTGGCGGCAATATCGGCAAATGTTTTGATCCCCAGCGCAGCACCCGCGGCATTTGTGGCCAGTGTGTAGGCGGTGCCATTCAGGTTGGCACGCACGGTGTCTACGGTGCCCGCCTCGCGATATTTAGCGATATCGCCTTCCATGGTTGGCATCCAGTTGCCAAGGAAAACATCAATGTCGCCAGTTTCCAAGCTTTTGTAAGTAACAGGAACTGCGAGTACTTTAACGTCCGGGCTATAGCCCAAGCCTTCCAGAATCACACTCGTTGCTGCAGTTGTCGCGGTGATATCCGTCCAGCCCACGTCGGACAAACTGACAGTTTTGCAACCTGCCGGGTCAGCCGCCAAAGCGGTGCCTGCCAAGCTGATAAGAGCGGCACTAGCCAGAGCCGTACGAAAAACAGATTTATGTGTCATGGTCATTTAACCCTCGCGATTTAAATGTGTTGTTTAGTAGTGTTTCGATACAGTATCAGTGGTACTCGTTCAAACATTATGGTAGTGCTTGTATAGTCATGATTAAATTGTGACATGGTAATAATTGTAGGGAACAAAAAATCTAATAAATATGCCAATGAATGAGACGCTCTCTCTGATTCCGCTAACAATACGAAGGTCGCGCACCTTACGGGTATCAATGCGGAATTCCGTCGTGTTAGTCTTCCGAGGCAGCTATCTGCTTTCATAAAATATACAATATAATTAGATCACTCTCTTTGGCGGATTTGGCCGTTGTCTGT
>CAXMPY010000041.1:0-14767 GCA_964195275.1 uncultured Paracoccaceae bacterium
AGCTTCCCAGCCGTTGTTCAGCGTAGCAGTGCCGCTCCAGAAGAGGCCAGCGTCTATGTCAAAGCCGTCTTCGTTATTGTATTCAAACCCAGCGTCGCCTTTGAGTTCTGATCCCGCATATGCAGTGCCAGCGAAGGCTATTACTGCGGCGGAAGAAAGTAGAATCTTTTTCATATTTTTCCCTCGAGGTTTTAGTAATCAAAAATGCCGGAAACCCGACATACGTACAGGGACTGAATGCTCTTACGGGACAAAATCGTCAAGTTAGCCGTGCCATCTGAAGGGCAGGATGCATGAATATGATGCATTGACGACACACAGTTGTTGCAGTTCCCTGCTTTGCGGCCAATAAATGCCGGTAAATCAGGGATTTCGGCGCATTTGGCTGCGCGCCTAGGGGTATGTATAATGTCTTTAGTCGATGTTTTAGGTGAAATTAGGGCGCTGGAACGCAGTACAGGGCGAATCAAGGGCACTGTAAAACTGATCGCCGTTTCCAAATTGCAACCAGCCGACCGCGTTATTAACGCTTTAAATCAAGGTCATCGCCTGTTTGGCGAGAACCGGGTGCAGGAAGCCGCGGGCAAATGGCCCGAATGGCGCGAAATATATGAAGATGTAAATCTTCACTTGCTTGGGCCTTTGCAAACAAACAAGGCCCGGCAGGCCTTTGAATTGTTTGATGCGATCCATTCGCTTGATCGGCCTAAACTGGCCAAGACTATTGCCCGGTTGGCGCAAGAACGCGGGCATTGCCCGATGCTGTTTATTCAGGTGAATACCGGGGCAGAGCCGCAAAAGGCCGGGGTGCTGCCGGATGACGCGGATGAATTTGTAACCAGCTGTCAGGGGATGGATCTGCCGATTGCCGGGTTGATGTGCATTCCGCCTGCCGACCAAGACCCGGCGCCGCATTTCCAGTTACTGGCTAAAATTGCCGCGCGGAATGGTCTTAAGGAACTGTCGATGGGTATGAGCGGTGATTTTGAAACCGCCGTTAGGCACGGCGCCACCTATGTGCGGGTTGGTTCCGCGATATTTGGCGCGCGTGATTAACGGCTAGCGCACAATTATTCGGGTGGCTGGACCAATTCGTTCAACAATCCAATGCAGATCGTTTTTGGCAAAAGCAATGCAGCCCTCTGTTGGGTGCCCCGGCTTTCGCCAGCGGTGCATAAAGATCGCCGAACCGCGGTGCGCGATAGCATCGGGCCAATTCCAATCTGTCAGGATAACCAGATCATATAACCTGTCAGCGCGGCGCAGCATTTCGTGCGAAAACGGATGCGGCGCGCGCGCTAGGGTATTGTAGGCAGGGTCATTGGTATCGTCGCTCCAGACATCATTGGGTTTTATGGGCGTCGCCCACCTGTTTGGCCGTCTGATCCGATCGGGTCGAAACAAGCAGCCGGCGATGTGATGAACACCGGCGGGGGTGGCGTGATCGCCTTCTATTTTATTGGTGGTGATACCGGCGCGGCCGATACTGGCTGGGAAATACCGGCCCAGAAATCGAACCCCGCGACGCGTCACAACCAGATCGTTTGGCGTCACAACAAATGCCCGGATTTCTTGACCTTGGTTTTCAGATATGCCGCGTTTTCGGGGGTTTCCCCAACGACCAGCGGCACACGCTGAACGACGTCAATGCCGCATTCCTGCATCTTCGCGACTTTTGCCGGGTTATTTGTCAGCAATCGTGTGGCAGAAAAGCCGAGATTTTTCAAGATACTGGCCCCAATGCGAAAATCCCGCTCGTCATCCTCAAAACCCAGCCTGTGGTTCGCCTCGACCGTATCAAAACCCTGATCTTGCAATGAATAGGCGCGCATTTTATTGGCCAGGCCAATGCCGCGACCTTCTTGGTTCAAGTACAACAACACGCCTGAACCCTCGGCCCCCATGATGTGTAACGCGCCTTGCAGTTGCGCACCACAATCGCATTTCAGGCTGCCCAGCAAGTCACCGGTAAAACAGGCGGAATGCAACCTGGCTAAAACCGGTTTGCCGCGATCGGGCCGACCAATTTCAATTGCGTAATGTTCTTCGCCGCCATCATCAGGTCGGAAAACATGCACCCGGCCTGCCTGCGATACTGCCAGCGGCACCCGAGCACTGGCAACCTGGTTTAGGCGATCGCTTTGGGATATTTCCGTCGGTGACTTTTGCAGGTCAACATGGGTCAGCCCATTTGCGGTGGCAAATTGTTGGCCTTCTGAGATATCAACCACCAATGCAGCTGGTAGCAAGCGCGCCTCTTTGATCAGGGCTATTGCGCCACGATGCAATTGGGCATCGCCACTGCGCACGGTCGTCAGCGGCCCTTTCATCGGCGAGCGCAGATCATCCGCCGGGTTCGCCAGTGCCAACACCCAGGCCAGATCAGCATCGGCGGGCACCGGAATTCGGGCGATATCGCCGTCATAGCACCGCGCCTTTAGCGTTTCGGCGCGGCGTTTAGTTAGGGTGATCACCGGTTCACCGATTTTTCTTAGATCCGTCAACCGTGCCGTATCGGCGGTTTCAGCCGCCAAAATTACCGCCCAAGCACCTTGGCTTGATAAAACCACGGCCACACCGGCACGCAAATCTGCGCGGGCCCTAGCCCGTAATTCCTGTTTTGTTGGCGCAAGTGCCATGGTGTATCCACATTCAATTTCCCTGCCGATGTAGCGGGACTCGTCTGATTATGAAACAATTGGCTGGTATTTGACACGTCCGCGTGAGGCAATTGTTGTAAATCTTGTGTGCGGGCGCCGTGTCTTCCATGTCATAGACAGGAAAAATGGAGAATTCCAAAATGGCCACGCTTAAAAAGATACTTTTGGTCGATGATGATGATGACCTGCGCGAAGCGCTAAGCGAACAGTTGATCATGACCGAAGACTTTGACGTCTTCGAGGCTGAAAGCGGTGCGACGGCCATAGTGAAAGCAAAAGAAGCGATTTACGATCTGGTCATTCTGGATGTCGGTCTGCCGGACACTGATGGGCGCGAACTGTGCCGCCGGATGCGCAAACAAAACGTTAAATGCCCAATTGTGATGCTGACCGGCCATGATTCGGACGCTGACACAATTCTAGGGCTGGACGCCGGTGCCAATGATTATGTGTCAAAGCCATTTAAGTTCCCGGTGCTGTTGGCCCGCATACGTGCACAATTGCGCCAGCACGAACAATCCGAGGACGCGGTATTTCAGTTAGGCCCCTACACATTCAAACCCTCGGTAAAGATGCTAATTACCGAGGATGATAGGAAAATTCGGCTGACCGAGAAGGAAGCGAACATTCTGAAATTCCTTTATCGGGCATCCGAAGGCGTGGTGGCGCGTGACGTGCTGCTGCACGAAGTTTGGGGCTATAATGCCGGGGTCACGACCCACACATTAGAGACCCACATCTACCGGCTTCGTCAAAAAATAGAACCAGATCCGTCAAATGCCCGCCTTCTTGTGACCGAATCAGGTGGTTACAGATTGGTCGCATAACAGATCCCCTTGTGATGTCGGGGTTATGGCATCACACCTCCCTGTTGAACTGGCCCGGCACACTGCCGGGCCTTTTTTTGGCTATGCCTTATTCGCAGATATTCGGTCGGCATGTTGGGTCACTTCGTCAATCATTCCCGCAAGTTTTGGCTGCGCCGTGGCCATTTCTTTGTCGTTTAGACCAGGAGCAGGTATGTCGCCATCAACTATGACGAACGCGTCGCGCCCGAATGGCAGTGGAATAACGAAACTGTCCCAAGACGGCACGGTAATCCGCCAGCGCGTGGAATATGCTACTGGGGTCAGGCGGGTCTGGCTGAAGGATGCGATCAAAATTGCACCGGGCTGGACAACGTGGCGGGGCCCAAATGGGCCATCTGGTGTAATGCCAAGTGAACTGCCATTTTTTTAAGCTTCTATAGCCGCCCTGACAGGCCCAGTTTTGCCCCCTGAAGTATGGACAGGAATAACATTTAGCCCTCTTTTTTTCATGAGCTGTTTCGCAATTTGCGCATCGCGATGCCTGCTGACAAATGTCGACATCTGGTGGTCATGCCATTCCCGAAAATATGGCATAGCGGCAAGACGCCCGTGCCAAATGCAATAAATCCGGGGTATCCCTGCTATAATGTCTGCTTCGGCCCGTTCAAATCCCACATGCGTCCAGCGCGTGGCTTTTAAACCAATTCGATGTACCAAGCGCAGAAACGCTGGATTGCGCGGTATATTCCGGCGCTGAATTGTCGCTTCTTCATTTCACCAGTCGGTATAGGCATTGTCCTGCTATCCTGCGGATATTATAGGAAGCTGTGGCTTTGGTGGGTACGAAATTTGTTACACTATTGCCAGAGCAGAATCCAAAAAGGGCAAAGCATGACATTTACACTCGCCACCTGGAACATCAATTCTGTCAGGCTACGCGAGCCCCTGGTATTGAAATTACTGGCGGAAGAAGGCCCGGATATTCTGTGCCTTCAGGAATGCAAAAGCCCGGTTGATTTGATCCCAACAGAAAATTTTGCCCAACTGGGGTATCACCACATGATTGCGCGGGGCCAAAAGGGTTATAACGGCGTTATGATCCTGTCCAAACTGCCGATCAATGATGTTGGTGGCGAAGATTTTGTAGGCCTGGGGCATGCCCGACACGTCGCTGGACAGCTTGAAAATGGCGTGACGATCCACAATTTTTATGTGCCAGCTGGCGGCGATAAACCGGACCGTGAAGTGAACGAAAAGTTCGGCCAAAAATTGGATTATCTGACCGAGATGCGTGACTGGTTTCACAGCCAAAAACCAAAAAAGTCGGTTCTTGTCGGTGATTTAAATATTGCACCCCGCGAAGATGATGTCTGGAGCCACAAACAATTGCTGAAAATCGTCAGCCACACACCGATAGAGGTTACGCATCTGGCCGAAACACAAGATGCCGGTGGGTGGGTAGACATTACGCGCAAAGACATCCCTGATGGCCAACTATATTCATGGTGGTCGTACCGCGCGCGCGATTGGGACACGGCTGATAAAGGCCGGCGTCTGGACCATGTCTGGGCCACAGGCGACATTTCCAATTCTACGCACAGTTCGCGGATTGTGCGCGCTGTGCGGGGTTGGGAAAAACCTTCGGACCATGCGCCGGTATTTGCCACATTTGATTTGTAGTGCACTGTGCTGTGCCACCTTGAAATCATTTCGCCAATACGCCATCTACAAAACAACCCAAAACTATTAGGATCACCCCATGCTCGAGCTTGGTGAAAACCCCGATACCCAAACCGCAAACCTGATCAAAGACGGCAGCGAAGCCAGCTTTATGGCAGACGTGATCGAAGCCTCAAAAGAGGTGCCGATTATTGTTGATTTTTGGGCGCCCTGGTGCGGCCCCTGCAAAACCCTGGGTCCGATGCTGGAAGCCGCGGTAACAGCCGCCGGTGGCAAGGTTCGCATGGTTAAGATCAATGTGGACGAGGCGCAGCAAATCGCGACTCAGCTGAAAGTTCAGTCAATTCCAACGGTTTACGGATTTTCAGACGGTCAACCTGTTGATGCATTTCAGGGCGCAGTTCCGCAATCAGAGATCAAGGCGTTTGTTGACAAACTTGCGGCGTTGTCCGGTGATGACGGGTTGGGCGACGCCGTCGCCGCCGCCGAGGAAATGTTGACCGAAGGCGCGGCAGTCGACGCTGCCCAGACATTTGCCGCAATTCTTGGCGAAGACCCAAATAATGCGGCTGCCTACGGTGGCATGGTCCGCGCGCATATCGCTATGGATGACTTTGATCAAGCCGAAGCGATATTGAACGGCGTACCAGAGGAAATATCAGAAAGCGCGGAATTGGATGCTGCCCGCGCGCAGCTGCAATTGGCGCGCCAGGCCGCAGATGCAGGCCCATTGGCAGACCTTCAGGCGATGGTGGATGCTGACCCTGACAATCATCAAGCCAGATTTGATTTGGCAAATTCAATGCATGCTGGCGGGCATGTCGAGGCCGGGGTTGAGCAGCTGTTAGAGGTTTTTCGGCGGGACCGAGATTGGAATGACGGAGCGGCCAAGACCCAGTTGTTTACCGTTTTTGACGCACTAACAGCCCAAGACCCCATTGCCCTGAATGGACGGCGCAAGCTTTCGTCGCTAATATTCACCTAACAACGTTAGGTGCAGGCCATGTTCAACGCAGCAGATTTACCCGGTACGATCCCGGTTTTTCCGTTGCCTGGTGCATTGTTGTTACCCCGCGCGCGCCTGCCACTGCATATTTTTGAACCCCGCTATTTGGCGATGCTGGATGACGTTCTGAAAACCTCGCACCGGATAATTGGCATGGTCCAACCTTTGCCTGGCACGGTTTCAGATAAATCCTTGCACGACGTAGGCTGCGCCGGTCGCGTCAGTTCTTTTTCTGAAACCGATGATGGCCGCTATATGCTGACATTGACTGGCATCTCCAGATTTCGGATTACCGAGGTGAATGAAGGATTTACGCCGTACAAAAAGTGCGACGTTAACTGGCGGGGGTTTGAGGATGACCTGGGTTCAGCTGAACGTGACCCCGGATTTGACCGCGTTTCGTTTTTAAAGCTGTTAGGCCGGTATTTCACCGCCCATGATCTGGACAGCGACTGGGACACACTAAGCGATGCCGAGGACGAATTGCTGATAAATTCGCTGTGCATGTTATGCCCCTTGTCGCCGGAAGACCGGCAGGCACTGTTAGAGGCCCAATCGTTGCAGACCCGGCGCGAAACCCTGACAACATTGATGGAGTTTTCGCTGCGCGGCGGTCAAACTAACGTGGTGATGCAATGAGCGATGAAGTGACAATTGATCGACGGGTGTTGGAAACGTTGATTTGCCCGATGACCCACGCAAAGTTGACCTATGACGCTGATAAACAGGAACTGCTTTCCAAATCTGCGAACCTGGCGTTTCCGATCCGAAATGGCATACCGGTGATGTTGTTAGACGAGGCGAGACAGATTGAATAGATCGCCCTGCGCAGCGATGGGTTTGGCCGTATGCTGATTTTACCCAAAACAAATAAACATGGGGAAACTTGATGAATAACAATTGGTTAACGATGACTGCCGCTGATTTGGGGCGCGGTATTGGGTCTGGTGAAATTGACCCAGTGGCGTTGGCTGAATGCTATTTGTCTGCAATCGATACCCATGAATTAGGCAACCGGATATACGCACGAACTACCCTAGGTCGCGCTTTATCCGAGGCCAAGGCGGCCGCGAAACGCGCCGGGTCAGGCCAGCGCAAGTCGCTTCTTGATGGTGTTCCGATTTCTTGGAAAGACCTGTTTGACACCGCAGGGACTAAAACCGAAGCAGGGTCCGCGCTTTTGAAAGATCGGGTGCCAGATCAGGACGCTGCTGTCCTGCAAAATGCCACGCAGGCCGGGCTGGTTTGTTTGGGCAAAACCCATTTGTCTGAATTGGCGTTTTCGGGTTTGGGGTACAATCCGATCACGCAAACGCCGCCATCTGTGAACGATCCGGACGGTGTTGCGGGTGGGTCATCTTCTGGCGCAGCGGCGTCAGTGGCGTTTGGATTGGCAGCGGCAGGCATCGGGTCTGATACCGGTGGATCTGTGCGCATTCCGGCGGTCTGGAACGATCTGGTCGGATTGAAAACAACATCTGGGCATCTGTCTTTGCAGGGTGTTGTGCCGCTTTGCGCGCGTTTTGACACCGTTGGTCCTTTGTGTCGGTCCGTTGAAGATGCCACGCTGATGTTGGGTGCGCTGGAAGGCGGGCCTGCGGCTGATCTTACCGGCGCCAACCTGAACGGGGCGCGGTTTTTGATACTGGATACAATTGTAATGAATGAGGTACGCGAACAACCATTGGCTGGGTTCCAGCGGGCTGTCGAACGCCTGAAATCCGCCGGTGCTATTGTGGATCGTGGTCCCATTAAAGTGCTTGAACAGGCGTTTGACCTATCGGGCGTTCTGTTCGCGACAGAAGCTTACGCAACCTGGCAGTCCGAGATTGAAGCGGCACCAGAAAAAATGTTTCCGGGCATTTTGGCGCGGTTTCAATCGGGCAAGGCTTATAGCGGCGTCGAATATGTTAGCGCCTGGCAGGCATTGGATAAATTTCGAGTCGACTGGGCGCGTCAGGTCGCGGGTTATGACGCGGTTATCATGCCAACATCACCTACATTGCCACCAAGTATCGAGCGTTTGGCGGTTGATGAAGATTATTACATTACCGAAAACCTGCTGGCGTTACGCAATACAAGGGTCGCTAATCTGATGGGATGTGCGGCGTTGACCCTGCCAACGGGTGTTGCATTGACAGGTATAATGTTCGTTACACCCGCCCGTTCAGAACAGCGACTTTTGCGTATCGGTGCCGCAGCAGAGGCAGCACTGGCTTAAAAGCAACATCTTGCCCCCCTAAAGCGCGAATTTTGCAGCGTTTTTCTGGACCCATAGCCGAACTCAGGATATCGTTGGGTGAAACGGGGCGCCAATGACCCCGAACCCGAGGCAAATATGGTGTTCCCCGAGCGGTTTTCGAACCTGCCAGAATATGCGTTCCCGCGTTTGCGGCGGTTGCTTGACGCCCATGAACCGGGTGGCAAGGTTATTCACATGTCTATCGGCGAACCCCGGCACCCATTTCCAAGCTGGGTCACGGATATCATTCAAGACCATGCCGGTGAATTTGGCAAATATCCACCAACTGACGGCACGCAGCGGTTGCGCCGGGCAATTGCCGGATGGATTGCCAGGCGCTTTGGTGTGCAGCTTGATGCCGAAACTCAAATATTGCCCTTAAACGGAACCCGAGAAGGACTGTTCAACGCCTGCCTTGCAATGTGCCCGGAACAATTAGCAAAGGGCCAAAAACCTTTGGTCCTTATTCCGAACCCATTTTATCAGGCCTATGGCGCGGGCGCATTGGCTGCAGGTGCCGATCCGCATTACGTTTCAGCAACGGCGGCCACGGGGTTTCTTCCAGACTATCGTTCGCTTGGCGCCGATATTCTGGACAGGGTTGAACTGGCGTTTATCTGTTCGCCTTCAAACCCACAGGGCGCTGTGGCCGATCAATCTTATCTAGAAGACCTGATCAATCTGGCCGAAAAGCACGACTTTAGGATTTTTGCCGATGAATGCTATAGCGAGATTTATCGCGACCAGGCACCAACGGGTGCCTTGGAAGTTGCCGCGAAAATTGGTGCCGACCCAGAGCGCGTATTTGTTTTTCATTCGTTATCTAAGCGTTCCAATTTGCCGGGGTTACGTTCTGGCTTTGTGGCAGGGGGGCCAAAAGGTATCGCCGCGATGAAACGACTGCGTAACTACGGCGGCGCGCCAATTCCGCTGCCATTGCAATACGTGTCCGAACGCGCCTGGTCTGATGAGGTCCATGTCACTGCGAACCGTGCGCAATATGTCGAAAAATTCGAATGTGCAGATCAGATATTTTCAGGCATGCAGGGCTACGCCGCGCCTAACGCGGGTTTTTTTTTGTGGATGCCTGTGGATGACGGCGAAACAGCGGCTTTGTCGCTATGGAAAAAAACCGGTGTACGTACACTGCCTGGGGCATATCTCAGTCGAGATGTTGGTGGTGAAAATCCGGGCAAAAAATACATACGGGTCGCTATGGTGGCCCCCAAAGATGAAATGCAGCGTGGGCTAAGTTTGCTACGTGATTGTATATATGGGTAAGGACAGAAATTAATGGCTTCCTATCAGGCAAGACAACGCGACCCGCTGTTTGACAGTGCGACACAGGCCGCGCTGGAACGGCGCGGCAAAGAATTGTTTGGCATTATGTTGCTGGTGTTTGCGGTACTATTTATCTTGATCCTGGGTTCATACGCGCCCGAAGACCCCAGTTGGTTGTCGGCCACAGATGAACAGGTTGTAAATTTGTTGGGCAGGTTTGGTGCGTCTATTGCGTCGCCGGTGATCGTCATTGTTGGATTTGGCGGTTGGGGCATTGCTGTTCTGCTGGCCACATGGGGTATCCGGTTTGTTGCCCATATTGGTGACGCGCGCGCTATCCCGCGGCTGATTTTCGCACCGATTGCCATTGCGTTGGCGTCGGTTTATTTTTCCACCCATGTTCCCGGAACGGGCTGGACCCATTCATTTGGATTGGGCGGTCTGTTTGGCGATACAGTGCTTGGTGCCATATTGGGTGTGATCCCGGTTAAGGCGGCATTTGGACTGAAAATCATGTCGGTCGTTATGGTGATTGGTACCGCAGTTATGTCTGCGATTGTTCTGGGCTTTACCCGCACTGAACTGGGCAGAATAGGCCAGTTTTTAGTGTTTGGCGTAATCATGGTTTATGCAGGGCTTATGCGCCTGCTGGGTAAGGGCGCGGTTGGGTCCGTGGTCGCCGCCCGCAAAATTCAGGCCCGACGCTTTGAAAAACAAGAACAAAGGCGCTTGACCGAAGAAGAATTACAAGCCGAACGCCTGTTCCCCGAACCCACATTGCAACAACCCGTTGTACGCCGCGCCATAATGGCCGAGGACCAACACAACATTCCGTTTCGCGCAGAACCAAGTGTCACCGCGCCGATCGCCACGGATATGTCCATAACCGAGCCCAAGGTCGGCCTATTGTCGCGGTTGATGAAGCGTGCGCCAGATCCCGCACCGGAACCACAGCTTTATACCGCCGATGATTTTGGCAACCCTGTGATCAAAGCTAAAATTGCAGAAGTCATCAAAAACCGGGTCACTAAGAAAACGCTGCTTCACAGTCAGGGTGCCCGTACCGAACCGATGATTGATGGTCGCCACCCACGCGGCCCGCTGCCCATGATACCGCAAACCGAACAACCAACTGTGGATGCGGCTGATGCCCTTGACGCAGGCCGCGAACCGGCAATGTATCAAGCGCCGGGCGCCCCAATGCCTGATCCGAAAAATGTTGTGCACCACGCAGCACGCAAAGTTGTACAACCATCGCGCAGGGCCAAAGCCGAGGCACAACCAAAACTTCAGTTCGAAGAGCAGGCCACAGCGTATGAATTGCCACCGCTTAATCTGCTGTCTGATCCGGTAATAGTCGAACGGCACCACCTTTCCGATGAGGCCCTGGAAGAAAATGCCCGGATGCTTGAATCTGTTTTAGACGATTATGGCGTTAAGGGTGAGGTTGTATCCGTACGCCCCGGCCCGGTGGTCACCATGTACGAACTGGAACCAGCACCGGGTTTAAAGGCCAGCCGAGTGATTGGTCTGTCAGATGATATCGCCCGGTCGATGTCGGCACTGTCGGCCCGTGTCTCTACCGTTCCAGGCCGTTCCGTCATCGGCATCGAACTGCCAAACGAGCGCCGTGAAAAAGTGGTGCTGCGTGAAATTTTGTCTGCCCGTGATTTTGGCGACAGCAATATGAAACTGCCACTGGCACTGGGCAAGAATATTGGTGGCGACGCCATCGTTGCCAATTTGGCCAAAATGCCCCACTTGCTGATCGCGGGGACCACCGGTTCGGGTAAATCGGTGGCGATCAATACCATGATCCTTAGCCTGCTGTACAAGCTGACCCCGGAAGATTGCCGGATGATCATGATCGACCCTAAGATGCTGGAACTTAGCGTTTATGATGGCATTCCCCATTTGCTAAGCCCGGTGGTGACCGACCCGAAAAAGGCCGTGGTGGCCCTGAAATGGGTGGTTGGCGAAATGGAAGAACGCTATCGGCGGATGTCCAAAATGGGTGTGCGCAATATCGAAGGCTACAATGGTCGCGTCAGCCATGCGCTGAGCAAAAACGAAATGTTCAGCCGAACAGTTCAAACCGGGTTTGATGAAGAATCCGGTGATCCGGTTTTTGAAACCGATGAATTCAAGCCCGAAAAAATCCCATATATTGTCGTCGTTGTCGACGAAATGGCGGATCTGATGATGGTGGCTGGCAAAGAGATCGAAGCCTGCATTCAGCGGCTTGCACAAATGGCGCGGGCCAGTGGCATCCATCTGATCATGGCGACGCAACGACCATCCGTAGATGTGATTACCGGCACGATCAAAGCCAACTTTCCGACCCGGATATCGTTTCAAGTCACCTCAAAAATCGACAGTCGTACTATTCTGGGCGAACAGGGCGCCGAACAGCTGCTTGGTATGGGCGATATGTTGTATATGGCGGGCGGTGCCAAAATCACCCGTGTTCACGGCCCATTTGTCAGCGACGAAGAGGTCGAGGAAATCGTTAGCCATCTAAAAGCGTATGGCGCGCCGGATTATGTAAGTGGTGTGCAAGACGGACCCGACACCGACACCGAAAGTGACATTGATTTGGTACTGGGGCTGGGCGGCAACACAGATGGCGAAGATGCGCTATATGATACGGCTGTCTCCATTGTGGCGCGAGACCGGAAATGTTCGACGTCCTATATCCAACGCAAACTGGCCATTGGCTATAACAAGGCTGCGCGTCTGGTGGAACAAATGGAAGACAACGGTCTGGTCAGTCCGGCCAACCATGTTGGCAAGCGCGAGATTTTGATCCCAGAACAGCAGTAGCAGGCGGTTCTCTGCTTTGTGAAGCGTTCTGGGGGTGCAGGCAGATTGGCAAACGAATATAATAAGCGCATGAAACCTGTACGAAATATTTTGGCGCTGGCCCTAAGCCTGGCGATTGCCGCGCCCGCTATGGCAGAGAAATTGCCGTTAGCCGCGATTTCTAGCTACTTTAACAGCATGGCCACGGCAGAGGCCGAATTCACCCAGATAAACGATGATGGATCGTTGTCGATCGGACGAATATTCATTCGTCGCCCCGGTCGTATCCGGTTTGAGTATAAACCACCTGATGAAAGTTTGGTTTTGGCCAACGGGGGTCAGGTTGCCGTATTTGACAGCCGATCAAACCAACCGCCAGAACGGTTTCCGCTGAATAGGACGCCACTAAGTCTAATACTGGCGCGGAACGTCAATTTGGAAAATGCAGACATGGTTGTTGGTCATACCGAAGATGGCCCGGCAACGTCGGTTATTGTGCAGGACCCCAAACACCCTGAATACGGATCTATTCAGCTGATCTTTACCGCTAACCCGGTGGCTTTACGCCAGTGGGTCGTCACCGATGGATCAGGGCAAAAAACCACTGTGGTTCTGGGCGAATTTGAACGCGGACGTTCATATCGGTCCAGGTTGTTCAGCATTCGTAGTGAAATGTCGGATCGGGGTTTTTAAGCAGCGCCACAGGCCTGCAATTGCTGCCCGTACCGATCTGCGCGCGCGTCCACTTCGCGGGCAATTCGCCGCAGCCAGGATTTTGACCGATAACTGCCCCGCGCAAACCCTGCCCGACCTTCGTGATAGGCCAAATATTGGCTGCCGGCATCCGTCAGAGAGATGCCCAGTTCTTCGCTGGATTCTGCCATGTACCAGCCAATAAAATCCGTCGCGTCGCCGATGTCGTCGCGGCGTGCGCCACGGTGGCCGGTATCACGTCTGTATTCGTCCCATGTGGCGTCCAGCGCCTGGCTGTATCCGTAGGCCGAACTTTGCCGCCCCATTGGAATGATGCCAAGTGTATACTGATAGGGTGTACGCGCGTTGCCGACAAATTTGCTTTCCTGGAAAATGGTGGCCATCTGAACACTGACCGGTACACCCCAATTGGATTCTGAACCTTTCATCGCCGTTAAATAAGTCGGTCGTTGATCGACAATGCTACACGCATCGTTCAGATTGCGTGGCGCGGAAAAGTTACCGCTGCCGCACGCAGACACGAAAACCAATAGCATTGCTGCTCGAAAAATTCTGCTCATCTGCCTGCCGTCATTTTTTTTGAACACTAACAAAATCTGGTGGCGGCGTGAATAGTTAATAGTTCTCAACCGATCACAAATGGTGCGGTAAGCGGGAAATTGACCATCATCACGGGGCAATGGACGGATATTTGTTCGTCAGGATCGGCCGTAAATGGCAAAAATCAGCCGAAAAAATCCGGGATCGCCAGAGAAACCTTGATTGGAAAATTAATAAAGTGAATGAAATCAATGGCTAACCAGATGGTAATTTCTAATAGCCCCGCACTGTTGGTTAGTAGTTCACAGTCTGTTTCTTGATATCGCGTGGACACAGGCCGATCCAACACGATATCTATGGGCAAGGGGCTGTTAATAATGTTGAAAACACGTGCGAAGTATCACATCGGACAAGTTGTCTGTCATCGTAAACATCCGTTTCGCGGTGTTGTCTTTGACGTAGACGCTATGTTCTCAAATTCTGATGAATGGTATGCGGCCATACCGGAAGACGCCCGTCCTTCAAAGGACCAACCGTTTTATCATTTGCTGGCTGAAAATGACAAAAGCTTTTATGTCGCCTACGTTTCAGAACAAAATCTGCGTGCAGATTTTTCCGGCGAACCGGTTCACCACCCCGACTTACCAGACCTGTTCGGCGATTTTGAAGACGGCCATTATCCGCTTCAGTTTCAATTGAATTAGTGGCCAAGGTCGCAGCTGGCTTGACGAGCTAGCCGGCAGCGGTTGTAATGTTTCAGAATAGTGCTTCAGCGGCGTCCGATCGTTGCCAATCGCCGCTGCTTCAGGCGATATTAACCTCGAACTTGATTTGGCGTGGGTGCAGATCAGCGGACAAGACCAGCGAATGTCCGCTTTCCGCCCTGAGCGGACCTTGGTGCATTGCGCAGCGAACGGCAGCAAAGAGCCCAAAGCGGATAATTATCACCGTGCACAATCCGTCGAAAAGCGCCAATTCGGAAGGCATTTGAATTATCCGACGGAACGACCCGGCGACAAAAGGACTCCAAGAA